>NZ_AP023439.1:6620858-6934239 GCF_014701095.1 Streptomyces tuirus | reverse complement strand
AGTCGATCGCGGCCGTGTACGGCCTCGTGTCGATCCCCTGTGTGGCCAGCCAGGCGTCCGAGTAGTACTTGTCGAGATACCGGTCCCCCGGGTCGCACAGGAGGGTCACGACACTGCCGTGCCGGCCCTCGGACACCATCTCGGCGACGATCTTCAGCGCGCTCCACAGCCCGGTGCCGGTCGAGCCGCCGGCCTTGCGGCCGATGGCGCGCTCCAGGGCCCGTACGGCGGCGACGCTTGCCGCGTCGGGCACCTTCATCATCCGGTCGATCGCGCCGGGCACGAAGCTCGGTTCCATGCGGGGCCGGCCGATGCCCTCGATGCGCGAGCCGCAGTCGCAGGTGACGTCCGGATCGCCGGTGGTCCAGCCCTCGAAGAAGCACGAGTTCTCGGGGTCGGCCACGCAGACGCGGGTGTCGTACTGCATGTAGTGGACGTAGCGCGCGAGGGTCGCGGAGGTGCCGCCGGTGCCCGCCGTGGCGACGATCCACGCCGGCTCGGGGAACCGCTCCAGGCGCAGCTGGCGGAAGATGGACTCGGCGATGTTGTTGTTTCCGCGCCAGTCCGTGGCCCGTTCGGCGTAGGTGAACTGGTCCATGTAGTGGCCGCCGGTCTCGGCCGCGAGGCGGGCGGACTCCTCGTACATCGTGCGCGGGTCGTCCACGAAGTGGCAGCGGCCGGAGTGGAATTCGATCAGGCGGATCTTCTCGGTGCTCGTCGTGCGCGGCATGACGGCGATGAACGGCACGCCGATCAGCTTCGCGAAGTACGCCTCGGAGACGGCCGTCGAGCCGCTGGACGCCTCGATGACGGGCCGGTCCGGCCGGATCCAGCCGTTGCAGAGGCCGTAGAGGAAGAGGGAACGGGCGAGGCGGTGCTTGAGGCTGCCAGTGGGGTGGGTGGACTCGTCCTTCAGATAGAGGTCGATGCCCCACCGCTCCGGCAGGGGGAACTGCAGCAGGTGGGTGTCGGCCGAGCGGTTGGCGTCCGCCTGGACTCTGCGGACGGCTTCTTTGAGCCAGGCCCGGTAGCCGGTGTCGCTGTGGTCGACGTCGAGGGTCACGCCGGTCCGGGTCTGCTGGGGAGTGCTCACGGGGGGCTCCTAACGCTGCGCGCCGCCGACGCGTCGCGCGGCCGACCCCTCCGATCATAGACACCCGGCGCACGCTCCTCACCTGCATAAACGCATCTTTGAGCCCCCCAAAGCGCCCCCAGGGGCAGGACCCGGGGCAAGGGGGCGCGCACTCCTGGGGGCGCATGGGCGAGTGTGCTGCGGGCGCCCCCAGGCGGGGGGCTCGCGGGCACTGGTGCTCGGCGCCGGGCGGGGGCAGACTGCACGGCGGGACCAAGGCCCCGGACAGGGTGAGCGCAGGGCACGACCGCCTCCCGGAGCAGGCTTCCGGGCATCGGCACCACACCCCCCGGGGCGTGGGACGGAGGGGCACACCTCCGGCACCGCAGGCCGGGGCGTGGGACCGAGGGGCACACCGCACGGCCGGGCCGGGCGGGACGCCCCGCCCGGAGGGGACCATGCGTCCGGACGGGGCACACTGGATCAGGACACGAGCCCGTACCGGGCACCGCGCAGGGGGCCGGTACGCCGACGCGCAGGAGGGGGCGGGTGGCATGGGAGAGCCGGAGTTCAGGGCCACGGGCGTGCGGATCGGGAAGCGGCTGCGGTCGCTCACCCGGGCCGGCCAGGTCCGCATCAGTGACGGCCGGCTCGAGCTGCTGACCAGCTACGGCAGTGAGATCGACAGCGCGCCGGTGCAGGCCGTGCGCGCCTCCAAGCCCTGGTTCGGCCCCGATGACCGGGCCACGGCGGATCTCAACGGCAAGCGGTACCTGCTCACCCTGGGCGACCACGACCCCGCCCCGGGAGAGCCCGGCCCGCCGGCCGCGCGGCGTTTCATCGAAGCCGTGCGCCGGGCAGCGGGGCGTGACGGCTGAGATGTCCGCGAGTTGCGGTACCTCATCCCCTGCGTCACTCTGGTCTCACGTCACTCTGGGTTTACCGGCGATAACGCTGCGAACCAGCCCGCCGGCCACGACAGCAGGCGGCAGTGTCACGCAGGCGCCCTGCTGGATCCGAATCCCGTGTTCTTCCGGACCTCACGTCGGGGAGTCGCAGCCGTGATCAGCTACCCAAGCAGGCACTGCACGGTGGAGCTCCAAGCCCTGCCGTCGCGGATCGGCCAGGTCCGCAGAATCGTATCTGCGCAGTTGCGCTACTGGCATCTCGACCCCCTGATCGACCGGGCCTCGCTCGGCGTGACGGAGCTGTTGTCCAACGTCCACCGGCATGCCCAGCCGGACAAGACGTGCACCGTGGAGATAGAGCTGCTGCTCGACCGGCTCACGGTCTCGGTGCGCGACGGGGATCCGCGGATGCCCGTGATCGACGAGGCCGAGCCGCTGGCGACCTGCGGGCGTGGGCTCGCGATGGTGGCCGCCATGAGTGAGAGCTGGGGCGTCCGGCCGGACGGCGAGTCCGGCAAGGTCGTGTGGTTCACCCTGCCGACGTCCGCCCCCGTGGTGACGTCGCCGTCGCTCCGCTCCCGGCGCACGATCCAGGAGAAACCGGCGCGCCGGTTCGCCGAGGTCGGCGCTTCGACCGACGGGCTCCGGCCCGACCATGCTCCCGCCCGGTCCGCCGTTGCCGGTTGACCGGGCGGTGACCACCGTCCCCTCGGGGGCACCCGGGGGCGCACGCCGTCGGGTGTGCGCTCGCGGTCCGCGGTCGGGGACTCCCTGCGGTCGACCAGGCGGCCGTCGGCGAGGAAGACGACCTCATCGGCGAGGGCGGCGGCGACGGGACCGAGGGTGACCATGCAGCGCCTCGATCCACGCCGGGTCGCCCCGCTCGCCAGGTCCGGGGCAGAGTGGGTGATGTACCGCGTCGATGACCCGGGCGGCGGGCATCGTGGCGGTCGTCGTGGTCATGCCGCGCCTCCCCTGCGGCCGAACTCCTCGTTCAGCACGGACAGCCGGCGCCAGTACTCGTCCTCGTCGATCTCGCCGGAGGCGAAGCGGCGGCCGAGTACGGCGAGGGGTGAGTCGCTCTCGACGGTGGGCCGCTGCCAGGGGCCGCCGCGGCGTCCGCGCCACACCGTGCGGCGCAGCAGCACGATGCCGCCGCCGATCAGCAGCGCCCAGATCACCGGGAAGAGCAGGATCCACGGGCCGGGCCCGCCGCCGTCGCCGAAGTTCGCCAGGGTCCGCATGTCGTCCAACTCCTCGATCGCTTCGTGTTCCGTGTCGCTTTCCAGAGTCGTCCGGCGAGGGGCTCCGGTCGTCGTACTGGCAGCGACACCGTGCGTACCGCGTGGGGAGTAGACGGGCGGGACCCTTCTGCTCCTCGCACCCTCGACTTCTGTAACTACTAGTATGTACAGTGCCGGGTATGAGCACCCCGGAACGGCTGATCGAGTCCACCCGCGAGCTGCTGTGGGAGCGCGGCTACACGGGCACCAGCCCCAAGGCGATCCTGGAGCGCGCGGACGCCGGGCAGGGCAGCATGTACCACCACTTCAAGGGCAAGCCCGATCTCGCCCTGGCCGCGATCCGGCGGACCGCCGAGGAGATGCGCGCCACCGCCGCCGACGTACTCGACGGCCCGGGCACGCCCTACGAGCGCATCGAGGCATATCTGCGGCGCGAGCGCGACGTGCTGCGGGGCTGCCCGGTCGGCCGGCTGACGATGGACCCGGACGTGATCGCGAGCCCCGAGCTGCGCGCACCCGTCGAGGAGACGCTCGACTGGCTGCGCGGGCGGATCGCCGCGATCGTCGAAGAGGGAAAGGCGCAGGGCCGGTTCGCGCCCGGCCTCGACGCCGGGGAGATCGCGGCAACGGTCGTCGCGACCGTCCAGGGCGGCTACGTCCTCGCCCGCGCCTCCGGCTCCCCCGCCGTGTTCGACGCGGGTGTCCGGGGGCTGCTCTCCCTGCTGGCACCCCGGGCCTCCTGAGGAGACCTCCATGCACGCCCTGCAGTACGAGATCACCCTGCCCGCCGACTACGACATGGGCGTCATCCGCGACCGCGTCGCCCGCCGGGGGCATCTGCTCGACGACTGGGACGGACTCGGCCTCAAGGCCTATCTGGTCCGCGAGCGGGGCCTGCGCGGCTCGCCGGTCAACCAGTACGCCCCCTTCTACCTGTGGAACACCGTCGAGGGCATGAACTCCTTCCTGTGGGGCGGCGGGTTCCAGGGAGTCGGTGACGACTTCGGGCGGCCCTCGGCGCGGCAGTGGACGGGCCTCGCATACGAGGAAGGGGACGGTTCGCACGCGCGGTTGGCGGTACGGCGCCGCCAACCCGTGCCGGAGGGCGGGCTGTTGGCCGAGGTCGTGGAGGACGCGGTGGGCGAGGCCCGGCGGCTGGCGGCGCAGAGCGGGGCCCTGTGTGCCGCCGCGGCCGTCGACACGAGCCGCTGGGAACTGGTGCACTTCTCCCTCTGGGAGCAGGACCCGCCCAAGGCCGACGGCGAGGTGTTCGAGGTGCTGCGTCTGTCCGCGCCGGGCCGGGACCGGCTGCCCCGGGGACGCCAGTGGTGAGCGCGGTCCGTACGGTCCTGGGGGACGTGCCGCCCGCGGACCTGGGCGTGTGCGACGCCCACGACCATCTGTTCCTCGGCAGTCCCCGGCTGCCCGGTCAGGAGCTGCGCAGCCTGGCGGCGGCGCGGGCGGAGCTGGTCGCGTTCCGCGAGCAGGGCGGTGGGACCGTCGTGCAGTGGACGCCGTACGGGCTCGGGCGGCGGGCTGCCGATCTGCCGCCGCTGTCCCGCGAGACGGGCGTGCACGTGGTGGCCGCGACCGGTCTGCACCAGGCCGTGCACTACGACGAGGACACGCTCGCCGGGCTGCGGAGCCGGCTCGCCGAGGTCTTCGTCTCCGAACTCACCGTGGGCATCGGGACGTCGGGGGTGCGGGCGGGTCTGGTCAAGGTCGCGGGCGGCTTCCACGCGCTGGACGCGCACGCCCGCTGGACCATGACGGCAGCGGCCGAGGCGCATCACGCGACGGGCGCGACGATCACCGTGCACCTGGAGATGGGCACCGGCGCGCTGGACGTACTGGACCTGCTGTGCGGGGAGTCGGGGGTGCCGCCGCACCGCGTGGTGCTCGGGCATCTCAACCGCTCCCCCGATCTCGTGGTGCACCGGCAGGCGGCCGAGTCCGGCTGCTATCTGGCCTTCGACGGGCCCTCCCTCGCCCACCACGCCACGGACTGGCGGATGCCGGAGGCCGTCCGGGCGCTCGCCGAGGCCGGGTTCGGCGACCGGGTGCTGCTGGGTGCGGACACCACCACGGCCGCCGCCCGCTCGGTGGACGGCGGCCCCGGGATGCCCTACCTGCTGCGCCGGGTGCGGCCCCGGCTCGTGCACGCCGTGGGTGAGGAGCTGGTCGAGCGCATCCTCACGGAGAACCCGGGCCGGGCGTTCGGGACCGAGTGGCGCTGACCGGTCAGGCCGACGGGCTCAGCCGCCGGCCTGGTCACTGTCCTTCAGCGCGCCCCAGCCGTGCCAGCGGTCGACCTCGATCCAGGCGCTGACCCGGCGGCGGTCGCGGTCCGGGTAGGGCTTGCCGGTGTAGCGCCGGGCGAGGAGGTCGATGTCGGCCAGGTCCTCGTCGTCGTACATCTCGGCGACGCGGCCGATGAGGGTGACGTGGGTGTACCAGTTGTCGGCGGCGAGGACGGTGAGGGTGACGCGCGGGTCGCGGCGCATGTGCTTCAGCCGTACCCGGCCTTCGTCGAGGTTGATCAGGACACGGCCGTCCTTCCACGCGTACCAGGTGGCGGCGGAGACGGGTGCGCCGTCCGAGCGAAGGGTGGCCATGACGCACGGGTTGGGCCCGCTCAGCAGTTCGTCGGCCTCGGGCGGCAGCGGCGGCTTGGACATGGGGAACCTCCTAGGAGTCGGTCTTGTCGTCGAAGCTGGCGAAGTAGGCCGCGACCATATCCTCGTCGGCGTGGCCCCGCGCGGCGGCACGCTCCATGCGGGCGGCGGCCGCTTCGGCGACGTCCAGGCGTACCCCGTGCGCGGTGCCGGCCTCGACGATCAGCCGGGCGTCCTTGGCGGCGGTGCTCACGGCGAACTGGGGCGGCGTGAGCCTGTTCTCGAGAACGAGCTCGGACTTGGCGCGCAGATAGCCCATGTCGAGCGGGCCACCGGCGATGAGGTCGAGGAAGCCGCGGGGGTCGACACCGAGGGCCTCGGACAGGGCGAGGGCCTCGCCTGCGGCGGCCGTGACGGCGAGGACCCAGCTGTTGGCGACGAGCTTCAGCCGGGTGGCACCGCCCTGGGCCCCGTCCTCGCCGCACCACACGGTCCGGGCGCCGACGGCGTCGAAGACCGGCGTCGCCTTCTCGCGGCCTTCGGTGGGGCCGGCCGCGAGCACGGTCAGCTTCCCCGCCTCGGCGGGCTGGCGGGTGCCGAGGACGGGGGCGTCGTAGAAGACCAGGCCGTGTTCGCGGGCGAAGGCGGCCAGCTCGGCCACGTCCTCGAGGCCCGCGGTGGTCGACTGCACCCAGGCGGTGCCGGGGCGCAGGGCGGGGGCGGCCTCGCGCATCGTGTCCAGTGCGGCGGGACCGTCGTAGAGGATGGTCAGGACGACATCGGCGTCCTGGAGGGCCTGCGCGGGGGTGTCGGCGATCCGCACGCCGTCGGCTGCCAGCGGCTCGGCCTTGGCGTGGGTGCGGTTCCAGGCGTGGACGGTGTGTCCGGCCCGGGCGAGGTTGCGGGCCATCGCGGCGCCCATGATGCCGGTGCCCAGGACGCTCACGGTGAGCTTGTCGGTCATTGCGTCAACTTCCTCGGTGGTGCGGGTGCGGACGGACTGCCTGCGACCCAGCCTGCCCGCTCGGCGGCGCGCCTTCCCGGAAGCGGCGCGGCCAAGCCTGATACCGGTGGGATCAGTCTCGCCGGAGCACGGCCGGTGCCCGCTCACCCCCGCGCGGTCAGCGCTCCCAGCGGATCGTCCAGGACCGGCTGCCAGGCCAGTTCGGCCGCGCCTACCAGGCTGTTGTGGTCGAGGGTGCAGGGCAGGATGGGGACGCCGCCGCTCTGGCCCCACAGGCTGCGGTCGGCCACGACCGCGCGGAGGCGGCCGGGGTCGGCGTCGAGGAGGGTGCGGTGCAGGCCGCCGAGGATGATGCGGTCCGGATTGAGGATGTTGACCAGGCCGGCCAGGCCCAGACCGAGGCGGTCGACGATGACCTCGGCGGCGGTGCGCACGCCCGGGTCGTCGTAGTGGTGGCGGATCAGGTCGATGGACTGCTGGAGCAGGGACACCTCGGGGCCCGGTTCGCGTCCGGCCTCCGTGAGGAAGGCCAGCGGGTCGGTCTCCACGTCGAGGCAGCCGCGGCTGCCGCAGTGGCAGGGGCGGCCCTCGGGATGCACGGTGAGGTGCCCGACCTCCAGCGCGAGGCCCGAACTGCCCCGGTGCAGGCGGCCGTCGAGGACGAGCGCGCCACCGACGCCGCGGTGGCCGGTGGCCACGCACAGCAGGTCACGGGAACCGCGGCCGGCGCCGTGCCGGTGCTCGGCGAGCGCGGCGAGGTTGACGTCGTTCGCGGCGAACGCGGGTCCGTCGAGGCCGGCCGCGCGCACCTGCTCGGCGAAGATGTCCCGCACGGGCGCACCCGCGGGCCAGGCCAGGTGGAGGGGGTTCAGGGCCAGCCCCTCGGGCTCGGCGACGGCGGAGGGCACGGCGAGGCCCGCGCCCACGCACCGCCGTCCGGTCCGGCGCAGCAGCTCGGCGCCGGCCTCGACGACGGAGGCGAGGACCTTGGCCGGGTCGGCGTCGACGACCTCGCAGCCGGGCGCGGTGGCGACGATCCGCCCGCCCAGTCCGACCAGCGCCGCCCGGAAGCCGTCAGCGTGCACCTGCGCGGCGAGCGCGACGGGCCCGTCGTCGGCGACGGCCAGCTTGTGGGAGGGCCTGCCCTGCGAGCCGGCCGCAGCGCCGGGCCTGGCGTCGACCCGGATCAGCCCGAGTGCCTCCAGCTCGGCGGCGACCGCACCGGCCGTCGCCCGTGTCACCCCGAGCTCGGCGGTGAGCACGGCCCGGGTGGGAGCGCGTCCGGTGTGCACGAGTTCCAGTGCGGGTCCGAGTGCTCCGCGCCCCCGGTCCAGCCGCGCTCTCCCAGTGCTCCCGTTCCCCGCCTGCCGGGGGTCCGCCTTCCCGCTCATGAGGGCGAGTCTCCCATGATCCGCAGGGACGGTGACCGAGCCTGCCGGCCGGGCGGCGGGGACGAGCGGCGATGCGGGTGGCCGGGCATCACAGGCCGCTGACCCGGAGGGTGACGTTCAGCCGGCCCGTCAGGCCCAGACCGGGCGGTGCCGTACCGGGGTGGACGCGTGGGACGCCGTGGTAGGCCAGGCGGGACGGGCCGCCGAAGACGAACAGGTCGCCGCTGCGCAGCTCGACGTCGGTGTAGGGCCGGGTGCGCGCCTCGGTGTTGCCGAAGCGGAAGACACAGGTGTCGCCGAGGCTCAGCGACACCACCGGCGCTTCGGACTTCTCGTCGCTGTCGCGGTGCATGCCCATGCGGGCGTCGGCGTCGTAGAAGTTGATCAGTGCGATGTCGTAGTCCGGCGCCGGCCCGCCCAGGGTGTCGTGCACCGCCCGGCGGCCCAGTTCGCCGAGCCACCTCGGGAACGGCTTCACCGGGGCGCCGTCCCCGTCGGCGACCGTGCGGGCGTAGGCGTACGGATACCAGTGCCAGCCGAGGCAGACCTGCCGGGCGGTCATCGTGCCGCCGCCGGGTGTGCGGACCGTGCGGAGCCCGGCGGGCGGGCGGGCCCAGTCGCGGCAGGCGTGCAGCAGCGCCCGCTGTTCTTCGGCGTCCAGCCAGTCGGGCAGGTGCACGGCGCCGGGCGCGACCTGCGTGCGGTCCCTGGGGAACAGCTCGGCGTCCATGCCTTCCATGGTGCCCGACACGCCCTGAACTGGGGCTCGGCTAGCCTGGTCGCACGATGGACGACCGTATGACGACGCCGTGGGGCGAGCCGGCGCTGACCCGTTTCCCCGAGGACCCGCGCGACAGGCTGCGCGCCTGGGACGCCTCGGACGAGTACCTGCTGAGGCACCTGGCCGAGGAGCGGGTGGCGCTGGACGGCACGGTCGTGGTCCTCGGGGACCGCTGGGGCGCGCTGGTCACGGCGCTCGCCGCGCACCGGCCCGTGCAGATCACCGACTCCCACCTCGCGCAGGAGGCGACCCGGGCCAACCTCGCCCGGGCCGGCGTCGAGCCGGGTGCGGTGCGGCTGCTCACCACGCAGGATCCGCCGCCGGAGCGGATCGACGTGCTGCTGGTGCGGGTGCCGAAGAGCCTGGCGCTGCTGGAGGACCAGTTGCTGCGCCTGGCTCCGGCCGTGCACGCGGGGACGGTCGTCGTCGGCACGGGCATGGTGAAGGAGATCCACACCTCGACGCTGGCGTTGTTCGAGCGGATCCTCGGCCCGACCCGCACCTCGCTCGCCGAGAGGAAGGCCCGGCTGATCTTCTGCACACCGGAGCCCGCCCTGGAGCGGCCCGGCAATCCGTGGCCGTACGTCTACACGCTGCCGGACGGGATCGGCGCCGCCGCGGGAGGCACCGTCGTCAATCACGCGGGGGTCTTCTGCGCCGACCGGCTCGACATCGGGACGCGGTTCTTCCTCCGGCATCTGCCCGGGGGGCGGGGCCGGCGGGTGGTGGACCTGGGGTGCGGCAACGGCGTCGTGGGTACCTCGGTGGCGCTGGCCGACCCGGACGCCGAGGTGCTGTTCGTGGACGAGTCCTTCCAGGCCGTGGCCTCGGCGGAGGCGACGTACAAGGCGAACGGCGTATCGGGGCATGCCGAGTTCCGGGTCGGCGACGGACTGGCGGGCGTGCCCTCCGGCAGTGTCGACCTGGTTCTGAACAACCCGCCGTTCCACTCCCACCAGGCGACGACGGACGCCACGGCCTGGCGGATGTTCACCGGGGCGCGGCGCGCGCTGCGGCCGGGCGGGGAGCTGTGGGTGATCGGCAACCGGCACCTGGGCTACCACGTGAAGCTGCGGAAGCTGTTCGGCAACAGCCGGCTCGTCGCGAGCGACCCGAAGTTCGTGGTGCTGAAGGCCGTCAAGCGGTAGCGGCGCCGAGGGTCTGGAGGCCGTCAAGCGGTAGCGGCGCCGAGGGTCTGGAGGATCCTCGCCACCGCCCGTGTCATCGCCTGCCGCCCGAGGGTCAGGTAACCGCGCGGGTCGACCGCCTCGGGCCGCTCGGCGAGGAACTCCCGGATCGCACCGGTCAGCGCGATGTTCAAGGCCGTTCCGACGTTGACCTTGGTGATGCCGCCCGCGACCGCCGCCGTGAGTTCGTCGTCCGGGACGCCGGAGGAGCCGTGCAGGACGAGCGGGACGTCCAGTGCGGCCGACAGGCGCTTGAGCAGGGCGTGGTCGAGGGCCGCCGTGCGGGTGGTCATGGCGTGGGAGCTGCCGATGGCGACGGCCAGGGCGTCCACGCCCGAGTCGGCGACGAAGACGCGTGCCTCGTCGGGGTCGGTGCGGGCGCCGGGTGCGTGCGCGTCCAGCGGGGGTCTGCCGTTCTTGCCGCCGATCTGGCCCAGCTCGGCCTCGATCCAGAGCCCTTGGGCGTGCGCCCGCTCGACCGCCGCCCGGGTCGCGGCGAGGTTCTCCGCGTAGGGCAGCCGGGCCGCGTCGTACATCACGGAGCTGAAGCCGGCGTCCGCCGCCTGGTGCAGCAGGGTGTCGCTCCGCACGTGGTCGAGGTGCAACGCGACCGGGACGGCGGCGTGTTCGGCGGCGGCTACGGCCGCGCGGGCGAGCGGGAGCAGGTGTCCGCCGCGGAACTTGACCGCATTCTCGCTGACCTGGAGCACGACGGGGGCGCGCACCGACTCGGCACCCGCGATGACGGCCTCGACGTGTTCCAGGGTGATGACGTTGAAGGAGGCGACGGCCGAGCGGGCGGCCGCCGCGGCGGTGACGAGGTCGCCGGTGGTGGTGAGGGGCACGGGGTCTCCAGGGTCAGGGTTCGAGGATCACCGAGCGCGTCAGGTGGCGTGGGGTGTCGGGGTCCAGCCCCCGGGAGGCGGCGACGGCGATCGCCAGCCGGTGGACGCGGACGAGTTCGGCGAGCGGGTCCAGTGCCCCGGCGATCCACAACGCGCCGGTGTCGCGCACCTGTTGGGCGAGTCCGTCCGGTGCGTCGCCCAGCATCCAGGTGGCCGTGCCCTCGGTGCTGATGCTGATGGGGCCGTGCCGGTACTCCATCGCGGGGTAGGCCTCCGCCCAGGCCAGGGCGGCCTCGCGCATCTTCAGCCCGGCCTCGTTGGCCAGTCCGACGCTCCAGCCGCGCCCCAGGAAGGTGAACTGACCGCACTGCACAGCCCCTTCGGGCAGCGGCTCCGCGAGGGCGGTGCGCGCGTCGGTGACGGCGGTGTCGGGGTGGAGGCCGAAGTGGGCGCGGAGCAGGGTGAGGGCCGTGGTCGCGAACCGGGTCTGGACGACGGAGCGTTCGTCCGCGAAGTCCAGGACGGCGAGGGCGTCGGCGGCCGTCCTGACGGGCGTGTCCGGGTCGGCGGTGATCGCGGTGGTCGGGGTGCCGCCCTTCAAGCGGCCCAGCAGGTCCAGGACTTCGGTCGTGGTGCCGGAGCGGGTGAGGGCGACGACCCGGTCGTAGCGGCGGCCGTGGGGGAACTCCGAGGCGGCGAACGCGTCGGTCTCGCCCTGCCCCGCGCCCTCGCGCAGGGCGGCGGCGGCCTGCGCCATGAAGTACGAGGTGCCGCAGCCGACGATCGCGACCCGCTCCCCCGGCGCCGGCAGTACCTTCGCCCATCGGGGCGCCTGCGACGCGGCACGCGCCCAGCACTCGGGCTGGCTGGTCAGCTCGTCCTCGACATGCGTCATACCGCACCCTCCGCTCTGCTTGTTCCTGCAAGGTATCGCCAGCTTTCGAGCATCATCAAGCATTCGGGCGGAATCGGGTGCGCTAGGGTCGCCGGAGATCGATACGTGGAGGTGCGGATGTCGCGCGACGCCCGCTGGAAGGCGCTGCTGGAACTGCTCGTGGAGCGCGGCCGGCTGGACGTCGAGGACGCGGCGGCGGAGCTCGGGGTGTCGGCGGCGACGATCCGCCGTGACTTCGACGGGCTCGCCGAGCAGCAGATGCTCGTGCGCACCCGGGGCGGCGCGGTCGTACACGGTGTGTCGTACGAGCTGCCGTTGCGCTACAAGACGGCCCGCCGTGCCTCCGAGAAGCAGCGCATCGCCAAGGCGGTGGCGGATCTGGTCGCGCCGGGCGAGGCGGTCGGGCTCACCGGCGGGACCACCACGACCGAGGTGGCCCGGGCCCTGGCCGTGCGCGGGGATCTGGCGTCCGGTTCGCCCGCGCTGACCGTGGTGACGAACGCGCTGAACATCGCGGGTGAGCTGGTGGTGCGGCCCCAGTTCAAGATCGTGCTGACCGGCGGGGTGGCCCGCCCCCAGTCGTACGAGCTGGTGGGGCCGCTCGCGGACGGGGTGCTCGGGCAGATCACGGTCGATGTGGCGGTGCTCGGCGTGGTCGCGTTCGACGCGACGCACGGCGCCACGGCCCACGACGAGGCGGAGGCCGCGATCAACCGGCTGCTGTGCGAACGTGCGGAGCGGGTGGTGGTGGCCGCGGACTCCAGCAAGCTGGGGCAGCGGGCGTTCGCCCGGATCTGCCCGGCCGAGGCGGTGGACACACTGGTCACGGACACGGCGGCCGACGCGGGCGCGGTCCGGCGCTTCGAGGAGGCGGGGCTGCGGGTCATCACGGTCTGACGACGACGCCACGACGGCGACGGTCCGTCGGCGGCCGTGCGGCGGCAGCCGTCCGAGAGCGACGGTCCGTCGGCGGCCGTGCGGCGGCAGCCGTCCGGCAGCGGGCCGTGCGGCAGCGACGGTTCGGCAGCGGCCGTGCGGCAGCGACGTCCGGCGGCGGCCGTGCGGCAGCGACGTCCGGCGGTGGCCGTGCGGAGACGGTGCGGCGCTTCGAAGAAGTCGAGATGCGAGGCATCACGGCCTGACGGCGACTCCACAACGGCAACCGTGCGACGGCAGCCGTCCGACGGCGGCCGTCGTCGTCGTGGAGTCGTCCGACGGCGGCCGTCCGTGGGCGGTTCTAGGCTGGGGCTGAAGCGCCTACCGGGCAGGGAGGCCGTCATGGGTGAAGCCGCAGAAGACCGGGGCGTGCCGGGCGGCGGCCGGCGCTACGTGCCGATCGCCGAGCACGGGCTGATCGGCGATCTGCGCAGTGTGGCCCTGGTAGGGACCGACGGCACCATCGACTGGTACTGCTGCCCGGCCTTCGACGCGCCGAGCGTGTTCGCGTCGATCCTGGACGCGGAGCGCGGCGGCTGCTTCGAGCTGGCGGCGTCGGTGCCGGCGCGGACCAAGCAGTTCTACTTCCCTGACACCAACGTTCTGATCACCCGCTTCTTCACCCAGGACGGGGTCGGCGAGGTGCAGGACTTCATGCCGGTCGGCGGCGGGCCGGCCGAGGCCGAGCGGCACCGGGTGATCCGGCGGGTGGTGTGCGTACGCGGCTCGATCCCGTTTCATACGCGCGTGGCACCCCGCTTCGACTACGGTTCCCTGCCGCACACCGTCCGGCTGACCGGCGACACCGCGGTGTTCGAAGCGCCAGGGCTAGCGCTGGCGCTGACCGCGACCGTGCCGCTGGAGACCGACGGGCCCGATGTACGCGGCGACTTCAAGCTCTCCGAGGGCGAGACGGCGGTCTTCGCGCTGGACAAGGTCGGCGGCGAGGTGACGCCCCGCCGGTGTGCGCGCACGGAGGCCGAGGAGCAGTTCGCGGCGACGGTGGCGTACTGGCGGCGCTGGCTGTCGGCCTCCCGGTACAAGGGCCGCTGGCGGGAGATGGTGCACCGCTCGGCCCTGACCCTGAAGCTGCTCACCTACGCGCCGACCGGGGCGATCGTGGCCGCGCCGACGACGAGCCTGCCCGAGGAGCTGGGCGGCGAGCGCAACTGGGACTACCGGTACGTGTGGGTGCGCGACGCGGCGTTCTGCGTCTACGCCCTGCTGCGGCTGGGCTTCACCGGCGAGGCCGAGGCCTTCATGGACTTCGTGACCCGGCACATCAGCCCGGGTGACGGCAAGTTTTCCGGCCCGCTGCAGATCATGTACGGCATCGACGGCCGCACCGAGCTGCCCGAGCGCACCCTGGACCATCTGGAGGGCCATCACGGATCGGCGCCGGTACGGGTCGGCAACGCGGCGGCCGACCAGCTCCAGCTCGACATCTACGGCGCGCTCATCGACTCCATCTACCTCTACGACAAGTGGGCCAAGCCCATCTCCAGCGGCCACTGGGACGATGTGTGCGGACTGGTGGACTGGGTGTGCGCGCACTGGGACCAGTCCGACGAGGGGATCTGGGAGACGCGGGGCGGGCGCAAGAACTTCCTGTACTCGCGGCTGATGTGCTGGGTGGCCATCGAGCGGGCCATCCGGATGGCCAACCGGCGCGGCCTGCCCGCCGACCTGCCGCGCTGGCGGGAGTGCCGCGACACGATCTACCGGCGGATCATGAGCCGGGGCTGGTCCGAGGAGCGCGGGGCCTTCGTCCAGCACGAGGACGGCGACGTCCTGGACGCGGCGGTGCTGATGATGCCGCTGACGAAGTTCATCGCCCCCACCGATCCGAAGTGGCTGTCGACGCTGGACGTGCTCACCGAGGAGCTGGTGTCCGACTCGCTGGTCTACCGCTACGACCCCCGGTCCAGCCCCGACGGGCTGCGCGGTGACGAGGGCACGTTCTCCATCTGCTCCTTCTGGTACGTCGAGGCGATGGTGCACGCGGGCCGGATCGACGAGGCGCGCCTGGCCTTCGAGAAGATGCTGACCTACGCCAACCACCTGGGCCTGTACGCCGAGGAGATCAGCCACACCGGGGAGCAGCAGGGCAACTTCCCGCAGGCGTTCACCCACCTCGCCCTGATCAGCGCGGCGTTCAACCTGGACCGGGCGCTCGGCTGACGCTCAGTGCCCGTGACCGTCCTCCGCATGCCCCTCGGGGGTACCGGAGCCGTCGTCCGCATGCCCCTCGGGGGTACCGGAGCCGGCCGCCGCTCCCCCGGCGCGGACGGTGAACGCCGCCGTGTGCACCTTGCCGTCGTGCTTGAAGTCGAGGAACAGGCGGTAGGCGCCGGAGCTGGGTGCCGTGGCCGTGAACGAGATGTCCGGTCCGGGCCTGGTCGTGCCGTCGCCCGGTTCGCCGTTCGGATGGACGTGCAGGTAGGCGAGGTCGCCGGAGCGCAGGGCGACCAGGTGGCCGTAAGCGCCGAGGTAGGGCTGGAGGTCGGTGACGGGCCTGCCGTCGCGGGAGACCCTCAGCTTCAGCTCGCTCGCCCTGCCCGGCTGCGGGGCGCCGGACAGCTTCACCTCGTAGCCGTCGACCCGGGCGGTGGTGCTCGCGGGCGGCAGGGGCCGGGCCTCGTACGGGCCGGAGGCGGCGAGGTCCGCGCCGAGGGTGAGGTTCTCGGCGTTCTTCCCGGCCGGGGTGAAGTCGGCGAAGACGCGGTAGCCGCCCGCGCGGGGGAGGTTCACGGGGGTGCTCCAGGTGCCGTCGGCGGCGCGGGTGGGATGCAGGTGGCGGTAGGTGACCAGGTCGCGTGAGGCCACGATGAGGTGCAGTTCCTTGTCGTGTTCGCGCTGGTAGGCGGTGACCGCCCGGCCGCCGGTGTCGCGGACGGTGAAGCGCAGGCCGGCCTGCTTGCCCGCGGTGACGCGCGGGGTGTCGAGGTCGAGGGTGTAGCCGCCCTCGGAGACCTGCAGTCCGCCGGCGGGGGGCGTGTCGTGTCCGCCATGACCGCCGCCCTCCGCCTGCTCCTGTGCGGGCGGCCGGCTGTGCTCGTCCCCGTGCTTCGGGGGGCTGTCGGCGACGACGGGGTCGATGCCCCGGCCGACGCCGTAGGCCGCGCCGAAGGTCGCTGCCAGTGCGGCGGCGAAGGTGGTGATCCTGAGTCCGGTGTTCATGGCCGTCGGCTCCTTCAGATGCCGGCCCCCGCTCGAACGCGGGGCCTTCATACAGCTCACCATACCCCTGGGGGGTATCGAGTCAAGTGGTTTCGGCGCTTGCATCGTATACCCGGTGGGGGTATACCTGAAGTCGACGGGGAGGTACCCCCGCCCCGTATGCAACCCCATCCGTCGTACCGTCCCGAGGAGGCACCCGATGCCCGCCACCACCTACGCCGTCTCCGGAATGTCCTGCGGCCACTGCAGGGCCACGCTGACCAAGGTCATCGGGGAGCTGACCGGCGTCAGCGGTGTCGAGGTCGACCTCGGCAGCGGCCAGGTCACCGTCACCAGTGCCGCCGAGCCCGACGACGACATGATCGCGGAGGTCGTCGACGAGGCCGGCTACGAGCTGACCGGGAGGGTCTGAGCATGAGCACCGGCACATCGACCGGCACCGGCGCCGAGGTGGAGCTCGCCATCGGCGGCATGACGTGCGCCTCCTGCGCCGCGCGCATCGAGAAGAAGCTCAACCGCATGGAGGGGGTCACCGCCACCGTCAACTACGCCACCGAGAAGGCCAGGGTCAGCTACTCCGGCGACGTCTCCGTCGGTGATCTCGTCGCCACCGTCGAGGCCACCGGGTACACCGCGCAGGAGCCCACTCCCCCCGCCCGGGAGACCGGCCCGTCCGAGGAGGCCGACGACCTGCGGCCGCTGCGCGAGCGGTTGATCACGGCCGTGGTGCTGTCGGTTCCCGTCGTCGCCATGGCGATGGTCCCGGCGCTGCAGTTCGAGTACTGGCAGTGGCTGTCGCTCACCCTGGCGGCGCCCGTCGTGACCTACGCGGCATGGCCCTTCCACAAGGCGGCGTTCACCAACGCGCGGCACGGCGCCGCCACCATGGACACCCTGATCTCGGTGGGCACCTCGGCCGCCTTCCTGTGGTCGCTGTGGGCGCTGTTCTTCGGCACCGCGGGCACACCCGGCATGACCCACCCCTTCGAGCTGACCATCGAGCGCACGGACGGCGCCGGGAACATCTACCTGGAGGCCGCCGCGGGTGTGACCGCCTTCATCCTGGCCGGGCGGTACTTCGAGGCCCGGGCCAAGCGCAAGGCGGGCGCCGCGCTGCGGGCGCTGCTGGAGCTGGGCGCGAAGGACGTCACCGTGCTGCGGGCCGACGGCCGTGAACAGACCGTCCCGGTCGCGGAGTTGACGGCCGGGGACCGCTTCCTGGTCCGGCCCGGCGAGAAGATCGCGACAGACGGTACGGTCGAAGAGGGGTCCTCCGCCGTGGACGCCTCGATGCTCACCGGGGAGTCCGTCCCGGTCGAGGTGGGCGCGGGCGACCCGGTCACCGGCGCCACGGTCAACGTCGGCGGACGGCTCGTCGTACGGGCCACCCGGGTGGGCGCCGACACCCAACTCGCCCGGATGGCCCGGCTGGTGGAGGACGCGCAGAACGGCAAGGCCGCCGCGCAGCGGCTCGCGGACCGGATCTCCGCGGTGTTCGTGCCGGTGGTGATCGCCCTGGCGCTCGGCACGCTGGGCTTCTGGCTGGGCAACGGCGTCGGGCTGACGGCCGCTTTCACGGCCGCGGTCGCCGTCCTCGTCATCGCCTGCCCGTGCGCCCTGGGGCTGGCGACCCCGACCGCGCTGATGGTGGGCACCGGGCGGGGCGCCCAGCTCGGCATCCTGATCAAGGGCCCGGAGGTGCTGGAGTCCACGCGCCGGGTCGACACCGTCGTCCTCGACAAGACCGGCACCGTCACCACCGGTCGTATGACGCTGCTGGCCGTGCACACCGCCGAGGGCACGGACGAGGCGGACGTGCTGCGGCTGGCCGGGGCGCTGGAGCACTCCTCCGAGCACCCGATCGCCCGGGCCGTCGCCGACGGGGCGCTGGAGAAGCTGGGCGCGCTGCCGACGCCCGAGGACTTCGCCAACGTCCCCGGCCTCGGTGTGCAGGGCGTCGTCGAGGGCCACGCGGTGCTCGTCGGCCGGGAGCGGCTGCTGGCCGACTGGGCGATGCGGCTTCCCGAGGGACTGGCCGGGGCGAGGGCGGCGGCCGAGGACGCCGGGCGCACGGCCATCGCGGTCGCGTGGGACGGCGAGGCGCGCGCGGTGCTGGAGGTGGCCGACGCGGTGAAGGACACCAGCGCGGAGGCGGTCGGACGGCTGCGGGCGCTCGGCCTGACGCCGATCCTGCTGACCGGTGACAACGAGGCGGTGGCCCGGTCCGTCGCCCGCGAGGTGGGCATCGAGGAGGTCATCGCCGAGGTCCTCCCGCAGGACAAGGTCGACGTCGTCAAGCGGCTCCAGGCCGAGGGCCGGTCGGTGGCGATGGTCGGCGACGGTGTCAACGACGCGGCGGCCCTCGCCCAGGCCGATCTGGGCCTGGCCATGGGCACCGGCACGGACGCCGCGATCGAGGCCGGCGACCTGACCCTGGTGCGCGGCGATCTGCGGGCCGCGGCCGACGCCATCCGGCTCGCCCGCCGCACGCTCGGCACCATCCGCTCGAACCTGTTCTGGGCCTTCGCCTACAACGTGGCGGCCCTGCCGCTGGCCGCCTCCGGCCTGCTCACCCCGATGATCGCCGGGGCGGCGATGGCCTTCTCGTCGGTCTTCGTGGTCGGCAACTCGCTGCGGCTGCGCACCTTCCGGGCCACCGGCTGAGGCATCGGCGGATCAGGGGTGGCGCCACACCAGCGTGTAGCGCCGGAACAGCCGGCGGCGCGGGCGCACCCCGGGGAGTACGGTCCGGGCCTCGCCGCCGGCCTGCAACAGTCCAGTGCGCCCAGGGCCCGGTGGGCCAGGAGTGACATGTGGTCAGTGTCCCGGCTCACGGGGGTGGGCGTCCGCCGTCGGGGCACCCGGGAGGTACCGGCTCGCAGGGGCGCCGAGCGTGCGCCGGGCGTGAGCCGGTACCTTGCTGGGGAAGGCCACTGCGGGGAGAAGCACATGACCGATCCGAGGACCACGCACGCGGACGCCCCCCGTCCGCTCCAGACCACCCGGGACTCCGCGGGCGGACCCCGCCGGCTCCTGAACGCCGTGCTCGGCGATCTCCGGGCCGTGGACGGCGCCCTCTACGCGGCGGTGGCCGCCACCCCCACGCCGACCCTGGACCGGACGCTGCGCCACCTGTCGCACGCGGCCGACCACTCCAAGATCTCCTTCGCCATCGCCGCCGCCCTGGCCCTGGCCGGCAAGCGGCCGCGCAAGGCCGCTCTCGCGGGGGTCGGCGCCATCGCCGTGGCATCGGCCTCCGCCAACCTCCTCGGCAAGCGGCTGGTGCGCCGGGCGCGACCCGACCGGGAGGCCGCCCGGGTGACGGTGGACCGGCACGTCAAGATGCCGACCTCGGCGTCGTTCCCGTCCGGGCACACGGCGTCGGCGGTCGCGTTCGCCACCGCGGTCGGCGTGGTCCTGCCCCCGGCGGCGGTCCCGCTCGGGGCGCTGGCCGGCGCCGTCGGCTACTCGCGCGTCCACACCGGCGTGCACTACCCGGGCGACGTGGCGGCGGGCGCGGTCCTCGGCATCGCGAGCGCGGCAGCGGCCCTGGCGGCAGTGGCGGCCACACCCTCGGCGCGGACGCAGGCTCTGCTCACCGCTGCCCGTTCATGTCGGCGGACCAGCATCGTCGGCGCCCTGCGCCGGTGAGCCGCGGGTCGGCCGGGCGCCGGGAGCACACCCCGCCGCCCGGCGCCCTCGTGGTGACGAACCGTCAGCCGAAGGCCCGCACGGCCTGGTAGTACGTCCAGGCCGTGCTGTCGCAGGAGGTCTTCGTGCCGCCGCTGTAGGCCGCACAGACCCTCTTGAGGTCCTCGTAGAAGGCGCTGTCGAGCCGGGACTTGTTGGCGCTGAAGGTGCCGGCCGCCTTGTAGTTGCGGTAGCCGAAGTCGTGACGGGCGCAGGACATCGAGAAGGGGAAGCCGAACGGGTTGTCCGGCGAGGAGGAGCAGTAGTCGGTCGACCAGTCGAAGCCGTACGCGGCCCACGTGGCCTGGTTGGCCCGGGCTGCGGCCCAGGTGCTGTAGCTGGACGCGCTGGTCTGCGTCCAGTTCGCGAGCACCTGGGGCTTGTCGGCAGGAGCGGCGCTCGCGCTCGTTGCAGCGCCGACCACGGTGACGAGGGTCAGAGTCGAGGCTGCAAGACCGGTTGCGAATCTGCGGTGCATCCCACACCTCCATGAGGCTGCGGCCCGCCCATCGGGCCGCAGGTTCATGACAAGATGATGACCATCTCTCCCCAGTTTTCACACCTGTTGTGCCCCAACAGCCGCAGAATTTACGGCTGTCGGGGGAGAACGGCAGCGGACCTGCGCACGTCGACGGCGGTGAGCGCCAGGGCCAGTGGCCCGGGCGCGAGGAAGGCCAGCGGCAGCAGCATCCAGGCGCACAGCGCGGCCGTCGCCACGGCGAGCAGGACCAGACCGCTGCCCCCCACGTCCGCCACGGCGTCCCGGCCGGCCCCGCGCACCGCTGCCCGCCAGTCCGTGAGCGACTCGGGGCGCCCGCAGGCCCGCAGCCCGACCAGCGCCGCGCACCCGCCGATCACCGCGGCCGCGACCGCGAACAGCGGCGCCCCCGGCAACCCGGCCCGGGCCAGCGCCAAGTCGGCGGCCAGCAGCAGAAGACCCGCCAGGGACACGGCTCCCGCCACCAGGTCACCCGCCCGCAACCGCCGCCGCAGCAGGGCGAAGTACCGCCCCGCCGTGACGGGCTGATCCAGTCCCGCTCCCCGCAGCACGGCGCACGCCGTCGACACCGCGGCCGGGATCGTGACCAGGGGCAGGCAGGCCGCCGTCGTGGCGAATCCGACGCTCAGCACGTCCGCGAAGAGGGTCATGCGCGGGCCGAACACCTCGCCCGTCTCGCGTGCCGGCATCCCGCTCACCCCTTTACTCCGGAGCTGGCCATGCCCTCCACCAGGAACCGCTGGAAGGCCAGGAAGAACAGCACGATCGGCAGCAGCGCGATCACCGACAGGGCGAACATCGGGCCGAACGCGGAGGTGCTGGAGGCGTCCACGAAGGAGCGCAGCGCGAGCGTGAGGGTGAACTTGTCCGGGTCGAAGAGGTAGATGAGCTGGGTGAAGAAGTCGTTCCAGGTCCAGATGAAGGTGAAGATGGCGGTGGTGATCAGGGCCGGCCGGGTGAGCGGCAGGACGACCTGGAAGAAGCTGCGGAACGGCCCGCAGCCGTCGATCCGGGCCGCCTCCTCCAGTTCGCGCGGCAGGCCTCGCATGAACTGCACGACAAGGAAGACGAAGAACGCCTCGGTGGCGAGGAACTTCGGCAGGATCAGCGGCCAGTAGGTGTTCACCAGGCCGAGCTGGTTGAAGATGATGTACTGCGGGATCAGCACCGCGTGGTGCGGCAGCATGATCGTGGCGATCATGAAGGCGAACAGCGGCCCACGGAAACGAAACCTCAGGCGGGCGAAGGCGTAGGCGGCGAGTGAGCAGCTGATGACGTTGCCGAGGACCGCGCCCCCCGCGATCAGCAGGGAGTTGCCGAGCAGCCGCCAGATGGAGACGTCGTTGACGCCGTCCAGGGCGGTCTTGTAGTTGGCCCATTCCAGGTGGCTGGGCAGCAGGTCGAGGCTGGCGATGACCTCGTCGGCGGGTTTGAGCGAGGTGGCCAGCAGCCAGGCCAGGGGGTACAGCATGACCAGCAGGGCGAGCAGGCAGCCGACGTGCAGGGCGACGCGTCCCCACCGAACGGGCTTGTGCGCAACAGTCGTAGAGGTCACCGGTCCCCCTCGGAGGCGTAGAAGACCCAGGAGCGCGAGGTGCGGAACAGCACCGCGGTGACGACGCCGATCACGAGGAGCAGCACCCAGGCCATGGCGGAGGCGTAGCCCATGTGGGAGGCGACGAAGCCGCGGTCGTAGAGGTACATCGTGTAGACGAGGGTCGAGTCGGCCGGTCCGCCCTTGCCCGCGCTGACCGCGAAGGCGGGGGTGAACACCTGGAAGGCCTGGATGGTCTGGAGGACCAGGTTGAAGAACAGCACCGGGGAGAGCATGGGCACGGTGACGGACAGGAACTGGCGTCCTTTCCCGGCCCCGTCGACGGCTGCCGCCTCGTAGAGCTCGGCGGGTATCTGCTGGAGCCCGGCGAGGAAGATGACCATCGGGGCGCCGAACTGCCACACCGTCAGCAGGGCGACGGCGAGCAGCGCCCAGCCGGGCTTGTTGACCCAGCCGCCGGTGCCGAGCAGGTTGTCGACCGTGCCGCCGTCGTTGAAGACCGCCCGCCAGACGAGCGCGATGGACATCGACGCGCCGAGCAGGGAGGGCGCGTAGAACGCGGAGCGGTAGAAGCCCTTGCCGCGCTTCATGCCCTTCAGGGCGAGAGCGACGACGAGGGCCAGCGCCAACTGGAGGGGTACGGCGATGACGACGTACGTCAGCGTCGTCACGACCGAGCGCCAATAGCGCGGGTCCTCGGTGAACATCTGCGCGTAGTTGCGCACGCCCACCCACTTCGGCGGGTTGAACAGGTCGTAGTCGGTGAACGACAGGTACAGCGACACGGCCATCGGCAGCAGTGTCAGGACGATCGCGCCGAGCACCCAGGGTGAGAGGAACACCCAGGCGGCGCCCTCGCGTTCGCGCCTGGGGCGGCGCTTCGGGGCCGCGGCGGGGGCGCGCCTCGCCTCCGGGGGGATCGCGGTGGTGGTCATGACCTCAGCTCCGCCTTCGCCTCGGTGACGTAGTTCTCGGCCGCTTCGCGGGGCGACATGCGCGCGTAGGACACCTGGTCGTAGTCGCGCTGGAAGGTGCTCTGCAGGGCGTTGTCGCCCGAGGGCGGTGCCTGGGGCGGGTCCTTGAGTGTGCCCTCCAGGGACGCCTGGAAGTCCGCGATGGTCTTGTCGAAGTCCTTGAGCTGCGGCCCGATCCCGGCACGGATCGTCTCGTTGACGGGGATGCCGCGGCTCGCGCCGAGGATCGTCGCGGCCTCCCGGTCGTTGATCACGAAGTCGACGAGCTGGGCCGCCTCCTTGGGGTGGCCGGTGTCGGCCGAGACGCCCAGGAACATGGAGGGCTTGAAGTACTGGCCGGGCGTGCCGTCCTCGCCGGACGGCATCGGGGCGAGCGCGACGCCGGTCGGGACGAGCGCGATGAAGCCGCTGGCCGGGGCGTCCCAGTTGGCGTCGGTGACGGCCGTGCCGCGCCCCAGCGGGGTGTTCTCGACTGAGCCGTCGAGCTGGGTGGTCTGCTCGGCAGGCGAGACGGCGCCCTCCCGGCGCAGCGTGTCGGTGAAGGTCCACCAGCGGGTGAGGTCGCCGGCGGTGAAGCCGAGTCCGCCGTCCTTCGTGTAGAGGGCCTTGCCCTGGCCGCGCAGCCAGACCTCGAAGGCGTCCTCGCTCTGGCCGGGGTCGGTCGCCCCGGGCTTGCCGGTCTTCTTCGCGAGGGCCCGCATGGTGTCGGCCCACCGGCTCCAGGTCCAGCTCTTGCCGGGCAGGGGGACGCCCGACTTCTTCCAGGCCTGGACGTCGTAGGCGACGGTCTCGGTGCCGCGGCCCTGCGGGATCGCGTACTGCACGTCGTCGACGCGGCCGGTGGCGAGCAGGCCCGGGTCGATCTCGCCGGTGCGCAGGACCGGCTTCTGTTCCGCCAGGTCCAGCAGGACGCCGCCGGAGGCGTACTGGTCGATCTGGCGGTAGTCCAGCTGCATCACGTCCGGGGCGTCGCCGCCGGCGGCCTGGGTGGCGAGCTTCTGCTTGTAGGCGTCGTAGCCGGAGAACGACGTCGTCACGTCGACGTTCGGGTGCTGTTTCTCGAACAGCGCGACGGCCCGCTCGGTGCGTTCCGCGCGGTCGGGGTTGCCCCACCACGTGTAGCGCAGCACGACCTTGCCGCCTCCGGCGGACTCCCCGGATCCTCCGCAGCCCGCCAGCACGGCGCACAGTGCCAGTGCGGCGGCCGACGCGCAGAACCCCTTTGTCCTGTGTCCGGGCATGCCGAGGTCACTCCTCTCCTCGGAGATTGACTGGGACCCCCCGGTCCCCCCGTGCCGCCGCTACTCCTCCTGGTACGGCAGCGTGGTGCCCGGCAGCGCGTACTCGTCGCGCCGGCCGCACATGCCGAAGCCGCCGAGCCGGGTGGGCGCGGCCTCGTGGGCGGTGGCCGCACCGAGGTAGCCGGGGTCACCGGCGGCCAGGGCGTCGAGCTGGGCACCGGTGCGCTCCGCGGTGGCCAGGGCGCCCTCGCGCCACAGCTTCCGCCAGATGGGAACCTTGCCGCGGACGATCCGGGCGGCGGCGCTCTGGAACTCCAGGTACGGGCCGCTGTCTCCGGCCACCAGGGCCTCGCGCAGCCCGAGGTAGCCCTCGACGGCGAGGTCCCTGCGGCGCCGGGCGGCCGCGGCGGTCTCCGGTCCGGTGCCGGGTGGCAGGGCAGCTGCGGCGGCGTACCGGTCGGGGTCGGCGAGCACCTCGGGCGGGAAGGTGAACACGGCGTCCCCGGCCTCGGGCAGGCCGCTGTTCTGCATCAGCACGGTGATGCGCAGATCGCCGCCCTGCACCATGCGATGCACGGTGCCCGGCGTGAACCAGGCGATCGAGCCGGCTTCCAGGGGGATGTCCCGGTAGCCGTCGGGGCTCAGCGTCTGGACCGCGCCCCGGCCTCCGGTGACGACGTAGGCCTCCGTGCACACCAGGTGCAGGTGCGGGCTGCCGCCGCAGACACCGTCGGCGGCCTCCCAGTCGTAGGCGCTGAGGTGGGACAGGCCGATCGCGCCGGGCAGCGGATGCACAAGGCCCGCCGGTTTCGGCTCGCTCACCACGGCAGGCCCTCCAGGTGGGTGCCGACCCGGTCGCGGTCCCAGGCGCCGTCGGCGACGACGACGCGGTACCGGTACCCGAAGGACTCCCCCGGCGGCAGCTCGAACTCCTCGAAGAACGCCCAGGAGAACGCGACCGTCGGGAAGGGCTCGGAGCGGACGAACCAGTGCGACTCGTGGATCGGGGACGTCCCGTCGAGGTTCTCGGGCGCGTGCGCGAAGACCAGGGTGGAGTGGCCGTCGACGTCGTCGTGCTCGGTGGTGAAGGCGAGCCAGGGGCCCTGGGTGCCCATCAGCTTGCCCGCGTCGGCGTCGGTGTCCGGGGCGAAGACCGTGCCGCCGGTGAAGTCGCGCGGGCCGCGCCACTGGAGTCCGGTGTAGCCGGCCATGTCGCGGCCGGCGGTGGTCGGTGAGCCGAAGGCCAGGGGGGCGGAGCGGGCGTTGGTGAGGCGGATCGACCAGTCCAGGGCCCAGGAACCGGCCTCCTCGTCCACCGAGTGGACCATCAGGCCGCGCACCTCGCGCGCCCACTCCTCGCCACCGTTCTCGATCCAGGTGAGATGCTCGGTGAAGGCGAGGCGGTCGTCCTCCACGGTGAAGTCGGCGAAGCCGTCGTGCCGCATCGAGCCGACGCGCTCGGGCAGGGGGAGGTAGCCCTGGCCGTGGACGTAACAGTTGCCGCCCCAGAAGTTCTGGCCGGACAGATGGCTCGCCGTCATCTGCAGGCCCTTGTGCCAGCGGTGGTCGTTCGGGCGGTAGCCGGTGACCGTGCGGCCCGAGAGGGTGCGCACGGGGTGGGCGTAGGGCTTGCGGGACTCGAAGGGGTCCGGGTCGGGGCGGTAGACGTAGCGGAGTATCTCCGTGCCGCCTGCGGTGACGGCGATGTCCTCGCCGTGCGTGTGGGTGACGCGGATGGTCATGCGCGCTCCTTGGGGGCCCAGTCGGGGTACTCGCCGTGCATGGCCTCGTAGAAGGGGTCGCCGGGGCCGATCTCCCCCGCGCGCACCGAGCGGCCGGTGAACGCCGCCTTGTACAGGGCGGCGGCGAACTCCAGGGTGGCGCGGGCGTCGTGGCCGCTGCCCGGGGGGCGGGTGCCGGTGTCGTAGGCGTCGAGGAGCGCGCCCAGCTGTGCGGTGTGCGAGCTGGGCACGTCGGCCGCGGGGGTGCGCCAGGCGGTGGCGCGCTCGGAGGCGACGTGCGGGGCCGGGGTGTAGGCCCAGCTGTCGTTGCCGTGGCCGTACAGGTGGGTGAGCTCGACCGTGGCGTCCGCGCAGTCGACACGGATGCGGCTCACCTCGTCCGGGGAGAGCACGCTGTTGACGACGGTGGCGAGGGCGCCGCTCCTGAACCGCACCAGGGCGGTGGAGACGTCCTCGCTCTCGGTGTCGTGGACCAGACGCGCGGCCATCGCCTGGATCTCCTCCCACTCACCGAGCAGGTGCAGCATCAGGTCGTACTGGTGGATGCCGTGGCCCATGGTGGGGCCGCCGCCCTCGCTCGCCCACTTCCCGCGCCACGGCACCGCGTAGTACGCGGCGTCCCGGTGCCAGGTGGTCTGGCAGTGCGCGACCAGCGGGGCGCCCAACTCGCCGCTCGTGATCAGCTCGCGGGCGTGCACGGCGCCGGATCCGTAGCGGTGCTGGAAGACGACCGCCGCGTAGGCGCCGGAGGCCTCCTCGGCGGCGGCGATCTCGTCGTACTCGGCGAGCGACAGGGTCAGCGGCTTCTCGCACAGCACCCAGGCGCCCGCCTTGAGCGCGGCCACCGTCTGGTCCCGGTGCAGGGAGGGCGGCGTGCCGATCAGGACCAGATCGGGCCGTACGGCGTCCAGCATCGCGTCCACCGAGGTGAACCCGGCGACCTGCGCACCGGCCAGCTCACGGAATGCGCCGAGGCGCTCCTGGTCCACGTCGACGGCGGCCACCAGTTCCACCCGGTCGGAGTGGGCCCGCAGCGCGGGCAGATGGCTGCCGCTGACGATGGCGCCGGTACCGACGACGGCCACGCGGCGGCGGGCGGGAGACCCTGGGGTCACGGACATGGCGCTCCTCGGACGACCGGCGGACACGCGCTCGGAAAGCGCTTGCACTCGGAAGGGACCCTAGGCGCGAGGGAATGTCTGGACAACCCCCTTGCAGCGACCTGCACAAGGTCTGCGCGGGCATTGTCCCAGCTTGGGGCAGAGATCCGGGTTGTTGTGCCCGCCATGGAAACGGCATTCCCCGGCCTTCCGTGAAGTCGCCACACGCAGCACTTACAGTGTCTTCCTGTGATCGGAGGGTGACTCCCCGCCCGGCGGGACGAGCCCGTCGCCCTGCCACCTCATCGGAGCGCCATGGCCCCGCCCCCGCACCCACCCCGCCCACGCCGCTCCGGGCCGCCCGTCCTGCTGGTGCTGATTCCCCTCGCGGTCCTGATCCTGGTGGCGGTGTCCGTGGGGTCGTGGCTGCAGTTCACCGAGCGGCAGACGAAGGACACGGTGCACACGGTCGGGTCCGGGGCCGCCGACCGGGTGGACGTCGAGGCCACCGTCCAGAGCGTCGACGCCGCGGCCGGTGAGCTCGTCCTGCGCGTCAGGGTCAGCCCGCGCGGGGCGCTCGGGGAGGAGCAGGGCACCGCCCCGGCGGCCGACCTCGGCCTCCAGACGTCCGGGGCGACCCTCGGCGACCTGGCGTTCGAGGCACACGAGCGGATCGCGCCCCAGGACGTACGGGTCGCGATCACGGGGGGATCGATCAGCGACTACCCCTTCGACACCTACGACACCGACATCGGGTTCTGGGCCGTGCAGGGCGGCGAGCCGGTGCCGGTGCGGATGCTGTTCTCCAACGCCGACACGCTCTTCTCCGTCTCGGTGACGCCCCCGCCCTCCGGGCAGGAGGCCGTCGTGGCGCTGAAGCTGTCCCGGTCGGGCAGCCTGCTCACCTTCGCGGTCTTCATGATGATCGCGATGTGGGCGCTGGCGTCGTCCGTGCTCCTCGGGGCCTGGTACCTGACGACCCGCCGGCAGGGCCTGGTGTGGCCCGCCCTCGCCTGGATGGCCGCCACGCTGTTCGCTCTCGCGGCGTTCCGCAACACCGCACCCGGCACGCCCCCGATCGGCTGCGTGATGGACTGGTTCGCCTTCTTCTGGGCCGAGGCCGTCATCGCCGTGTGCCTGATCGTCGTGGTCACCTTCGGCATCCGGACCGCCCTGCGCGCGGCCGACGCGCAACCCGCCTGAGGACCGTCGCAGGATCCCCGCCCCCGACGGCAAACGGCCGGCCCTGGTGGTCACCGCACATGGACGGTGACCACCAGGGCCGGCCCGGTCGGGTCAGGACTCGACGATCTTGCGTACGTTCTCCACGGAACCGCACCCGGCCTTCAGCTGCCGCTCGCGCTCCCTCAGGAACGCCAGGCCGAGCTCCTCCCGGCGCTCCATCGCCACGTTCTCGCGAGCGCCGTTGAGGATGGTGCGCTCCTCTTCGTCGGCGTGGTGGGTGACGGCCTCCACCAGCTCCTCGAGCTTCGAGTCCCACTCGTCGGAGCCGACCTCCTCGACCTCGAGGAGCTCCAGGAGGGCCTCGTTGCCCTCGTCGTGCTCGTGCTCGCCGTGCTCGACCTCTTCGTCATCGATGTTCTTGTACCGCTTGAGCGCCGGATAGACCTCGGCCTCCTCGGCCTGCGCATGCGCGATCAGCAGGTCGGCGAACTCCCGCAGCGCACCCGCCCGGTCGTCCTCGACGCTCCGCATGCGGCGGAAGAGGTCTTCCATGCGCCGGTGGTCCTGAAGAATGAGTTCTACGACGTCTTTCGTGTCGGCCATGGAAATGGAACGCCTTTCCCTGGAGAGAATCGGGTCACTTTCGTTTACCCCATTCCTGATGTTTTGCTCGCCGCAGGGTCTCTGCCGGTCTACCAGCGATACCAGCGGCCCCTACGGCCGCCGCTGTCCGCGCTGCGCAGCACGAAGCCCAGCAGCCACAGCACCAGCACGATCACCGCGATCCACCACAGTGCCTTGAGCGCGAAACCCGCGCCGAACAGGACCAGGGCCAGCAGCAGGACGAGAAGCAGGGGAACCATAGTTATCAACCTCCGCTCGTCCTGATGCCCCGCGCATCGACGAACACACAGTCGAATTTCCGTGTTTCTTCACGAGTTTCACGGGAACGTGAATCGCTTTGACCGGGCGGGGACGGACCCGGTCGCCCCGGTGACCGCAAAGACCAAAACCACCGTTGGTTCCGCAAGGCAGACAGGGCGGCGGAGCCCGGGCACGATGTGGCCCGCGTCACCCTCCCCCACAGGGCCTTTACCTACCCGCATCGACGTACCGACAGGTGGTGGCACTCGTGCGCCTGCGCACCCCCCTCGCCCTGCTCGGGGCCGCCGTGCTCGTACTCGTCGGACCACCGCTGCTGACCACCGGCAGCGGCTCCGAGACCGGCACACAGATCCCGGGCCTGCGTTTCATGGTCCCCAACACGCCGGGCGGCGGCTACGACATCACGGCCCGCACGGCCGCGAAGAACGCCGAGGACGCCGGACTCACCCACAGCATCGAGGTGTTCAACCTGCCCGGCGCCGGCGGCACGGTGGGCTTGAGCCGGCTGGTGAGCGAGCACGGCAACGGCAAGCTCGCCATGTCCATGGGCCTCGGGGTCGTGGGCGCCGTCCGCTCCAACGACGCGCCGAAGACGCTCGGGGACACCACGCCGATCGCCCGGCTCACCGAGGAGCAGGACGTGGTGGTCGTGGCGAAGGACTCGCCGTACAAGACGATCGACGACCTGATCGGCGCCTGGAAGGAGAACCCGGGCAAGCTCCCCGTGGGCGGCGGCTCTTCGCCCGGCGGGCCCGACCACCTCGCGCCCATGCTGATGGCCCGGGCCGCCGGGATCCCCCCGAAGCAGGTCAACTACATCCCCTTCGACGGCGGCGGCGAGCTGCTCGCCTCGATCCTCGGCAACAAGGTCGCCTTCGGGGTCTCCGGGGTCGGCGAGTACCTGGACCAGATCAAGGCGGGCGAGCTGCGCCTCCTCGCGGTCACCGGCCCGGAACGCGTCCAGGGCCTCGACGCGCCCACGCTGAAGGAGGCGGGCTACGACGTGAACTTCACCAACTGGCGCGGCATCGTCGCCCCGCCCGGACTGAACGACGGGGAGCGCGACAAGCTCGTGAAGCTGATCGAGGAGCTCCACGACTCGCAGGAGTGGCGCACGTCCCTGCGGCAGAACGGCTGGGACGACGCCTTCCTCACCGGTGAGGAGTTCGGCGCGTTCCTCGACGCCGAGGACAAGCGCGTGGTTTCGGTGCTGAAGGAGCTGGGACTGTGACGACGCAGACCGACATTTCCCCTGCCGAGACCGGCGGCGAACAGCGCTCGTGGCTGCGCGAGCACTCCGAACTCGGCGTCTGTGCCCTGCTGCTGGCACTCGGCGTCCTCGTCCTGACCGACGCGCTCACCATGGACGTCGACATCGCCCAGCGCGGCCCGGTCGGCCCGAGGACCGTGCCGGTCGTGGTCGGCGCCGGCCTGCTGGTCATCGCCGCGCTGCTCGCCGTGGACGTGCTGCGCGGCGGCCGGGGCCAGGCCGAGGGCGGTGAGGACATCGACCTGTCCGAGCCCGCCGACTGGCGCACGGTGCTGCTGCTCGCCGGGGTCTTCCTCGGCGCCGCCGTCCTGATCGAGCCGCTCGGCTTCCCCATCGCGGGCGCGCTGCTGTTCTGGGGCGCCGCGTTCGCGCTCGGCAGCCGCAGGACCGACCGCGATCCGCTCATCGCGGCCGGGCTGTCCCTGGTCACCTACACCGTCTTCAACAACCTGCTCGGAGTGCCCCTGCCCGGTGGTCCGCTGATGGGAGTGCTGTGACATGAACGCCCTCAACTCCCTTCTGGACGGCTTCGGTACGGCCCTCACGCCGGTCAATCTCCTGTGGGCCGTGATCGGTGTGCTGCTCGGCACGGCGATCGGGGTGCTGCCGGGCATCGGCCCGGCGATGGCGGTGGCGCTGCTGCTGCCGGTGACGTACGGGCTCGACCCGACCGGCGCGTTCATCATGTTCGCCGGCATCTACTACGGCGCGATGTTCGGCGGCTCGACCACCTCCATCCTGCTCAACACCCCGGGCGAGAGCGCGGCCGTGGTGGCGGCCATGGAGGGCAACCCCATGGCCAAGTCGGGGCGTGGCGCCCAGGCCCTCGCGGCGGCCGCCGTCGGGCACTTCGCGGGCGGCCTGATCGGCACACTGCTGCTGGTGGCGCTCGCGCCGACGGTCGCGAAACTGGCCGTGGACATCGGCGCGCCGGACTACTTCGCCATCATGGTGCTGGCGTTCATCGCGGTGACCTCGGTGCTCGGCTCGTCCCGCATCCGGGGCCTGGCCTCCCTGCTGATCGGCCTCACCCTGGGGCTGGTGGGCCTGGACCAGATGACCGGCCAGCAGCGTCTGACGTTCGGCTCGCTCCAACTCGCCGACGGCATCGACGTGGTGATCGTCGCGGTCGGGCTCTTCGCGATCGGCGAGGCCCTGTGGGTGGCGGCCCATCTGCGGCGCAGGCCGCCGGAGCCGATCCCGGTGGGGCGTCCGTGGCTGGGCCGCGACGACGTGAACCGGACCTGGAAGTCGTGGCTGCGCGGCCCGTTCATCGGTTTCCCGTTCGGCGCGATCCCGGCCGGCGGCGCGGAGATACCCACCTTCCTGTCGTACGTGGCGGAGAAGCGCCTGTCGAAGCACAAGGACGAGTGGGGCAAGGGCGCCATCGAGGGCGTGGCGGGCCCGGAGTCGGCGGCGTCGGCCTCGGCGGCGGGCACGCTGGTGTCGATGCTGACCCTGGGCCTGCCGACCACCGCGGTCGCGGCCGTGATGCTGGCCGCCTTCCAGCAGTACGGCATCCAGCCCGGTCCGCTGCTCTTCGAGCGCGAACCCGACCTGGTGTGGGGCCTGATCGCCTCCCTGTTCGTCGGCATGGTGCTGCTGCTCGCACTGAACCTGCCACTGGCGCCCGTCTGGGCGAAACTGCTGCGCATCCCGCGGCCGTACCTCTACGCCGGGATCATGTTCTTCGCGGCGGTCGGTGCGTACGCGGTCGGCGGTGAGGTGATCGACCTGGTGATCCTGCTGATCATCGGCCTGATCGGCTTCGGCATGCGCCGCTACGGGCTGCCGGTGCTGCCCGCCGTGATCGGTGTGATCCTCGGGCCGAACGCCGAGCAGCAGTTGCGGCGCGCCCTGCAGATCAGCGACGGCAGCGTGACGGGGCTGGTCAACACGCCGTTCGCGGTGACCGTGTACGCGGTGATCGTGCTGCTGCTGGTGTGGCCGCTGCTGCGGAAGGCGGTGACGCGCAGCCGCGCCGCGGCCTGACCCGGTCCGCACGGCACCCGTTCCCGGGTGCCGTGCGGGTGTGACACTGCCGTGCCTGTGATCGGCGTCGTTGATGTGATCCGCGCTACAGTCACGCGGAAAGCGGTTTACGCCGCCCCGCAGTGGTCAGGCGCCGGGGATGTCGCACCGGCTCCCCCTCGCCGTATCTCCGGCAAGACGCGTTGTCACCCGCCTGGGTTCCCCGCACTCCGTACGGGAGGCGTGATGAGCGAGGACACCCTGCGCATGCGCGCGGTCGCGGCCGGCGAGGCGGAGCGCAAAGCGCCACCCGCCCCGGAACCGGCCGCCCGGCGGGACGCGTTCTTCGACAACGCCAAGTACCTGGCGATCGTGCTGGTGGCGATCGGGCACTCCTGGGAGCCCCTGCGGGACGGCAGCCGGGCGGCCGGCGCGCTCTACATGGTCGTGTACGCCTTCCACATGCCGGCGTTCATCGTGATCTCCGGCTACTTCTCGCGCTCCTTCGACGCGAGCCCGGGCCGGATCAGGCGGCTGGTCACGGGGCTCGCCGTGCCGTACGTCGTGTTCGAGACGGCGTACACGCTGTTCACGCGCTGGACCGACCAGGAGCCCGACCGGCCGGTGAGCCTGCTGGACCCCCTCTACCTGACCTGGTTCCTCATCGCCCTGTTCGTCTGGCGCCTGACCACGCCGATCTGGCAGCGCGTGCGGTGGCCGCTGCCCGTCGCCCTCGTCATCGCGATGCTGGCGACGCTCTCGCCGTCCATCGGCAACGACCTCGATCTGCAGCGCGCCCTGCAGTTCCTGCCGTACTTCGTCCTCGGTCTGCTGCTGCGGCCCGAGCACTTCCACCTGGTGCGGCGCCGTTCGGCACGGATCCTCGCCGTGCCGGTGTTCGCCGGTGCGCTGGCCGTGGCCTACTGGGCGGTGCCGCGGATGAGCGGCGCCTGGTTCTACCACCGCGACAGCGCCGCGGAGCTCGAGGCGCCCTCCTGGTACGGGCCCGTCATGACGCTGGTGACCTTCGGCTGCTCGATGATCCTGGTCGCCTGCTTCCTCGCCTGGGTGCCCGGCCGCCGCACCTGGTTCACCGTGCTGGGCGCGGGCACGCTCTACGGCTACCTGCTGCACGGCTTCGTCGCGCAGGGCTCCAAGTTCTGGGGCTGGTACGAGCCGGCATGGGTGCACCGGCCCCCGGGCGAGATCCTCGTGACGGTCGCCGCGGCGGCGCTCGTGACGGTCCTCTGCACCCCGCCCGTGCGGCGGGTGTTCCGCTGGGTGATGGAGCCCGACATGGCGTGGGCATTCCGCCGGGACGCGCGCGACCGGGCGCGGGAGCGCAGCGCCGTACGCGCGTGAGCGGACCGTCTCACGGCTCCTGACCGAGCGGGATCAGCAGCACCACGGGCGTGCGCGGCACGGACGCCGTCAGTCCCTCCGCGTCCCAGACGGGCCTCGCCGGCGTCCGCCGACGACGGGTGCAGGACGTCCGTCCGGACGTCCCTGCCGCCCCTTGCCGGACCGGGACGCGGAGTCGTGCCGGTCCGCGTGGGTCGACCTGGAGACGTCGACGGCGTCCTGCGCATGCCGCCCGAGGCGCAGTTCCCGGTCGACGACGATGTTGTAGTCGAGCTTGAGGTGGCCCACGCCCCGGTCGCCGGCGATGCGGTCGCCCGTCTTGTCGAGGTGGGCGCGGGCGGCGGGGTGGCGCAGGTCGAGCTGGTGGCGGCCCTGCTCGGGGAGGCGTAAGCCGTCGCGCTGGAAGAACGCCTCGGGCGGCAGTTTCGGCGTGCCGAGGTCCGCCCGAGGGGGCGGGCTGCGGCACCGGCGCGTGGGGTAGTGATTCCTTTCGGCCAATTCCGGCGCGCGGGAACGCGCAGCGCGGCCTCCTTCCACCCGCACCCTCTATGCTTCTACATGCTTGTAGAAGCCAGCACACGCACATGAAGGAGTGGACGCCACCATGGTGTTCAAACGACTGCTCGGCGCGCTCGGTGTCGGCGGCCCCACGGTCGACACGGTGCTCGACCCCGCTTCGGTCCGGCCCGGCGGCACGCTCACCGGTCAGGTCCATCTCGTGGGCGGCAAGGCCGACTTCGAGATCGAGCACATCACCCTGGAGCTGGTGGCCCGCGTCGAGGCGGAGCACGAGGGCGGTGAGAGCGAGGGTGTCGTGGCCTTCGACCGGTTCACCGTCGGCGGCGGTTTCCGGCTCGCGGAGGGCGAGCAGCACAGGGTGCCGTTCAGTGTGGTCCTGCCGTGGGAGACCCCGGTCACCGAGCTGCACGGGCAGAGCCTGGGCGTGGTCCTAGGGGTACGCACCGAGCTGTCGGTGGCGGGCGCGAAGGACAAGGGCGACCTGGACCGGCTGAACATCGCGCCGCTGCCGGTGCAGGAGGCCGTGCTCGAGGCCCTCGGCGGGCTCGGGTTCGGCTTCAGGTCGGCCGACCTCGAGTACGGGCGCATCGGCGGCACGGGCCAGCGACTGCCCTTCTACCAGGAGATCGAACTCGTCCCCGCGCCGCAGTACGCGCAGCGGTTCAACGAGATCGAGCTGACGTTCCTGGCGGGCCCGGGCGGCATGGAGGTCGTGCTGGAGGCGGACAAGCGGGGCGGTTTCGTGTCGGCGGGCCATGACACGCTCACCCGGTTCACCGTCTCCCATGACGGGGTGCGGCAGGAGGACTGGTCCGCGATCGTCGACGGGTGGATGCGGCAGCTGGCCGAGCAGCGGTCGTCCGGCTACGACTCCCCCACGCCGTTCGGCCCTGGCTTCGGCCACGGACACGGGGCCGGACACCAGGATGGCCGGGGCTCGGGCCCCGGCGTGGGCACGGCCGTCGCCGCGGGTGCGGCGGGACTTGCGGTCGGTGTCGTCGGTGGCATGGTCGCGGCCGAAGTCGTCGACGAGGTCGGGGACTTCTTCGAGGGCGAGGAGGAGGAAGAGGAGGGCTGAGGGGCAGGGGGTCCTCCTGTTGCCTGCCGGGTGCGGCGCCGTTGTGGCTTGTCGCGCAGTTCCCCGCGCCCCTCAGGGCGCGCCCGGAGCGCCAGACCATGCCGCACACGCCCGGGCCCCCGCCGCGGCTTCCTGAGTGGGGACTCCCGACGTCTGCCGGTGCGGCGCCATTGTGGCTCGTCGCGCAGTTCCCCGCGCCCCTCAGGGCACGCCCAAAGCGCCAGACCATGCCGCACACGCCCGGGCCCCCGCCGCGGCTTCCGGGGTGGGGACTCCCGATGCCTGCCGGGTGCGGCGCCGTTGTGGCTTGTCGCGCAGTTCCCCGCGCCCCTCAGGGCACGCCCAAAGCGCCAGACCATGCCGCACACGCCCGGGCCCCCGCCGCGGCTTCCGGGGTGGGGACTCCCGATGTCTGCCTGGTGCGGCGCCGTGTGGCTTGTCGCGCAGTTCCCCGCGCCCCTGAGGGCGCGCCCGGAGCGCCAGACCATGCCGCACACGCCCGGGCCCCCGCCGCGGCTTCCGGGGTGGGAACTCCCGATGTCTGCCGGGTGCGGCGCCGTTGTGGCTCGTCGCGCAGTCCCCCCGCCCCTGAGGGCGCGCCCGGTGGCGGGGTGAACGCAGGGCTAGAGCGGTGTGGCCGCGTGGAGGATGAGGACCATCGTCACGGCCGCGTTCGCGGAGGACATCGCCGAGACGGCCGTTCCCGCCGCAGCGCCCCAGGCGGCCAGGCCGACCGCCGTGAACACCGGTGGCCAGTCGGGCACAGCCGGGGCCGGGCCCAGCAGCGCCGCTACCCGGCGCGGTACCGGGCCAGGTGCGGCGAGTCCCGCGAGGGTCGGCAGCGGCGTGCCGCGCGAGACGAGTGCGGCCGTGCCGATCGCTCTCGCCACCGTGCGGCGGCTGCCGATCGTCCGGGCCGCCTCCTCGTCCGCCCACCGCTCCGCCGTGTACGCCACGGCGGTGCGCAGCGGCCGCAGGAACGGGTTGGCGCGGGCCGCCAGTTGCACGGCGAGCAGAAACCGGTCGTGGCGGGCGGCGAGGTGCGCCCGCTCGTGGGCGAACAGGGCCCGTCGCTCCGCCGGCCGGAGCCGGTCCAGCAGGGCCGTCGTCACCACGACGCGGCCGCGCCCCGCACCGCGGGCCGACAGGCCCCCGCCCCGGCGCCCCGCGGGCGGCAGCGCGTACGCGTAGGGCACGGCGTCGGGCAGGACCGCCACCTCCGTCCCCCGCAGCCCGGCCAGGGCCAGATGGGCCTGGCGGCGCACCCGCCCGTGCCGTCGCACCGTCCGGGCGCAGGCGACGAGGACCGCGCACAGCGCGGGAATCGCGGCCTTGCCCACGACCTCGTCGTAGGGCACCGCCGCCCGCACCTCGGGGTCGGACCAGCCGTCCGGCAAGGGGTTGCCGGGGAGTTGGGCGGTGCCGACCACCATCACCAGGGCCAGACAGACCGTGCTGCACAGCGCCAGCACGACGGCCAGCACCGTCAGCAGCCGGGTCGCGGTCCGCGGATGCAGATGCTGTTCGGCGAGGCGGGCGACCGGCCAGGCCGTGAGCGGAAGGATCAGTGGCAGAAAGACGAAGACCCCCATGAGGCGTCAGTCTTCCCCTTCACCCTGGGCCTGATCCAGCAGGTCTCGCAGCAGTCGCTCCTCGTCCGGGCCGAGGCCGGTGACGAAGCTGGCCAGCACGGCCCCGCGGTCGCTCTCGGCGTCCAGCACCTTGCGCATCTTCCGGGCGGCCAGGCCCGCCTGGTCCGAGTCCGGCGTCCAGGCGAAAGACCGGCCGACCCGCTCCCGGGAGACCGCACCCTTGCCCAGCAACCGGGTCAGGATCGTGATCACCGTCGTGTACGCGAGGTCACCACCGAGGCGCTCCTGCACCCAGCCGGCCGTGGCCGGGCCGTCCGCCTCCCGCAGCGCCGACAGCACCAGCGCCTCCAGCTCACCCTGTCCCCGCCGGGGACGCTGCCCGGGATCCGTCACCGCCCTGCCTCGCTTTCGCCGCCCTGCGTTGCCCTTGCGGACATCGTATAGATCCACCGGCCCGATCCCGCTTACTTCTACATTGCTGTAGATTCAGAGGGGTATCCACGCCGTCATCCACACCGCACGCGTCAAGCGCTCAAGAAGGAGTACCCCGTGGGAGTTTCCCTGTCCAAGGGCGGCAACGTCTCGCTCAGCAAGGAGGCGCCCGGCCTGACCGCCGTCCTGGTCGGCCTGGGCTGGGACGTGCGCACGACCACCGGCACCGACTACGACCTCGACGCCTCCGCCCTGCTCCTCGACGCCTCCGGCAAGGTCCCCTCGGACCAGCACTTCGTCTTCTACAACCAGCTCAAGAGCCCGGACGGTTCGGTCGAGCACACCGGCGACAACCTCACCGGCGAGGGCGAGGGCGACGACGAGTCCGTGAAGGTGAACCTCGCCGCCGTCCCGGCCGAGATCGACAAGATCGTGTTCCCGGTGTCCATCCACGACGCCGAGAACCGCGGCCAGAGCTTCGGACAGGTCCGCAACGCCTTCATCCGGGTCGTCAACCAGGCCGGCGGCCAGGAGATCGCCCGCTACGACCTGTCCGAGGACGCCTCCACGGAGACCGCGATGGTCTTCGGCGAGCTCTACCGGCACGGCGCCGAGTGGAAGTTCCGTGCCGTCGGCCAGGGCTACGCCTCGGGTCTGGCCGGCATCGCCGCCGACTTCGGCGTCAACGTCTGACACGGACCGACCGCGCCGCCGGGCCCGACCGCGTGTGGCCGGGCCCGGCGGCCGCCCCCAGCAACCGACCGGGAGACCATGTGGCCGACCCGTCCCGCCTCCGCCCGGACGACCGCGCGGACTTCGAAGCCGTACTGCACCACGCACTGGGCACCGCGGACATCCGCGACGCCCTGGGCGCCGACCCGACCGGCCGGGCCGCGGCGCACCTGCGCGCCCACGCACGGGCGCACGCCGACGACATCGCGGCGGCGGCCGAACGGCCGTACCGCTCCTACCTGGCCGTCCGCAGGGCCGTCCGCCACGAGGCGTGGAGCCTGCTCGGCGCGGGCAGCCTGCTGCCGGCCCTCGCGGTGCTCACACCGCTCGTGGCGGGCACGTCCGCCGCGGCACTGCTTCTGATCGGCGGTCTCCTCCACGTCGCCGGCGCCCTCGGCCCGTTGCCCGCTTCACTCGTCGCGGCCGGCTGGACCATGGCGCTGGTGGCGGCCGTGACCGGCCTCGTCACCCTGGCCGCCGTGCTGCACACGGCCCTGCGACGGCGCGGTGGGCCCCCGGCCGCCGACCAGGTGGAGCACGCCCGGCTGGTCTGGCGGCAGGAGCTGCTGGACCGCGGGATGCTGCCGCATCTGCGCCGGCACCTTGGGCCGCGTCCCGGGACGGCGATCACACCGTGCTCCCCGCCCGATACGCTCACGCCGTGCCCGGCCCGGGCGAGAGAGGACAGGACACCATGTTCGGACTGAGCGAGCTCGCGATCATTCTCATCGTCGTCATAGCCGTCATCGGGATGAAGAAGCTCCCCGAGCTGACCCGCTCGGCCGGCAAGGCGACGCGCATCCTGAAGGCCGAGGCCCGCGCGGCGAAGGAAGAGGAGGCCGGGACGGCCCCGGCGCCCAAGGTGGTGCAGGGCGAGGTCGTCCCGCCGGGCAACGGCACCACCCCGCCCGGCGCCCGGCCGGCGGGCGCCCCGGACCACCCCTGATCCGTCCCCGTGACTACAGCGTGCGCTCCAGGCGGTCCGCCACGAGCCTGACGAAGCGCGCCGGGTCCTTGGGCTGGCCGCCCTCGGCGAGCACCGCCAGGGTGTGCAGCAGTTCGGCGGACTCGGCGAGCTCCGTGCGGTCCTCACTCGCCTGGTACGCCTGGTGCAGGCCCTTCACCAGCGCGTGGCCGGGGTTGAGCTCCAGGATCCGCTTGGTGCGCGGCACCTCCTGGCCCATCGCCCGGTACATGTTCTCCAGGGCCGGGGTCAGGTCGTGCGCGTCCGAGACGACGCAGGCCGGGGAGACCGTGAGCCGCGTGGAGAGGCGGACCTCCTTGAGGTCCTCGTCGAGCCGCTCCCGCATCCAGCCGAGCAGCCCGGCGTACTCCTCGGCCTGCTTCTCCCGCTCCTCGCCGGCCTTCTCCTCGCCCTCGGCGCCGAGATCGATCTCGCCCTTGGCGACGGACCGCAGTTTCTTGCCCTCGTACGTGCCGACGGCGTCGACCCAGACCTCGTCGACGGCGTCGGTGAGGAGCAGGACCTCGATGCCCTTGTCGCGGAACGCCTCCATGTGCGGGGAGTTCTCGATGCTCTGCCGGGACTCGCCGGTGATGAACCAGATGTCGTCCTGGCCGTCCTTCATCCGCTCCACGTACTGCGCGAGCGTGGTCGGCGCGTCGGCGGAGTACGTGGTCGCGAACGAGGAGACGGCGAGGAGGGCGTCGCGGTTCTCGGAGTCGGTGACCAGGCCCTCCTTCAGGGCGGTGCCGAACTCGCGCCAGAAGGCGGCGTAGCGGTCGGCGTCCTTGGTCATGAACTCCTTGACCGTGGAGAGCACCTTCTTGGTCAGCCGGCGCTGCATCATCCGGATGTGCCGGTCCTGCTGGAGGATCTCGCGCGAGACGTTGAGCGAGAGGTCCTGCGCGTCGACGACGCCCTTGACGAAGCGGAGGTAGGGCGGCAGCAGCGCCTCGCAGTCGTCCATGATGAACACGCGCTTCACGTACAGCTGGACGCCGCGCTTGAAGTCCCGCGTGAACAGGTCGTGCGGGGCGTGCGAGGGGACGAAGAGCAGGGCCTGGTACTCGAAGGTGCCCTCGGCCTGGAGCCGGATCGTCTCCAGGGGCTCGCGCCAGTCGTGGCTGATGTGCTTGTACAGCTCGTGGTACTCGTCGTCGGACACCTCGTCGCGCGAGCGGGCCCACAGGGCCTTCATCGAGTTCAGCGTCTCGGGCTCGGGCGTGTCCTCACCGTCCCCCGCCTCCGGGACCATCCGGATCGGCCAGGTGATGAAGTCCGAGTAGCGCTTGACGATCTCCCGGATCGTCCACTCGGAGGTGTAGTCGTGCAGCTGGTTCTCGGGGTCGGCGGGCTTGAGGTGGAGCGTCACGGACGTGCCCTGCGGCGCGTCGTCGACCCGCTCCAGCGTGTACGTCGCCTCGCCGCGCGACGTCCAGCGGGTCCCCTGGCCCTCGCCGGCGCGCCGGGTCACCAGCGTCATCTCGTCCGCGGCCATGAAGCCGGAGTAGAAGCCGACACCGAACCGGCCGATGAGCCCCTCGGCCCCTGCCTCGTCCTTGGCCTCCTTCAGCTCCTCCAGGAACGCGGCCGTCCCCGAGTTGGCGATGGTGCCGATGAGCTTGCCGACCTCGTCGTACGACATGCCGATGCCGTTGTCCCGCACGGTGAGGGTGCGGGCCTCCTTGTCGACGTCGAGCTCGATGTGCAGGTCCGACACGTCGGCGTCGAGGGAGTCGTCCCGCAGCTTCTCCAGACGCAGCTTGTCGAGCGCGTCGGAGGCGTTGGAGACGAGCTCCCTCAGGAAGACATCCTTGTTCGAGTAGACCGAGTGGATCATCAGCTGGAGCAGCTGACGCGCCTCTACCTGGAACTCAAACGTTTCGGTCGTCATGGTTCGCGAATCCCTCACAGGTCCCACAGTCGCCTGAACTGGTGGGTGTCACTGTAAAACACCAAGTCAGGCCGGGGCCCCGGAAGTCAGACGAGGTGGGCGAAGACGACCAGATTCTCGGTGTAGTCCCGGGCCTGACGGTCGTAGGTGCCGGAGCAGGTGATGAGCCGGACCTGGGCCTTGGGGGTGTCGCCGTACACGCGGTCGCTGGGGAAGGCGTCCTTCTCGAAGGACTCCGTGGCGTCGACGGCGAACGTCGCCTTGCTGCCGTCGGCCCGCGCCACCTGGAACCGGTCGCCCTTCTTCAGCGCGTTGAGCCCGGCGAACACGGCCGGGGCGGTCGCGGTGTCCACGTGCCCGGCGATGATCGCGGTGCCGGCCTCCCCGGGCGTGTGGCCCTTGGCGTACCAGCCGACGAGGTTGGTGTCGTTCGCCGGCGGCGGCTCCAGCTGCCCGTCGTCGTTGATGGCGAGAGCGGTGAAGGGCGCGTCGACCGAGATCTTGGGGATGAGCAGACGCACCGGCCGGGACCGCGGCAGGTGGGGGCCGGACGCGCCGGGCCGGTTGGGCACCGCGGACGGGGACGGTGTGTCGGGCAGGTCGGGGCCGGCCGAGGCGGTGGCCACGGCGGGCGGCGCGTGCGGCGGGCCGGCGTCCGGCGACTCACCGCGGCCGCCGACCAGGTTCACGGTCAGGACGAGGGTGGCCACCACCCAGAGCACCGTCACCACGTGGCGGAAGCGTCGCTTCGCCGGGGCGGGGCCGAGGTCGGGAAAAGGGGAGGGACTGGCTGCCATCAAGGACCACCTCATTCAGGCACGGCAGCGGGCACGGCACGCGGGAGGGGGGACCAGGGGGCTTCTGACGGATCTCCGCGGCGGAAGGAGCGGCGTCCGGTGCGCGTTCCCGGCGGGCCGGCCGGGAGGTCTCGTAGCCGAGCCGCCAGGCCTTTCGTCCGGAGCGGCGAGAGCACGTGCCGGACGTCGCGACGCCGCGGAGATCCGTCGGAAGCGCCCAGGCCGGGCCGCCGCGACGCGAGGAGCACGTGCGGCGGCCACGGCGCTATGTCAGACACCGGTCACGCGGCGCCCTGCGCGGCCCGCTGGCGACGCAGCGCGAACAGACCGGTACCGGCCACCGCCAGCACCGCCAGACCACCGGCGGTCACGCCCGGAGCGGAGGCCAGGCCGCCGCCACCGGTGTGCATGCCGCCGCGCGGCTTCTCGTGCTTGCCCTCCCAGGAGCCCTTGTCGTGCTTGCCCCCTTCTTCGTCCTTGCCGCCCCAGTCGCCCTTGTCGCCGGAGCCGCCCTCTTCCTTGCCGCCCCAGTCGCCCTCTTCGTCCTTGTAGGAGTCCGGGTCGTACTTGGAGCCCTCCCAGTCGTCCGAGTTCACGGACGCCAGCGCCCCGCCGCCGGTGTGCATGCCGCCGTGCGGCTTGTCGTGCTTGTCGTGCTTGCCCTCCCAGCTCTTCTCCTGCCCGTCGTCCTTGCCGTGCTCCTTGCCCTCTTCGTCGCCCTTGTCGCCCCAGTCGCCCTTGTCCTTCTCGGAGGAGTCCCAGTCGTCCGCGTTGACCGCGGACAGCGCTCCGCCACCGGTGTGCATGCCGCCGTGGGGCTTGTGGTGCTTGTCGTGCTTGCCCTCCCAGCCCTTCTCCTCCCCGTCGTCCTTGCCGTGCTCCTTGCCGTGCTCCTTGCCGTGCTCCTTGCTGTAGGAAGTGGTGTCGTGGTCACTGTCACCCATCGCGTCGGCGTAGGCGGCGGGTGCGGCGATCGCGAGGGCGGCCGTGGCGGTGGCCGTCGCGAGCATCATGCGGGCAGAGCGCATCGGTGAGTCCTTTCGTCGCGAGCCGGGCAGCTGACGCCTCGCCAGCTCACGAGACCCGCCCTCGACGTGAACCACCGTCAAACGAGCCGGGCCGTCCCACCATCCAGGGCGTGCACATGGGTTAAGACGACACCCTGACGGCGGCACACCAGGGCCCTCCGGCCGCCTCCGGAGGGACTCGGACGGCCGCCGCGTCAGCGCCTTCCGGCCACGTCCGGAGGGACTCGGACGGCCGCCCGCGTCAGCGCCTCCCGAACCCCCGGTGCGTCATACGGGCCGGGTCCGGATCGGCCAGTTGCGCCGCCATGCCGACGAGGACGAGCCCACTCGCGATGAGCAGCCCCTGGGCCAGGGCGATGCCGGTGCCCAGCACGACGACGCCGAGTGCCAGCCCCCACCAGGCACCGGTGCGCCGGTACTCGCGGGGCCGGGCCGGCCGGCCGGTTCTCATGGCCCGGGTGAAACGGGGGTCCTCCCGCTCGAGTCGTGCTTCGAGATCGACCAGGCGCTGGTCTTCGGACTGGGGCACGGCTTCTCCTTCCCGGAACCCGAGCGCTTCGAGGCAGGGCACAGCCGAGGCCATGACAAGTCCTGGGGTGTCGGGCCCTGTGCGGTGCGGAGGGAGACAGGTCTGCGATGCGGCGGTACGGCCGGCCGCGGCTGTCTCACCAGGGCTTCAGCTTCTCCCCCCTCCGGCGGCTTCCACCATCGGGCCCCACCCTCATCCTTCCCGGTGGCCGTCCCCCATGAACGCCGGTCCGACAGGCGTGTGTTCGGCCCGAGGATGGGTGCTGTCACGGATGGCGGCCGGGCCCGGGGACGCCCACGCTGGGTGGGGACGGTCTCGAGGAGGCGGTACGCGGTGCCCTTGTTCTGGCGGATCTTCCTGCTGAACGCCCTCGTGCTCATCGCGGCCACGGCGCTGCTGCTGGGCCCGGTGACGGTGTCCACGCCGGTCCTGCTCACCGAGGCCGCGGTGCTGACGGTGGGCCTCGCCGCGATGCTCGTCGCGAACGCCCTGCTGCTGCGGGTCGGTCTCGCCCCGCTCCAGCGCCTGACGCGGGCCATGACGACGATCGACCTGCTGCGTCCGGGTCAGCGTCCCGCCGTCGGCGGGCAGGGGGAGGTCGCCGAGCTGATCACGACCTTCAACACCATGGTCGACCGTCTCGAGGAGGAGCGGGCCACCAGCAGCGCCCGGGTGCTGTCCGCCCAGGAGGCCGAGCGGCGCCGTGTCGCGCAGGAGCTGCACGACGAGGTCGGTCAGACCCTCACCGCCGTCCTGCTCGAACTCGAGCGCGTGGCCGGGCAGGCGCCGCCCGGGCTGCGGGAGGAGGTGCGTCAGGTGCAGGAGACGACCCGGGCCGGCCTGGACGAGGTCCGCCGGATCGCCCGCCGGTTGCGCCCCGGGGTGCTGGACGAACTCGGGCTTGCCAGCGCGCTCAAGTCGCTGGCCACCGACTTCGGCGGGCCCGGCCTGTCCGTGCGGCACCGGCTGGACGCGGATCTGCCGCCGCTCGGCCGGGAGGCCGAACTCGTCCTCTACCGGGTCGCGCAGGAGGGGCTGACCAACGTGGCCCGGCACGCGCGGGCGCGGCACGCCGAGATCGCGCTGCGGCGTGCCGGCCCGGGGGTGGAGCTGTGTGTCCGCGACGACGGGCACGGCACCGGCGACGCGGCGGAGGGGGCCGGCATCCGGGGTATGCGCGAGCGTGCGCTGCTGGTCGGCGCCGGTCTCGTCCTGGGCCCCGGCCCGGGCGGAGGCACCGAGGTCCGCCTCATCGTCCCCGGCCCCGCCCCCCTACCCGATCCCGACCGGAACGGCCGATCATGACCGACTCCCCCACCCGCATCCTGCTCGCCGACGACCACGCCCTGGTGCGGCGCGGCGTCCGGCTCATCCTGGACGCCGAGCCCGACCTCACCGTGGTCGCCGAGGCGGACGACGGCGCCGAGGCCGTCGCCCGTGCCCGGGAGCACCGGCCCGACCTGGCCGTCCTCGACATCGCCATGCCGCGCCTGACGGGGCTCCAGGCCGCCCGGGAGCTGTCCCGGACCTGTCCGGAGACCCGGATCCTCATCCTGACCATGTACGACAACGAGCAGTACTTCTTCGAGGCGCTGGGCGCCGGTGCGTCGGGCTACGTCCTCAAGTCGGTCGCGGACCGCGACCTGGTCGAGGCGTGCCGGGCCACGATGCGGGGCGAGCCGTTCCTGTATCCCGGTGCCGTCGACGCGCTGATCCGCGACCACCTCGACCGGGTCCGGGAGGGCGGCACGGGGTCCTCCCGGACCCTCACCGACCGCGAGGAGGAGATCCTCAAGCTCGTCGCCGAGGGCCACACCTCGCAGCGGATCGCGGACCTGCTGGTCATCAGCCCGAAGACGGTGGAGCGGCACCGGGCGAACGTGCTCCAGAAGCTCGGTCTGAAGGACCGTCTGGAACTGACCCGCTACGCCATCCGCGTCGGGCTGATCGAGCCGTGAGCGGGCCGGGGACCGCCGCCGCCCCGCTACCGTTCGGCCTCGGCCGGCTGGGGGGCGGACGGCGTGCCGTCGCTCTCGGGCCCGGCCTCGTACGCCGGGGCGGTGCGGTGGCCGGGCAGGAGGTCCTGGCCGGCCCGGAGCGCGCGGGCGAGCAGGTGCGCGCGTCCGGCGGCGATGGGTCCGAGGACCGCGAGGACGAGGACGTACCCGGCGATGAACGGGGCGAGCCGGGCGTCGAGTCCGGCGCTGGCGGCCATGGCGGCCAGGATCAGCGCGAACTCCCCGCGGGCCACGAGGGTGGTGGCGATCTCGGCGGCGGGGTCGATGCCGTAGCGGTAGACGCGGGCGACGAGGAGACCGGCGAGGACGTTCATGACGAGGGTCAGTGCGGCCGCCGCGGCGACGGGTCCGACGACGGAGAGGATGTCGCCGGGGTCGATGGAGAGGCCGAAGGCGAAGAAGAAGATGGCCGCGAAGGCGTCGCGCAGCGGGTGCACCAGGTCCCGGATCCGCGGGCCGGAGGGGGTGCCGGCCAGGATCAGGCCGACCATGAACGCGCCGATGGCGTCGGCGACTCCGAGGACCTCGGAGACTCCCGCCACCAGCACGGCCGCGCCGAGGAAGCTGATGACGAGCAGTTCGTTGTCGCGGGTCGCGATGAGCCGCCCGACCAGTTTGGTGCCGTAGCGGGCCGCCGCGGCCAGCAGCAGCAGGAAGCCGAAGGCCTTGGCGCCCTGCTGGACCATGTCGCCGACGCCCTGGGCGCCGCCGATGACGGGCTGGAGGGCGGCCAGGTACAGCGCGAGGAAGATGTCCTCGACCACGATGACGCCCAGGATGAGGCGGGTCTCCGGGCGGCCGATGCGGCCCAGGTCGATGAGGATCTTGGTGACGATGGCGGAGGAGGAGATCCCGAGGACACCGGCGAGGACCAGTGCCTCCCGGACGCCCCAGCCCAGGGCGAAGCCGAATCCCAGGCCCGCGCCGACGTTGAGCAGGAGGTAGATCCCGCCCGCTGTCAGCAGCCGCCGGCCGCCGCTCCTGAGGTCGTCGAGGTGGAACTCCAGGCCGAGGTAGAACAGCAGCAGCACCAGGCCGAGTGCCGAGAGCATCTCGAAGTCGTGTGCGTCCTGGACGATGACCAGACCGGGGGTGTGGGGGCCGAGCAGGATGCCCGCGAGCATGAACAGCGGGATCGTGGGGAGGCCGATTCTGCCGCCGAGGCGGGCGAGGAAAGCGGCGGCCAGGAAGGCTCCGCCCATGGCGAGAAGGCTGTCAGCGTGTCCCACGGTTCACCACCTTCGTGGACGCGCAGGCGGATCGTTTCACCGAGCGGGGATGGATAGGGGCTCCTCCTCCAGGGGGGTGCGGCGGGCGGCGTCGTGCGCCTCTCGGCGCATCCCGAGGCTGCGGCCATGACGATGCGGCGCGGCGGCTCGGGCGGTGCTGCCAGCCTCACACGGGCTCCCGGCCCGCCACCATCGGTGCCCGCACCCACATCCGGGTGGGGACGACACCCATCCTCGGCGAGGCTCCCCCGGGGTCAGACCTGCCGGTGGTCGATGCCCAGCAGACTCGCGGCCGACCGGAAGCCGGCGGTGTGGTGGCCGACCGCGAGGGACCAGTGGTGGCCGACGCCCGTGGCGCTCCAGGCGTCGACCCACTCTCCGGGGTCGCGGCCGAAGTCGACCCGGCTGGTGGTGTTGCCGATCTCCAGCAGCGGTCCCGGTACGACGGTGCCCTCGGAGGTGACGAAGGACAGACTGCCGTCGGCGTCCTGTCCGAGACCGAGCAGGGTGACGGGGCCGTGCCGGACGTCGAGCTCGACGCTCACGCCCCAGCCGCGTTTGCCGTGGTAGACGCCGAGGCCGCGCAGCAGCGGGTCACGGGCGCCGAGCGCGAGGTGGGCGGGGCCGTCATGGCCCATCTCCACGACGCCGTCCTCGAAGTCGAGGGCCTGGATCTCGGTGAACGAACCTCCGGCACCTACGCTCTGGGAGGCCAACTGGGCGACGGAGGTGCGCAGTTCGTACTCACCGGCCGCGGGCACGCCCCGGGCGGTCAGCAGGGAGGCGCCGAGGATCATGCCGGCGGCGAGCCGCTCGTGCAGTTCGCCGTCCAGCCCGCGGTGGTAGTAGGCGAGGCTGTCGAGACCGAAGTCCGCGACCAGCCGGTCCAGGGCGACGGACACGGTCGCACCCCAGGCGAAGTCCTCCTCCACCACGCTCTCGTCGAGGGTGAACACCTGCCGGGCGAGCGCCATCCGCTCCCGGGTCTCCGCCTCCGTCACCTGCTCCACGCGGTGCCGCAGGTCGTCGAACTCCAGGACCTCCACGTGCGAGCCGAACGTCGTGGCGAGCAGGGTCGGATCGGTCTGCACATCGAGCATGCCGGGGTAGACGTGCCCCATGAGGCCGTGCCGGGCGTGCCGGAGCGCGGCCCGGACGCGGGCGGCCCGGATCCACTGCTCGATGCGCCGCCAGGCGGATTCCTGGTGCAGCCAGCCCGAGACCGAGCGGAAGGGGATGCCGGCACGGCGGAAGACGTTGCCCACCTCGGGGACGGAGCACTGGGCGCAGTAGGCCAGCCAGTCCCCGGTGCCGAAGGTCGCGTGGTCCATCCTCTCGGACGGCTGGAGGTCGACGACCAGGACCGGGGTGTGCGAGCGCTGTGCGATCGGCAGCACCATCGAGGAGGTGAGGTACGTGGTGAGGAACAGCACGATCAGGTCGCAGTCGGCCCTGCGCAACTCCTCGGCGGCGCGGGCGCCTTCCCGGGCGTCGGAGACGAACCCGGCGTCGGTCACCTCCGCGTCCATCTCCCGGAACCGGCCGGCGACATGGGCGGCCGATTCCCGCAACCGCGTCAGGAGGCCGGGGAACTGCGGCCAGTAGGTGCCCAGTCCGCCGGCGACCAGTCCGATCCGGGTGCGGCGCCGGGTGACCGGCGGGAGCAGGTCGTGCAGGGCGGCGGTCGGTTCGGCCGTGCGGTCCGTGGTCGTCGCCATGGTCAGTGCTCCTTGTCGGAGAGGCCGGCGGGCCAGGTGCTGGGGACGCGCAGGTCCGCCGCGTCCCGCGCGGGGCTCGCGGATCGCGGGACCAGGACGCGGATGATGAACACGCCCGCGAGCGCCGCCGCGGTCATGCAGGCGGTGATCGTCCACAGGAGGACGGACGGGCTGTGGTCGGCCAGGGCCGGGGTGAAGAACGCCGCGACCGCGAAGACGCCCCGGGACAGGGCGTAGGTCAGGCCCTGGGTGGTGCCGCGGGTGTCCGCGGGCAGCGTGAGCTGCGACCACACCTTGTAGTTGGTCTCTCCGGCGAACGGGTGGGAGAGCTGGTAGAGCACGAAGAAGACGAGCATGCCGACGAGCGCGCCCGCGGTCAGGGACGCGATGACGAAGGCGAGGATCTGCACCACCGCGGCCATGTGGAACAGCCGGTCGCGCCAGGGGCTGTCGGCGACGCGCACGAAGGCGAGGGTGAGCAGCACGCCTACGGGGATGAAGGCCAGGTTGATCCCGGTGGCGAGGCTCTGCGAGGCGTCGCTGACGGTGACGAGCAGATAGGTGCCGAACTGGCCGAAGGTGTTGGCCCCGAGACCCCAGGTCACATAGAAGACGAAGGTCGCGGCCATCGGCAGCAGGGCTGCGCGGGTCCACACGCTCTTCAGGGAGCTGTTCTCCGGCGCGGTCCCGGTGTCCGGCTCCGACAGCGCGTCGGGCAGTTTGAGCCGGGATCTCAGGGCCCAGGTGATCAGTGCCGCGACGGCGAGTTGTCCGGTGATGAGCCGGGCTCCGGTCATGCCCGTGGTGGACAGGACGAAGCCGAGGAAGACGGCGACAGCGATGCCCAGCATCCACATGACCTGCGTGAACGCCACCAGTCTGCCCCGGGCCCAGGCGGGTGCGGCGTCCGACACCACGGCCAGCGACGTCGGCAGGTCAGCGCCGGCCGCGAGCCCCGCGACCAGGACGCCGACGAGCAGGGTGATGTCGTCCGGTGCGAAGGTGATGACGAGGGCGCCGATCGCGAAGCAGAAGATGTCCCAGTTGTAGACGCGGCGGCGGCCGAAGAGGTCGGCGAGCCGTCCGCCGACGAGGGATCCGACGGCGATGCAGCCGGTGACGATCGCGCTGATCGCCCCGGCCATCCACACGCCCATGTCGTAACTGTCCCGGTAGATGGCCAGGTTGACGGAGATGCTCACGATCAGCCCGGCGTCGAGGTAGGAGGCCATGCCCGACAGGGCGGCGGCCTTCCAGAGCGGTGGGGGGATGGGGCGGGTACCGGCCATGATGCGACTCCGTCGTCTGGTGACATCGCGGTTCCGGGGGCCTGGTCGCTGCGAATATAGGGCGGGAAAAACGTTGCAACAAGGTGTCGTGCACGCATGGGCGACATGACGCCGAAATCCTGGGTTCCGTACGGGGATATGGACCGCCCGCCCCAGCTCGCCTACGGTGAGGACGGCCTGAAAACGTTTCAGGGGAAGGACCGTGTCCGTGATCTCCCCCGAGCTCCGGCGACTGTTCGACGATCCGCCCCGCGACTTCGGCCCCACTCCCCTGTGGTGGTGGTCGGGGGCGAAGGTGACCCGTGACCGACTCGCCTGGCAGATGCGGGCGTTCGCGGAGGGCGGGGTCCACAACCTGGTGGTCATCAATCTGGCCCCGGCCGGCCCGACGTTCGGGGCCCGGGCCGACGATCCGGCGTGGTTCGGCGAGGAGTGGTGGGCGCGCTTCTCCGACGCCTGCGAGATCGCCACCGAACTGGGCACGCGGCTGTGGTTCTACGACCAGATCGGGTTCTCCGGGGCCAATGTGCAGGGCGGTGTGACGCGGCGTCACCCCGAGGCGGCCGGCCTCGCGCTGCGCTGCCGTGACGTGCGCGTCGTGCGGGGTTCGGTCGCCCTGGCGGATGCCGAGGCGCCGCTGGCCGCGTACTCCCGGCGGGGCCGTCGGCTCGGCCTCGACGCGGACGGGCGGACGGCCGCCCCCGACGGAACCGAGGTGCGGCTCGTCACCGCCGTCCCCACCGCGTTCGACTACCTGGACCCGCATGCCGTGGGCCTGTTGATGGACACCGTCCACCACGAGTACGACCGCCGCGTGCCCGAGTACCTCGGCGGCGTCATCGCGGGCAGCTTCCAGGACGAACTGCCCGGCACCAACGCCTGGAGCCACCGTTTCGCCGAGGAGTTCCGTGCCCGGCGCGGCTACGACCTGCTCGACCACCTGCCGGCCCTGTTCGGCACGGACGCCGGGGCGCCGGAGGGGAAGATCCGCGCCGACTACTACGCGGTCCGCGCGCAGCTGACCGAGGAGGCCCTGTTCCGGCCGCTCGCCGCCTGGCACCGCGAGCGCGGTCTGCTGCTGGGCAGCGACCAGAGCCATCCCGCCCGCGCGGGCTACCCGGCCCAGTCCACGCAGATCTACACCGACTACTTCCGCACCCACCGCTGGTACGGCGCCGCGGGCAGCGACCACCACGGCGACGCCAAGGTGCACTCCTCCATGGCCCACCTCCACGGCCACGAGCGCGTGTGGATCGAGGCGTTCCACTCCTCCGGCTGGGGCGGCACGCTGGAGGACACCTACGACTGGCTGCTGCCGTTCCTGCGCAGCGGCGCCAACCTGTACAACCCGCACGCCAGCTACTTCGGCACCGCGGGCGGCTGGTTCGAGTGGGCGCCGCCGTCCACCGACTGGCGCCAGCCCTACTGGAAGCAGTACCCGGCCTTCTCCCGGGCCGTGGCCCGGACCTGCTCGATCATGTCGTGGGGCGGCTACGCGGCCGACGTGGCGGTGCTGCATCCGACCGCCACCATGCAGGCGCTGATCCCGCTGGACGCGCCGGTCCGGCACTTCGGCGACGGGCGGCTGGGCGACGGCCACGCCGACGCCGACGAGACCCAGCGCCACTATCTGGACCTGTGCGGCTCGAACAACTGGCTCACCCCGCATGCCGGCGCCCTGGACCGGCACGGCATCTCCTTCGACGTCGTCGACGACGACTCGGTCCAGCGCGCCGCGGCCACCGACGGCGCCCTGCGCATCGCGGGCCTGGCGTACCGGGCGGTGCTGCTGCCCTCGGCGAGCGTGCTGGAGGAGGGGACGGCACGGCGGCTGTCCGAACTGCTGGACGCGGGAGGGCGGGTGGTGGTCGTGGGCCGTCCGCCGGGGACGGCAGCGGGCCTGGCCGGTGACGACGCGGTCGTGGCGGCCCTTCTGGCGCATCCCCGGCTGGAACGGGTGGGTGACCCCGAGGCCGCCGCCGTGGCGGTGGCCGACGCGGCCGGGTACGCGACGGGCGATGTACCGCTGCTCGTCCGGCGACAGGGGAACGAGGCGGTGGCACTGGTCACGGCGGCCTTCCCCGAGATCGGCGCGCATCCGCTGCGCCCGTCCGGAACCGCGCCCGAGCCGGTCCGCGACACGTCCGTCACCGTCCGGGCGTGCGTCGCGGAGGCCGAGGTCTGGAACCCGGCGACCGGCTGCCGCGGCCCCGCCCGTGTCACGGTCTCCGGCGACGGTGCCGTGTCGGCCATCGACGTGCCCCTGGACGGCGCCCCCGCGGCCCTGGTCGTCTGGCGGGAGGGCCGTCCCGCACCGGCCTCCTCCGCGAGGAGGACCGCGGTCCGGACGGTCGACGTCTCGGCGGGCTGGCACGGCCGGCTGGTCCCCACGATGGACAACACCTGGGGCGATCTCGCGCTGCCCCCGGGAGCGTCCGTGGAGGAGCCGCAGATCTGGACCATGGAGTGGACCGAGGGCACGCTCTGGGAGCGGATCCGGGTCACCTACGGCAACCGGGTCCGGGTCCTGCCCCCGGTGTCGCCCGACCGGGCTCCGGAACCGCTGGACGCCGCGGCCGTGGAGCGGGTCCTGGCCGGTGAACAGCCCCTCGTGCCGCCGGACTCGGAGTGGGAGACCGGCGTGTACTCGGCGAGCCGTGGTCTCCCGGACCAGAGCGGGCTGCTGGGCACCAAGGGTCTGGTGAACGAGGAGTTCGTACGGGTCCCGGTGCCGGTCGGCGGCACGGCCGCCCGGGTGCGGGCGATCGTGGAGACCGGCCATCGGGGGCCCGCCGAGCTGCACATCGGCGCGGAGGCGGTCAAGCGGGTGTGGTGGAACGGGGATCCGCTGGGCCCGTACGACGGCGGCTACCTTGCCTCCGCCCCGGTCACCGTGGCCCGCGGCCTCAATGTGCTGGAGTACGAGCTGTCGAACGCCCAGGACCGGCCCTCCACGATCTCCGCCGCCCCCGGCACACCGCTCGGCAGCTTCTTCTGCCTGTCCGAGCCGGGCGGGCTCGGGCCCCGGCCACGGTTCATGCGCCCGCCCGACGGAGTCCGGCCCGACGGGCGAATCGCCTATCGCGCACGCCTCCGGGTCCCGGCCGGTCAGGCGCGGGCGGTGCTCGTCGTGGGTGCCTCCTCGGCGGTGACCGTACTGCTCGACGGGGAGGTGGTGGCGCGGCAGGAGAAGGTGGAGTACTACGCGGCGGACTGGGGTGCCGTGCCGATGTTCTTCCGCCATGAGCCGGAGCTCGGGGCGGGCGAGCACACGCTGGAGGTCGTGGCCGACTCCGCCGATGTCCGGGACGCCGTGTTCGTCGACCTGGTGGCGACTTCGGGGTCCGAGGTGACGTCCCTGGTCAGTGGCGCCGGCTGGGAGGCCGCGACGGGCGGCTGGCGGGGCCGGACCGTCGAGGACACGCGCCGGCGCGGCGAGTTGCGGCACTGTCACGCCGCCGTACGGCCGCACCCCCTGCCGGACACCGCGTGGCTCGACGGGCCCCCGCTGCTCGGCGGCGCCGTACGGCCGTCGCGGTCCACCGACGACGTCCGGGCGTCGCAGCAGCGCTTCCGGTTCACCGTGCCGGCCGGAACGGTGTCGCTGGAGCTGCCGTTGGCGCTGCCCGCGCGGGTGCGCGTCGGCGTGGGACCAGAACTGGCGTTGACGGACGCTCAGTTGATGCTCCGTCAGGCGCTTACGGAACCGACCCGGGTGGAAGTGATCACGGAGCCCACGGCCGTGCTGCGGGGTGGCTCCGCCTGGCGCGGGCCGGTCCGGGTGCGGACCGTGCCGGCGCCGCTGGCCCTGGGTGACTGGCGTGAGCAGGGGCTGGGCGGCTGGAGCGGCGGCGTGACCTACACGCGCGTGATGGAGGTGCCACCCGGGCCCGACCCCGTGCTGGATCTCGGGCGGGTGCGGGGCAGTGTGGAGGTGTCGGTCGACGGGGAGTTCGCCGGTGAGGCGTTCTGCGCGCCGTACCGCTTCCCGTTGCCCGGTACCGCGGGGCGGACCGTCCGGCTGGAGGTGACGGTCCGGGGCACGCTGGCGCCGTACCTCGCGGAGGCCACGCCGACCGCATGGGCGTTCCCGTGCCAGCTGCCGTCGGGGATGTGGGGGCCGGTGACGCTGCGGATCCCGGGCGGGGGTCAGTCGCCGTAGGGCGGCCGGGTGGAGTCGCGCAGAACGAGGCCGGGGGCGAAGACGCGGGTCTCGTGGAGGTGGTCGGCGCGGGCCTCGATCTCGTCGAGCAGCATCTCCACGGCCGCCCGGCCGAGGTCCTCGACGGGCTGGCGGACCGTGGTCAGGGTCGTCGCCCCGGAGGTCGCGACGTCGAGGTCGCCGTAGCCGACGACCTGGACGTCCTCGGGGATGCGCATCCCCCGGTCGGTCAGGCCCCGGCACAGACCCGCGGCGAGGAAGTCGTTGGTGCAGAACACCCCGTCGGGCAGGTCCTTGAGGCCGCGGGCGATCTCCGTGCCGTAGGCGACGGTCATCCGCTCGGCGACGACCTGGTCGAGCCGGGCCCCGCGGCGGCTGCGCACCGCCTGCCGGGCGCCCTGGTAGCGGTCGGCGCACTGGCGTATGCCGCGCTCGCCGTTGACGACGAGGATGTCGCGGGCCCCGCTGTCGAGGAGGTGCTGTACGGCGATGCGGCCGCCCGCGATGTCGTCGACGGAGGCCGAGCAGCCCTCCCGGTCGGGCATGGCGCGGTCGGCCAGGACGAGCGGGATGCCCCGCTCGCGCAGCCGGGCCAGCCGGCCCGGGTCGGCGCTGAGCGGTACGACGACGACTCCCACGGCCCGCTGCCCGACGAGCATGTTGAAGTAGCCCTGCTCCCGTTCCGGGGCGTCGCCGCTGTGGCAGAGGACGAGGGCGTAGCCGTGGTCGTAGGCCGCGTCGGCGGCGCCCCGGGCGATGCGCGCGTAGAAGGAGTTGGTGACGTCGGGCAGCACCAGCCCGATCGCGGAGGAATGTCCGGTGCGCAGGCCCGCGGCGCCCGGGTGGGGGACGTAGTCCAGCGCGGCCACGGCGCTGCGGACGCGCTCGGCGGTCCGGGCGTTGACCCGCTCGGGCCGGTTGAGCACGTTCGACACGGTCGACACCGAGACACCGGCGGCCTCGGCGACGTCCTGGATGCGGGCGGGGCGTGCCGGAACGGCGTCCACCCCCCTCGCTGTTGCGGCCGCGCGACCAGGCACGACGACGGTCTTCATGGGCGCCGCAAGTATAACGTGACCGGGCCTGGAACGTTTTTCTCGCCGGTGCTCCGGTGACCGCCCGGGCCGGGAGCGCGTGGCCCGTCAACGGCGCCCGGGAGGCCACCTTGCGGGGGTCGCCACCCGGCCGGACGCCGCCGCGGCGATCAGGCGGCGGAAGGTGGAGCACTCCAGGTGGGTCGGCGCGGGACACGCGGCGGCGTGCCGCAGGGAGTCCCGCAGGACGCCCAGTTCGCGGATGGTGCGGTCCAGTTCGTCCGCCTTGGCCGACAGCATGTCCCGGTCGATGCGTGGCCGCCCGTCCGGCGCGAACATCTGCGCGATCTCGTCGAGGGAGAACCCGGCCGTCCGCCCCAGCGCGATCAGCGCCAGCCGCTCCAGCACCCCGGGATCGTACTGGCGGCGCATGCCGCGCCGGCCGGTCGAGGAGATCAGCCCCTTCTCCTCGTAGAAGCGCAGCGTCGAGGCGGGCACTCCCGCGCGGTGCGCCACCTCCGCTATGTCCAGGTCTGTCATTGTCTTGACCTCAAGTCGACTTGAAGTAGAACGCTGTCATCCCGTCCCGGTGAAAACAAGCAGAGGGAGATACGACGATGGATGCCTCACGCAGGTCCTACGACGAACAGGCCGCCCGCTGGAACGGGCCCGCCGGCCACGCCTGGGTGGATCTCCAGGGCATGCTGAACGAGATGTTCGGGCCGATCGAGGAGCTGCTCGTGGACGCCGTGTCCGCCGAACACGCGGCCGGTGTGCTGGACGTCGGCTGTGGCACGGGCAGCATCACCCGGGCCGTCGCACGCAGGCTCGGGCACTGCGTGGGTGTCGACATCTCCGGCCCGATGATCGAGGAGGCCCGGGCGCGTGCCGAGCAGGAGGGCGTACCGGCGTCCTTCATCCTGGCCGACGCGCAGGAGTACGCGTTCGAACCCGCCGCCTTCGACGCCGTCGTCTCGCGCTTCGGCGTCATGTTCTTCAGCGACCCCGTACGGGCGTTCACCAATCTGCGGAGCACGGTGAAGGACGGGGCCGCGCTGCGGTGCGTCGTGTGGCGGGGCGCCGAGGAGAACCCGTTCATGACGACGGCGGAACGCGCCGCGGCCCCCTTCCTGCCGGAGCTTCCCGCCCGCCGGCCGGACCAGCCGGGCCAGTTCGCCTTGGCGGACCCGCATCGGGTGCACGGCATCCTGGCGGAGAGCGGCTGGGCCGGGGTCGACATCGAGCCGGTGGATGTGCTCTGCACCCTGCCCGAGAAGGACCTCGTCACCTACTTCACCCGGCTCGGCCCGCTCGGCACGGTGCTGCCCGACGCCGACGAGCGCACCCGGGCAGAGATCGTCGAGGTGGTCCGGCCCGCCTTCGACCCGTTCGTGCACGGCACGGAAGTCCGCTACACGGCGGCCTGTTGGATGATCTCGGCGCGGGCCGCCGCCGCGAAACTTTCGTGAGGTCCGGCCCTCTTCTCCCATCGCGGCGACCGGCGCATAGTGAGATCACGATGACGCAGAAGAGAGCCCTGGTGGTGCGAGGCGGCTGGGAAGGGCATCAGCCGGTCGAGGCCACGGAACTGTTCCTGCCCTTCCTCCGGAGCAACGGATACGCCGTCCGGATCGAGGAGTCGACCGAGATCTACGCGGATGCCGCCGAGATGGCCGGCACGGACCTGGTCGTGCAGTGCGTGACGATGTCGGAGATCACACGCGACCAGGTGGCGGGGCTGAGCTCCGCGGTCGTGGCCGGTACCGGCTTCACCGGCTGGCACGGCGGCATCGCCGACTCGTTCCGTGCCTCCTCGGACTATCTCCACCTGGTCGGCGGCCAGTTCGCCACACACCCCGGCAAGGAACCGTGTGAGCGCCGGGGTGCGGCGGACGACAACTTCCTGCCCCACACCCTCCACATCACCGATGCCGGCCGCGCGCACCCGATCACGGCCGGCATCGAGGACTTCGCACTGGACACCGAGCAGTACTGGGTGCTCCACGACGACCTGATCGACGTCCTGGCCACCACCACGCATCCCGTCCGGCCGTGGCAGCCCTGGCACCGGCCGGTCACCTCACCGGCGGTCTGGACCCGCCGGTGGGGCGCCGGGCAGATCGTGGTGACGACGCCGGGGCACAGCGTCGACGTGCTGGAGAACCCCCAGGTCCGCACGATCATCGAGAGGGGCATGCTGTGGGTGACGCGCACCGCGTCGGGGTCGTAGGGCTCGGCGTCATCTCCCGCGCGTACCTGGACACGCTCGTCGGCCACCCCGGCGTACGCGTCACCGCGGTCGCCGACCTCGACGCCTCCCGGTCGGCCGCGGCCGCCGCCGGACTGCCCGGCGCCCGGGCCCTGAGGGTCGAGGAGCTGCTGAGCAGCCCGGAGGTGGACACGGTCCTGAACCTGACCACTCCGGCCGCCCACGCGGAGATAGCCCTCGGGGCGATCCGGCACGGCAAGCACGTGTACGGCGAGAAGCCCCTGGCCGCGGGCCTGGAGGACGCCCGGGCCGTGCTGGAGGCCGCCGCGAAGGCGGGCACCGGTGTCGGCTGCGCCCCGGACACCGTGCTGGGCACGGGAGTTCAGACCGCGCGGGCGGCCGTGGAGGCCGGGAGTATCGGACGACCCCAGTTCGCCTCGGCCGTGATGGTCACCCCGGGCCACGAACGCTGGCATCCCCACCCCGACTTCTACTACACGGCCGGCGGCGGCCCGCTGCTGGACATGGGGCCGTACTACCTCTCGTCCCTGGTCCATCTGCTGGGGCCGGTGCGTGCCGTGACCGGGGCGGCCGGGCGGCTGCGCGCCGAGCGCGTGATCGGATCCGGCCCGCGCGCCGGCGAGCGCATACCGGTGGAGGTGGACAGCCATGTCTCCGGAGTGCTGGAGCATGTGAACGGGACGCTGACGACGCTCACGACGAGCTTCGACGGCGTGGCCACCACGGCCACGCCCATCGAGGTGCACGGCGCCGGCGGCACCCTGTCCGTGCCCGACCCCAACCGCTTCGACGGGCAGGTACGCCTGCACGCGCTCGGCGACACCCGCTGGCGCGCCCTGGCCACGTCGGCGGGTTACGCGGACGGCGCACGCGGCGTCGGCCTGCTCGACTTCCTGACCGCCGACGAGCGGCGGCCACCGCGCGCGAGCGGTGAACTGGCCCTGCACGTGCTGGAGGCGATGACCGCCCTGCTGCGTTCGGCGGCCGAGGGGCGCCGGGTCGAGCTGACGACCTCGGCCGAGCTGCCCCCGCTCGTCCCCCTGACGGCTGCCGCGCAGTGGCACGGCCTGCCCGACTGAGGTCAGTCCACGGGCCAGGTGTGCGCGGGCGCGTTCATATGCATGTAGTCCATGTACGTCCTGGTCATCTGCCGCAGTGCCTCGAAGCGGTCGGAGATGCCGGCCTTCTCCAGGTGGTGCACCATCTCCGCCTGCCACAGGGCGCCGTTGCGGGCGGTGACGCAGCGCTGCTCGATGATGCCCAGCAGCGGTTCGCGCCACGCGGCGTCCATGCCGGTCAGCTCCAGGCCCCGGTGGGCCAGGGGCAGCAGCCGCCGCAACACCAGTTCCGTGACCGGCACTTCGCCCACGCCGGGCCAGTACAGACGGGCGTCGATGCCGTCGCGGGCCGCGGTGTGCAGGTTCTCCTCGGCGACCGAGAAGGACATCCGCGTCCACACCGGCCGGTCCTCGTCAACCAGGGCGCGGGTCAGCCCGTAGTAGAAGGCGCCGTTGGCGATGATGTCGGCCACGGTGGGGCCGGCGGGCAGCACGCGGTTCTCGATGCGCAGATGCGGGCCGCTGTCGGTGACCGCGTAGATGGGGCGGTTCCAGCGGTAGATCGTGCCGTTGTGCAGGGTCAGCTCGCCGAGCTGGGGAACGCCGCCGCTGTCCAGCTCCTTCTGCGGATCCTCGTCCTCGCACAGCGGCAGCAGGGCCGGGAAGTAGCGCACGTTCTCCTCGAAGAGGTCGAAGACGCTGGTGATCCAGCGCTCCCCGAACCACACCCGGGGCCGTACGCCCTGGGCCTTGATCTCCTCGGGCCGGGTGTCGGTGGCCTGTTCGAAGAGGGGGATGCGGGTCTCGCGCCACAGCTCCTTGCCGAACAGGAAGGGCGAGTTCGCCGCGAGGGCGATCTGCACGCCCGCGATGGCCTGGGCGGCGTTCCAGTAGTGCGGGAACGCCCTCGGATCGACCTGGAGATGGAACTGGGTGCTGGTGCAGGCGGCCTCGGGCGTGATGGTGTCGGCGTACGTCGACAGACGTTCCACACCGTCGACCTTGATCCGCAGGTCCTCGCCCCGGGCGGCGAAGATCTGCTCGTTGAGCAGCCGGTAGCGCGGGTCGCCGGAGAGGGCGGACCCGCTGACGTCGGACTCGCCCAGGGTCGGCAGGATGCCGACCATGATCAGGTGCGCGCCCACCGCGGCCGCGCGGTCCTCGGCGTGGTTGAGGGCGTCGCGGATCGCCTGCTCCCAGGCGCCGGGGCCGCCTGCCGTGAGCTGCCGCGGCGGGATGTTGATCTCCAGGTTGAAGCGGCCGAGCTCGCTGGACCAGGCGGGGTCGGCGATCGCCTGGAGCACGTCGGTGTTGCGCATCACGGGCAGCCCGGCGTCGTCCACCAGGTTGAGCTCGATCTCGAGGCCTACCTGGGGACGCTCGCTCTCGAAGCCGGACTCGTGGAGCATCCGGGCGAGCACCTCGAGGTCGGTGTGCATCTTCTCCCGGTACCGACGGCGGTCCTCCCGGGTGAACACCAGGGCCGGCACGTCACGTCCCATGTGCCCTCCTGCGCTCCTGCGGCGGCTGTGTCCGCTCCTCAGCGATGGGTCTCGTCCCAGAGTCGCACCTTGTCCTCGCCCCCGCACCCACCTAGCCTGAGTTTGTGCCGCAAATAAACAAAACCCGAACGCACAACGACGTGCCGGGTGACAACAGCTCCCTGACCCGACTCCGCATCGCCCTGACCGTCTTCTTCGCCCTCGACGGCTTCGTCTTCGCCGGATGGGTCGTGCGCATCCCCGCCATCAAGGCGCAGACCGGCGCCTCCGCCAGTACCCTCGGCCTCGCCCTGCTGGGCGTCTCCGCCGGGGCCGTCATCACCATGACCCTCACCGGTCGCCTGTGCCGCCGCTACGGCAACCACCGGGTCACGGTCGTCTGCGCGGTGCTGCTCTCCCTCTCCGTCGCCCTGCCCCCGCTGACCCACTCGGCGCTCGCGCTGGGCCTCGTCCTGATGCTCTTCGGGGCCGCGTACGGCGGGATCAATGTCGCCTTCAACAGCGCGGCCGTGGAACTCGTGGCGGCGCTGCGGCGGCCGGTCATGCCGAGCTTCCACGCGGCTTTCAGCCTGGGCGGCATGGTCGGAGCGGGGCTGGGCGCGCTGGTCGCGGGGGTCCTCTCCCCCACGCGGCACCTGCTGCTGCTCACGCTCGTCGGCCTGCTCGTCACCGCGGCGGCGGGCCCCACCCTCCTGCGGCACGAGCCGCCGGCGCCCCCGGAGCGGGGCGTTCCCGCCGAGGGGGCCCCGCGCCTCCTGGACGGCCGCACCCGTGCGCTGGTGATCGTCTTCGGCCTCATCGCGGGGTGCACCGCGTACGGCGAGGGGGCGCTGGCCGACTGGGGTGCCCTGCACCTCGAGCAGGACCTGCACGCCTCGGCGGGTGCCGCGGCCGTGGGCTACTCCTGCTTCGCGCTCGCCATGACGGTGGGGCGGCTGACCGGCACGACGCTCCTGGAGCGCCTGGGGCGGACCCGGACCGTCGTCGCCGGCGGCACCACCGCGGCGGCCGGCATGCTGCTCGGCGCCCTCGCCCCCTCGCTCTGGGCGGCCCTGCTGGGCTACGCGATCACGGGGATCGGCCTCGCGAACCTCTTCCCCGTGGCCGTCGAGCGGGCGGGGGCCCTCGCCGGCCCCGACGGCGTGGCGACGGCCTCCACGCTGGGTTACGGGGGCATGCTCCTCGGCCCGCCCGCGATCGGCTTCATGGCGGACTGGTTCTCCCTGCCGGCGGCACTGACCAGCGTGGCGGTCCTGGCGGCGGTGGCGGCGGCCGTCGGAGCCCTGGTCGGAGCGTCCGCGCGGCGAACGGCCGGGGACTGAGAGAAGGGGCGCCACCAGGGGGGATGCCGGTGATCCTGGGTACCCGTGGCCACGCCCGGTGCGATCACCGGGACGTACCGCCGCGGACGAGGAGGCAGACCCGTGACCGAACAGCAGCATCCCCGAGAGCAGCACCCGACCCCGGAGTTTCCCTCCCAGGACCAGCCGCACCCGGGCTGGACGGGCCCGATGGACCCGCCCCCGGACCACGGCGAGGAGTCCTACCGGGGCAGTGGCCGGCTGGCCAACCGCAAGGCCCTGATCACCGGCGGGGACTCCGGGATCGGCCGCGCGGTCGCCCTGGCGTATGCCCGCGAGGGAGCCGACGTGCTGTTCACCCATCTGGATGACGAGAAGGACGACGCCGCCGAGACGGCCCGGCTCGTCGAGGAGGCCGGCCGGCGTGCCGTGCCCGTCTCGTGCGACGTACGGGAGGAGGAGAACTGCCGGGCGCTGATCGACCGCGCCGCGGCGGAGTTCGGCCGGATCGACATCCTCGTGAACAACGCGGCGTACCAGATGTCGCAGCCCGACGGCATCGAGGCGATCACCACCGAGCAGTTCGACCGGGTGATGCGCACGAACCTGTACGGGATGTTCTGGCTGTGCAAGCTGGCCCTGCCGCACATCCCGGAGGGCGGCAGCATCATCAACACCACGTCGGTGCAGGCGTACAAGCCCAGTCCCCATCTGCTGGACTACGCGACGACGAAGGGTGCGATCGTCACCTTCACCCAGGGGCTGGCGCAGATGCTGATCGAGAGGGGCATCCGCGTCAACGCGGTGGCGCCGGGCCCGGTGTGGACGCCGCTGATCCCGGCGACCCTGCCGGACACGCGGACGTTCGGCAAGCAGGCTCCCATCGGACGGCCCGCCCAGCCCGCCGAGATGGCTCCGGCGTACGTCTTCCTGGCCTCACAGGAGGCGTCGTACATCACCGCCGAGATCCTCAACGCGACGGGCGGGACGCCGCTGCCGTAGCCCCCGGGCGGCCGCCGGAAATCCCCGGGCTTCGAGAGCGCTTCATGCGGCAGACTCGGCGCCATGGAGACCGCCGAGTTCCTTGACGCACTGGAGACGGAGGGCCGGCTGCTGGCAGCGGCCGCCGAGGAGGCCGGCACGGAGGCGAAGGTGCCGACCTGCCCCGGGTGGCAGGTGCGCGATCTGCTGCGGCACACGGGCGCCGTGCACCGCTGGGCCGCCGCCTACGTCGCCGAGCAGCTCACCGAACGCCGTCCGCCGGCCGAACCCGCCGGCCTCGACGGCGCGGAGCTCATCGCCTGGTACCGCGACAGCCACCGCCGGCTCCTCGGCACACTGGCCGGCGCCTCGCACGACGTGGAGTGCTTCGCCTTCCTGCCCGCGCCGTCCCCGCTGGCCTTCTGGGCCCGGCGGCAGGCGCACGAGACGGCCGTGCACCGGGTCGACGCGGAGTCCGCCCGCGGCGGGGCCCCGACGGACGTCACCCCCGAGTTCGCGACCGACGGCATCGACGAACTGCTGCGCGGCTTCCACGCCCGTTCCAGGAGCCGTGTACGCACCTCCGAGCCGCGTGTCCTGCGGATCCGCACCGAGGACACCGGCGCGGTGTGGACGCTGCGCCTGTCGCAGGAGCCGCCCGTGACCACACGGGACGAGTCCGGGGAGGCGGAGTGCGAACTGTCAGCCCCGGCCGGGCAGTTGTACCTGGCGCTGTGGAACCGGGCGCCCCTGCCGAGCGCCACGGGCGACCAGGCACTCGCCACGCTGTGGCGGGAGGCGTCGGCCATCTGAGCGGCCACCGGCGGACGCTCAGTCGCCGGTGAGCATCCTCGCCAGTACCGCGCGCTGCACGGGAAGCACCTCGCCGTGCAGCGCGCGCCCCTTCGCCCTCATCCCCGAGGCCTGGTCCATGGCGCACTCCCGCACCCACGGCACCTTCCCGCCGCTGCCGCCCGCCGAGCGCGTGGAGGCACTCACGATGACCGGCAAGGAGCGCGGCTTCTTCGAGTCCGGTCTGACCGGCCACATCGCCGGCACCGAGGAGCAGGTCGCGCAGGAGCTGGAGACGCTGCTGAAGGAGACGGGCGCGCAGGAGGTCCTCGTCACGACCAGCACCTACGACCGCGAGGCCCTGCTGGACTCCTACCGCCGACTGGCCGCGATCACCTCCGGTTAGAGTCGCCCCACGACCGGTCTCCATCCGGCCGGTGTGGACGTCCTGTTGCGCCAGTTGCACGGCCTCGTCGACGCCGGGCACACCGTGGTCGTCGTCGAGCACGGCATGTCGGTCGTCGCCCGCGCGGGCTGGGTGATCGGCCTCGGCCCGGGCGGCGGCGACGCGGGCGGGCGCATCGTGGCGGCGGGGCCACCGGCGGACGTCGCGCGTTCGGCGGAGAGCCGGACGGCGCCGTATATCCGGCGCGCACCCTGACCGGCTCCCGCTGAGGTCCCTACGCGACGAGCACCGTGTGCGTCCAGGCGGGCGCGGCCGTCTCCTGCTGCTGTGCCGCGCGGGCGAGGGCGCGGCGGTCGGGGCCGCCGCCCGGTGCGATGGGGTCGCGGACCTCGACCTCCGCGATCAGACCGCGGGTCGTCGCCACCCGCCACAGGGAGGCGAGCAGTGTGTCGTCGCCGACGTACGCGGGGACCGTGGAGGGCGTGCCTCCGCTGAGCCGGTAACCGAGGCGCACCGGCTGGACCGGCACCCCGGCGTCCAGCGCGGCCTGGAAGACGGCCCCGCGGAAGGTGCCCTGCGCCCGGCCGCACCAGGTGCTGCCCTCGGGGAAGGCCGCGACCGCGGCGCCCTCGCGCAGCGCACCGGCGATCCGGGCGACCGTGTCCGGGAGGGCCCGCAGCCGGTCCCGGTCGATGAACAGGGTGCCGCCGCGGGCGGCCAGCGCACCGGCGACCGGCCAGTGCCGTACCTCCGTCTTGGCCAGCATCCGGGCGGGGCGGACGGCGGCGAGCAGCGGGATGTCCAGCCAGGAGATGTGGTTGGCGACCAGCAGCAGTCCACCGGTGGGAGCGGCGGCACCGGTGATACGGACGCGGACACCGGCGGCCCGCACGATCCACCGGCACCAGCGCCGGATCAGGGAGAGCGGGATCCGGGCGGCGAAGGGCGTCAGCGCGATCCCCGCGAGCAGGAGCAGCAGGACCGCGCCGAGCCGCAGCACGGCGCGCGGCACGGCCCGCGCCCGCACGGTCGCCGACGCCTCGACACAGGCGCGGGGCGTGCAGGGCGCGGTGGGCAGCCAGACGCTCATCAGGCCGGGACGAGGGAGAGGAAGTGGCGCAGGTAGCGCGCGTTGACGCGGCTCATCGGCAGCAGCACGTACAGGTCGGCGACGCCGAAGTCCGGGTCGTGGGCCGGTGCGCCGCACACCCAGGCACCGAGGCGCAGGTAGCCGCGCAGCAGGGCGGGCAGTTCGAGACGGTCGGCGGGCGCGGGGCCCGGCGTCCACGGCAGCAGGGGCCGCACCCGGAACTCCTGCGGCGAGAGGTGCTTGTCGCTGACCCGGTCCCAGGTGGCGGACGCGAGGGTGCCGCCGTCGGCGAGCGGGACGGAGCAGCAGCCGGCGAGCCATTCATGGCCCCGGTCGACCATGTAGCGGGCGATGCCGGCCCAGATGAGGCCGATGACCGCGCCGTCGCGGTGGTCGGGGTGCACACAGGAGCGGCCGACCTCGACGAGCTGCGGCCGGATCGTGTCGAGCGCGGTCAGGTCGAACTCGCCCTCGGAGTACAGCCGCCCGGCGACCGCCGCGCGCTCCGGCGGCAGCAGCCGGTAGGTGCCGACGACCTGGCCGGTCGTCTCCTCCCGGACGAGCAGGTGGTCGCAGTACGCGTCGAAGGAGTCGACGTCGAGGCCCGGCTGCGGGCCGGCCAGCAGGGCGCCCAGCTCCCCGGCGAAGACATCGTGCCGCAGCCGCTGGGCGGCACGCACGTCCTCCTCGTCGCGGGCGAGGGCGACGGTGTAGCGGGTGGGGGCCGTGGGCTGCGCGGGGCGGTCGACGGTCAGTACGCCGGTCATGGCACTCTCCTGGTCACGGGCCGGTCGGGGAAGCGGGGCGCTGAGCGGTGGCGTGCGAACCTCCGCCTCTGTTCTCCCGAGGCCGGCTGACCTTCGCGTGTCATGTGCAGAGAGAACGGGTGTGGGGTTGCTGAACGGCTCGCGCCCGCGTGCCCCGGCCGGTTTCACGCCCGAGGCCCGGATGGCCTAACTGCGCACGCGGACAGCGGCTCCTGCGGCGAGAGTGAGCTGCATGACAGAACCCGGAGCCGGCGGGCGACGCGGGGGCTCGGCCCCCTCCACCAAGCGCCGGCGCACCGTGCACGGTGCCGGTGAGGCCGCCCGGCGCGCCGCCGAGGCGCTCACGGAGCTGATCAGCCACCCCCTCGAAGGGGTGTCCGCGGTGTGCCGCGGCGAGGACGACGGCTGGGTCGTCGACGTCGACGTGCTCGAACTGGCCCGCATCCCCGACACCACCAGCCTGCTCGCGACCTACCGGGTGGAACTGGACTCGGCGGGTGAGCTGGTGCAGTACCGCCGGGTCGCGCGGTTCCGGCGCGGTGCCCAGGACCAGTGACCGGACCGCCGCAACCGCCCACCGGAAGGACCGCCGCATGACCGTCTACAGCGACGAGATCGTCTGTGCTCCCCGCGCCGGGACCCTCTACGACGTGCTGGAGCTGATTCTCGACCGCGGCATGGTGATCGACGTCTTCGTACGCGTCTCGCTGGTCGGGATCGAGATCCTCAAGATCGACGCGCGCATCGTGGTCGCCAGCGTCGACACCTACCTGCGCTTCGCGGAGGCGTGCAACCGCCTGGACCTGGAGCACGACACCCGCTCCAAGACCGTGCCCGAGCTGTTCGGCGGACCGGTCTCCAGGACCATCGGCAAGGCGGGCGCCAAACGCACCGCCCGTTCCCTGACCGAAAAGGTGCGCGAAGTCCTCACCCCGGACGACGACGAGGGTGACGACGACGCCGACTCCGGTACCGAGCGCGCCCCGCGCCCGGCGCGCAAGCGCCGCAGTGACGAAGACCGCCCGCGGCCCCGGCGCCGCAAGGCCGAGGAGGAATGACCGTGACGGCCACCGCCGCCCTCACCACCGCCGGCACGCTCGGCACCCTGTACGTGTACGGCATCGCCCCCGAGGGCGTCCGGACCCCGCGGGCGCCCGGGGTGGACGGCGCGGCGGTGCGGCTGCTGACCGAGGACGGGCTGTGCGCGGCCGTCTCGGACGCGCCGGAGTCCGTCCGGGCGCGACGCCGGGACCTGATGGCCCATCAGGCAGTGCTCGGCGAGCTCGCCGCGCAGGGCCCCGTCCTGCCGATGCGGTTCGCCGTCCTGACCCCCGACGCGGACTCGCTGCGCGGCCAACTGCGCACCGACCGGGCCCGCTTGATGTCCCAGCTCGACGGGGTACGGGGCTGCGTCGAGATGAACGTGAAGGGCACGGTGGTGCCCGGCTGCTTCGCCGACCTCGTGCGCAGGGACGACACACTGCGCACGCTCGCCCGCCGGACACAGCAGCGCCCCGGCTACGAGGCGAACGTGCGGCTGGGCGAGGCGCTCGCCAAGGGCGTCGCGCGCGAGGCCCGGGGCGCGGCACGGCAGGTGCTCGACCGCCTGGCCCCGCTCGCCGTGCGCACGGCGCAGGGGCCGGTCGACGACGAGCAGGTGCTCAGCACGTCGTTCCTGGTGCGGTCCGCCGACGAACAGCGCTTCCGGCAGGCCGTGGCCGCGCAGGCACGCGACGTCGGGGACCGGCTGGCACTCGGCGTGACCGGTCCGCTGCCGTGCTACAGCTTCGTCGACGCGCCGTCCGCCACGGTCGGCCGGTGACCCGGTGGGACTCGTGACCGGGCTCCTGCTGCTGCCGCTCGCCCCGGTGCGCGGCACGCTCTGGGTCGCCGACCACCTGCTCCGGGAGGCCGAACGCCAGGCCTCGGACCCGCGTGCGGTGCAGGCGCGGCTGGCGGCACTCAACCGGGCCCTGGAGGAGGGCGCCATCGACGAGGCGACCTTCGAGGAAGAGGAGGAGCGGTTGCTCGCCTGCCTGGACAGTCCGGTCCGGTACACCGGACTGGACAGTCCGGTCCGGTACACCGGACATCGCGGGGGCGCCTCGTGACCGACCTCGGCACCTGGCCCGCGGGCCCCCAGACAGAGCCGGCCGGCCCGCCCTCCGGAAGCCTCGCGGACCTGCTCGAACGCGTCCTGGACAAGGGCATCGTCATCGCGGGCGACATCAAGATCGACCTGCTCGACATCGAACTGCTCACCATCCGTCTGCGCCTGTTCATCGCCTCGGTGGAGACCGCCAAGAAGGCGGGCATCGACTGGTGGGAGACGGACCCGGCGCTGTCCTCGCGCGCAGCGCGCGACGCGCTCAGCGAGGAGAACGCGCGGCTGCGCGCCCGTCTCGAGGCCCTGGAGGACGCCGACACCTCCGAGGTGGCCCGATGAGCACACTGCCGGCCGACCGGGCCCCCGCGACCGGGCCGGACCTGCCGCACCCCACCGTCACCTGTGCGTTCGCCGTGACGGACACGCCTCCGCGGAACGAGGCGGTGTCGGTGACGCCGGGCCATGACGGCGGCGGTCCGCTGCGCGTCCTGGCCGCGGGGCCGCTGTACCTGCTGGTGCAGGACGTTCCCGCGGCGGCCTTCGGCGAGGAGGCGCTCGCGGAGCGGCTCAACCGGCCGGACGAACTGGAGCGCTGCGCCCGTGCCCACCACCGGGGCGTGGAGACGGCCGCGAGCGCGGGCCCGGTCGTCCCCCTGCCGATGGCGACGCTGTACCTGGACGACCACAACGCCGTGCGGGCCGTCACCGCCCGGGCCGCGTCGCTGCGCACCCTGCTGGACCGGCTGCGCAACCGCACCGAGTGGGCGGTGAAGGTGCACGGCCCCGGAACGGGGCACGCGTCCGGCGCCGCCGGGGACGGGCCCGCCGACGGGCGGTCGTACCTGCGCCGGGTGAGCGAGCGGCGACGCAGCGAACGCGAGGAGCGCGAGCGGGCGCTGGCGCGGGCCCACGCGGTCGACCGGGAGCTGCGGCGGTACGCCGTCGCGGCGACGCGGCACCGGCCGCAGAGCGAGCAGCTGACCGGCAGGAGCGTCCCGCAGCTGCTCAACGCGGCGTATCTGGTCGACGACCGCAGGCGCGCCGAGTTCGTCCGGGCCGTCGGTGAACTGGCCCGCGACGCCCACCGGTCGGCCGTGGAGGTCACCTTGTCGGGGCCCTGGATCCCGTACTCCTTCGCCCGCTCGGACGAGGCGGAGCGTGTCGCGCAGCAGGAGGCCGGCGCATGACCGTACCCGTGCCCGGCGGTGCCGACCGCACGGCGGTGCCCTGGGACACCCCGGAGCCGTACGCACCCGTCGGGGTGCCGCTCGTCGACCTGCTCGACCGGGTGCTGGCGACGGGCGTCGTGATCAGCGGTGACCTGGTGCTGGCCATCGCCGACGTGCCGCTGGTGCGGATCTCCCTGCGCGCCCTGCTGGCGTCGGTCAGTGACCGGGTCCCGGCGCCCTGGTCGGACAGCGGGCCGCTGTGACCGCCCCGCGCACCCACGCGCTGGACCTCGATCCCGAGCGCGTCACGAACGATCTGGCGGCCCTGGTGCTGACCGTGGTGGAGCTCCTGCGGCAGCTCATGGAACGCCAGGCGGTCCGCCGTTTCGACGAGGGGACGCTCAGCGCCGAGCAGGAGGACCGGCTCGGTACCGCGCTGATGCTGCTGGACGAGCGCATGGACGAACTGTGCGCACAGCACGGGCTGCGGCGCAGCGACCTCAACCTGGACCTCGGCCCGCTGGGGCCCCTGCTGGCCGACCCCGGCGTGTGACGGACGGAACGCGAGACGGGACCGGGAGAGCACCACCCCCGGCCCCGCCCGTCCGCACCTACCGGCGAACGTTCATTGCGCTCCTGGACGCGCGGAACTGCGACGCCCCAGGGCGCGGGGAACTGCGCGACCAGCCACAGCCCATCCGCAGCCGCCCAAGCGCAAAGTCCCTACGGCGCTACCGCTTCACCTTCCGCGCGGCCCGCAACCACTCCTTGTTCATGCTGGTGATGGACATGAGCGGAATCCCCTTGGGGCAGGCCGTGGCGCACTCGCCCGCGAGCGTGCACCCCCCGAACCCCTCCTCGTCCATCTGCTCCACCATGTCCAGCACCCGCGTCTCCCGCTCGGGCGCCCCCTGCGGCAGCACATTGAGATGGTTGATCTTGGCGGATGTGAACAGCATCGCCGCCCCGTTGGGACAGGCCGCCACGCACGCCCCGCACCCGATGCACTCGGCGTGCTCGAAGGCGAGGTCGGCGTCCGGCTTCGGCACCGGCGTGGCGTGCGCCTCGGGTGCCGCCCCGGTCGGCGCGGTGATGTAGCCGCCGGCCTGGATGATCCGGTCGAACGCCGACCGGTCGACGACCAGGTCCTTGATCACCGGGAACGCGGATGCCCGCCACGGCTCGACGTCGATCGTGTCGCCGTCCTCGAACGACCGCATGTGCAGCTGACAGGTGGTGGTGCGCTCGGGCCCGTGCGCGTCGCCGTTGATGACGAGCGAGCACGCCCCGCAGATGCCCTCACGGCAGTCGTGGTCGAAGGCGACGGGGTCCTCGCCCTTGACGATGAGCTCCTCGTTGAGCGTGTCGAGCATCTCCAGGAAGGACATGTCGGGTGAGATCCCGTCCACCTCGTACGTGGACATCGTGCCGTCGGCGTCGGCGTTGCGCTGCCGCCAGACGCGCAGGGTGAGCTTCATGCGTAGCTCCGCTGGGTGGGGTGGACGTACTCGAAGACCAGGTCTTCCTTGTGCAGGACGGGAGCCTCGCCGGTGCCGGTGAACTCCCAGGCGGCCGCGTACCCGAACTCCTCGTCCCTGCGGGCGGCCTCGCCGTCGGGCGTCTGGGACTCCTCGCGGAAGTGGCCGCCGCAGGACTCCTCGCGGTGCAGCGCGTCGAGGCACATCAGCTCGGCGAGCTCCAGGTAGTCGACGATGCGGTTGGCCTTCTCCAGCGACTGGTTGAGCTCCTCGCCGGTGCCGGGCACCTTGATGCGCCGCCAGAACTCCTCGCGGATCTGCGGGATGCGCTCCAGGGCCTTGCGCAGGCCGGAGTCGGTGCGGGCCATGCCGCAGAACTCCCACATGAGTTCGCCGACCTCGCGGTGGAAGGAGTCGGGGGTGCGGTCGCCGTCGACGGACAGCAGCAGGTTGAGCCGGTCGTGGGTCTCGGCCAGCACCTCCTGGACGACGGGGTGTTCGGCGGTCACCGCGTCGTGGTGCGGGTTGCGGGCCAGGTAGTCGTTGATGGTCGAGGGGAGGACGAAGTAGCCGTCCGCCAGTCCCTGCATCAGCGCGGAGGCGCCGAGCCGGTTGGCGCCGTGGTCGGAGAAGTTGGCCTCGCCGATGGCGAACAGGCCGGGGACGGTGGTCTGGAGGTCGTAGTCGACCCACAGCCCGCCCATCGTGTAGTGCACGGCGGGGTAGATCCGCATCGGCACCTCGTACGGATCCTCGTCGGTGATCCGCTGGTACATGTCGAAGAGGTTGCCGTACTTGGCCTCGACCGCCTTGCGTCCCATGCGGGCGATGGCGTCGGCGAAGTCGAGGTAGACGCCCTGGCCGCCGGGGCCCACTCCCCTGCCCTCGTCGCAGACGTTCTTCGCGGCGCGGGAGGCGATGTCGCGCGGGACGAGGTTGCCGAACGACGGGTAGATGCGCTCCAGGTAGTAGTCGCGCTCGTCCTCGGGGATCTCGTTCGGGGGCCGCCGGTCGCCCTTCGCCTTCGGCACCCAGATGCGCCCGTCGTTGCGCAGCGACTCGCTCATCAGCGTGAGCTTGGACTGGTGGTCGCCGGTGCGCGGGATGCAGGTGGGGTGGATCTGGGTGAAGCAGGGGTTGGCGAAGTGGGCGCCGCGCCGGTGCGCCCGCCAGATGGCGGTGGCGTTGGAGTTCATGGCGTTCGTCGACAGGTAGAAGACGTTGCCGTAGCCGCCGGAGGCGAGCACGACGGCGTCCGCGAAGTACGTGTCGATCTTCCCCGTGACCAGGTCACGGGCGACGATCCCGCGCGCCCGTCCGTCGACGACGATCAGGTCGAGCATCTCGGTGCGCGGGTGCATCTCGATGTTGCCGGCGGCGATCTGCCTCGCCAGTGCCTGATACGCGCCCAGCAGCAGCTGCTGACCCGTCTGGCCGCGGGCGTAGAACGTGCGGGAGACCTGCACGCCGCCGAACGAGCGGGTGTCGAGCAGTCCGCCGTACTCCCGGGCGAAGGGCACGCCCTGGGCCACGCACTGGTCGATGATCTCGACGGAGATCTGCGCGAGCCGGTGGACGTTGGACTCGCGGGCGCGGAAGTCGCCGCCCTTGACGGTGTCGTAGAACAGGCGGTGGACGGAGTCACCGTCGTTGCGGTAGTTCTTCGCGGCGTTGATGCCGCCCTGCGCGGCGATGGAGTGGGCGCGGCGGGGCGAGTCCTGGTAGCAGAACTGGACGACGTGGTAGCCCTGTTCGGCGAGGGTGGCCCCGGCGGAGCCGCCGGCGAGTCCGGTGCCGACGACGATCACGGTGTGCTTGCGCCGGTTGGCGGGGTTGACCAGCTTGGCCTCGAAGCGGCGCGTGTCCCACCGCTCGTTGACCGGCCCGGTGGGGGCCTTGGTGTCGACGACCGGCTCGCCGGTCGTGTAGTCGGCGTACGAAGTCATCTTCAGCTCACCACTCCGGTCATGACGCCCACGGGTACGGCGATGAAGCCGGCCGTGAGCAGCAGCGCGAGGACGTCGGCGACGGTCTTCAGGGCGCGGTCGCGCCTTCGGCTGCCGACGCCGAGGGTCTGGGCCGCGCTCCAGAAGCCGTGCCGGACGTGCAGGCCGAGCGCGAGCATCGCGACGATGTAGACGGCGTTGCCGTACCAGGTGGAGAAGGTGTCCACGACGTTCTGGTACGGGCGGCCCTCCTGGAAGCCGCCGGAGTGCACGGTGCCGGTCGTCAGGTCGAGGATGTGCCACACGATGAACAGGCCGAGGATGATCCCGCCCCAGCGCATGGTCCGCGTCGCGTAGCTCGCCCGTGCCTTCTTGTGCACGTACTTGCTGGGCCGTGCCCTGATGTCGCGGCGGCTGAGCTGGTAGGCCGAGGTGGCGTGCGCGACGACGGCCACGACCAGCACGATCCGGACGAGCCAGAGCGTCCACTCCTCGTGCATGAACGGCTCGCCGACGACGCGCAGCCAGTGCGCGTAGTGGTTGAACTCCCCCGCCCCGAAGAAGATCTTCAGGTTTCCGATCATGTGGACGACCAGGTACAGCAGCATGATCAGACCACTGACCGCCATCACGGTCTTCTTGCCGACGGTGGAGTCCCACACGGTGCGTGCGAGAGACGGCCGTCGGTCCGTCCGCGTTGCCAGAGCCATGGAACAGCACGCTACGGATCCTCGGGCGATCGGTCCAAGACATGGTCCGGCTTGAATCCATAGGCTGGAGCTATGGTGGATGCATGCAGTTCCAGCAGCTCCAGTACTTCGTGGCCGTCGCCGAGACCCGGCACTTCACCCGGGCCGCCGATCTGGTCCATGTCGCCCAGCCGTCGCTCTCCCAGCAGATCAAGGCGCTGGAGCGGGAACTGGGCGCGGATCTGTTCCTGCGCGCCCGGGGCAACATCACGCTCACGGACGCCGGGGAGGCGCTCCTCCCGCTGGCCCGGCGCATCCTGGCCGACGCCGACACGGCCCGGCACGAGGTGCAGGAGCTGGTGCAGCTGCGCAGCGGCCGGGTGCGGCTGGGCGCGACACCGAGTCTGTGCACGGGGCTGCTGCCGGATGTGCTGCGGGCGTTCCACGACCGCTACCCCGGGATCCGGCTGCTGATCGAGGAGGGCGGCTCGCACGATCTGGTACGGGAGCTGGCGCGGGGAGCGCTGGATCTGGCGCTGGTGGTGCTGCCGCTGCCGACGCCGTCGCCGGCGCTGACCACGGTCGAGCTGCTGCGGGAGGATCTTGTCGTGGTCTCCTCGCCGGATGCCCCTCGTCCGGGCCGGGGGCGCCGCACCGTGCGGGTCGGTGACCTGGAGGGTGAGCGGCTGGTGATGTTCCGGCACGGGTACGACCTGCGGGAGCTGACCGTGGCCGCGTGCCGTGCGGAGGGGTTCGAACCCGACTTCGCCGTGGAGGGCGGGGAGATGGACGCGGTGCTGGGGTTCGTGCGGGCCGGGCTGGGGGTCGCCGTGGTGCCCCGGATGGTGGCGGCGAGAGCGGGGCGGGGGTTGCGGGTGACACCGCTGGCGCGCCCCGGGCTGCATCGCACGATCGCGCTGGCGCACCGCAGCGATGTGGCGCCGCCCCGGGCCGCTCGGGAGTTGCAGCGGATGCTGCTCGAGCGGTGAGGCGGTCTGTGCCATGAGCGCCGCGGGCTTGGGGCGCCGTGCAGGGGTGCGGGGCCGTGGTGGTTGCTCGCGCAGTTCCCCGCGCCCCCAAAATGGCGCGGTCGCCCGCGCCTCTGAGGGCGCTCCCCTCTAGCCCGTGGCGTCCACCAGTGCCAGTTCGTGCAGGCGCTCCGGTGGGCCCGGCCTCGCGTAGTACCAGCCCTGGGCCGTGTCGCAGCCGAGGATGCGCAGTTGTTCGGCCTGGGCTCCCGTCTCCACGCCCTCCACCGTCACCGCCAGGTCCAGGCTGTGGGCCAGGGAGACGATGCCCTCGACGATCTTCAGGTCGACGGGGTCCGCCGGGAACTGCTGCATGCTCTGGGTGAAGGACCGGTCCAGCTTCAGGATGCTGACCGGCAGCCGGCGCAGGTTGGCGAGGTTGGAGTAGCCCGTGCCGAAGTCGTCCAGGGCGATGTCGACACCCATCTCCGCCAGGCGCCGCAGCGGCTTCAGCAGATCGTCGTCCGCCCCGATCAGCGCCGACTCCGTGACCTCCAGGCACAGCGCGTCCGGCGCGACGCCCGTGCGCTCCAGGATGTCGACCGTGTCCTGGACCAGCCCGGGATGCGTCAGCTGGCACGGCGACAGGTTCACGTTGATCCGCAGCGGCCCCGCCGCCTCGACGCCACCGCGTAGTTCCCGCCACTCGCGGGCCTGGCGCACCGACTGCTCCAGCACCCACCGCCCGAGGGGCACGATCAGCCCGGTGTGCTCCGCGAGCGGGATGAACCGGTCCGGCCCGAGCACGCCGTGCTGCGGGTGCAGCCAGCGCACCAGGGCCTCGGCTCCCCGGACGCTGCCGTCGCCGAGGTGCACCAGCGGCTGGTACTCGATGAAGAACTCGCCCCGCTCCAGCGCCGTCGGCAGCGCCGTGGTCAGCCCGTGCCGCGTGATGGCCCGGGCGTCCGCCTCCGCGTCGGCGAGTTCGAAGCGGTTGCCGCCCGCCGACTTGGCCCGGTACATGGTGATGTCCGCGCTGCGCAGCACCTCCGCCGGGCTGCGTTCCCCGGCCGGGCCCTCCACGACGCCGATGCTGCCGCGCACGGTCAGCTCCCGGCCGTCGACGCTGATCGGCGCGAGCAGCGCGTTCATGATGCGTCCGGCGAGCTCGTCCACCGCGTCCTGGGTGTCGGGGCCGGTGGTCAGCGCCACGAACTCGTCACCGCCGAGCCGCGCGACCATCTCGCCGGGCGCGGTGGCGCAGGACTGGAGCCGGTCGGCGACCTCCACCAGCAGCCGGTCGCCGGCCGCGTGGCCGAGGCTGTCGTTGACGGTCTTGAAGCCGTCGAGGTCCAGGTAGCACAGCCCGAACCGCTGGCCTTCGCCGGCGCCCAGCGCCTTCTCCAGACGCTCGAAGAAGAAGGTGCGGTTGGGCAGCCCGGTCAGCGCGTCGTGCGTGGCCTCGTAGCGCAGCCGCAGGTTGAGCAGCCGCCGCTCGGTGGTGTCCTCCATGAGGGCGAGCTGGTACTGCGGATCGCCGTCGGCGTCCCGCAGCAGGGAGACCGTCAGATTGGTCCACAGGACGGTTCCGTCAGGCCGGTAGAAGGCCTTCTCCAGGTGGTAGTGCTCCCGCTCGCCCCGGACGAGTTCGTCGTAGAGCCGCCAGGTCTGTGGGGCGTCGTCGGGGTGGATCCACTCCCGGACGTTGCGGCTGCGCAGCGTCGGCTCGGAGACCCCGAACATGCGCAGCAGCGCGCCGTTGACCTGCAGTATGTTGCCTTCGAGGTCGGCCATGCCGATGCCTATGGCCGCGCCCTCGAAGACGGCGCGGAACCGCGCCTCGCTCGCGTGCAGGGCCTGCGCCACCACGCCCTGTGCCTGGAGGGCCGCCTGGGCGATGGCCTCCTGCTCGGCCAGGGTCCGCTCGCGCAGCGTCCGGGCGAAACCGGCGGCCATCGCGTGCTGCAACCGCGCGCACCGGGCCCGCAGGTCCTCCTGGTCGCCGTCGCCGCCGCAGTACAGGACCAGGTAGGCGTCGACGCAGTCCAGGGTGCGGCTGAGCGCCTCCGGGTCGGTGCAGTGCGCGTCCACGAGGGCGGCGCCGACCGCCCGGCCCGCGTCGGAGTCGAAGGTCCGGGCCAGCAGTGCCTCGCTCAGCCGCCGGGCCAGGGGCAGCAGCTGCGCCTCGAACTCGGGGCGGGTCGACGACGTCGACGTCACCGGGAAGACGGCACGGCTCCAGATCGTCGCGAACCGGCGCAGTCTGTCCTCCGGCCCGTCCGGTTCCGCGATCACGCCGTACGCCCCACGCCCGCGAGCCCGGAGAACGCGTACGGATCCTCGTCCTCGGGTGCGGTGTCGGGGCGCCAGTGCGGCATCGCCACCAGTCCGGGTTCCACCATGTCGTACCCCTCGAAGAACCGCGCGATCTCCTCGCGCGAGCGCATGATCAGCGGGTTGCGGATGTCCTCGTACACGTCCACCGCACCCCCGGCCCGCTCCGGCGGCAGCGGGATCCCCTCGTAGCAGGCGTGGCTGAGCACGAGCAGGCTGCCGGGCGCGAGCGCCTCGCGCAGTTCGGCCACCGCCCCGTACGGGTCGTCCTCGTCTTCCACGAAGTGCAGTATGGCAACGAGGAGCAGCGCCACTGGCTGATTCAAGTCGATCAGCCGCTCCACCTCGGGGCTGCGCAGGATCTCCTGCGGCTTGCGCAGGTCCGCGGCGACGACGCCCACGTCGTCGCTGCCCTCCAGGACCGCCTGGCTGTGCGCCACGGCCACCGGGTCGTGGTCGACGTACACCACGCGCGCGCCGGGGCGGGCGGCCTGCGCCACCTCGTGCACATTGCCGAAGGTGGGAATGCCGGAGCCTACGTCCAGGAACTGGGAGACGCCCTGGCCGGCCGCGTAGCGCACGGCGCGGCGCATGAAAGCCCGGTTCGCCTGCATGACTTTGGGGAGTCCAGGCATGAACTCCATGGCCCTGCGGGCCGCTTCCCGGTCGACCTCGAAGTTGTGCGATCCGCCCAGGTAGTAGTCGTACATCCGGGAAACGCTGGGCACCGAGATGTCGATGCTCCGGGGGGCCCAGGCGGGACGGTCCATCTATCTCTCCAAGGCGTTAGGCGATCCGGTGTTCGAGCAGAGGCTACTGATCGCCCGCCAATGGAGCGACCCGAAACGGAAATTGACCATCCGTTCCCGGTCACTGCCTGCGGCACGTGCCGCATTGATACCCCTCCGCATGCCCTTCGAACATATGACGAACAGCACCCGAGGCGTTCCGGAGAGTTCCGGTCCGGAAGGGGAAGAGTGTGCGGAATTCAATGAGTTCAGGTGAAGCACGGCAAAACGGCCCACCCCTCCGTGGAGCACGGAGGGGTGGGCCGGGCCTGCGCTTCGGGTGGACGAAACGATCAACCCTGGGGAGGTTTCTCTACTTCTCCGACGCGCCGACCAGCTTTCCGTCGGGCCGCACGGCGTACCAGGTGCCGCCGACGCCCTGGCCGTTGGTGTCGCCCGGGGCCTTGTCGCCGGCAAAGGTGTAGATGGGCGAGCAGTTGATCGTCTGCTGCTTGCCCTTGCCGTCGGTCCGGTCGAAGATCATGTAGCCCTTCTTCTGGATGCCCTTGGTGTCGGCGAAGTCGACGGGCTCCACGAGCGGCCACTTCTCCAGGCACGCACCGGTGCAGTTGGAGACCGGCTTGGGCCAGGCCTCGTCCTTCTTGAACCGGTACACGGTCATGCCGTTCTTGTCGACGACGATCTCGCCGAGCTTGGCGTCGTTGCGCGTGGACAGCCCGGCCTCGACCGCCTCGCCGCCGCCCGCACCGCCCTGCGCCTTCTTGCCGTCGGGGGCGAGCGCGTACCACTTGCCGCCCACGCCCTGGCCCTTGACGTCACCGGCGTTGACGTCCTTGGCGTAGCGGTAGGCGGGCCAGCCGCCGACGGTGAGCTGCTTGGTGCCGTCGGCCCGGGTGACCGAACCGAGCAGCGCCTTGTCGATGCCCTCGCCGGCCTGGGCGTCGTCGGCCGGGACCGGCGGCCAGGTCTTGGCGCAGTCACCGTCGCAGTTCGACTTGGGCGGCTCTTCCGTGTCCTGGTCGAACCGGTACAGGGTGAGGCCGAGACTGTCGGTGACCACCTTGCCGACCTTCTCGGCGGTGGAGACGGACAGCTTGCCTGCGGGGTTGGACGGGCTGGAGGCGCTCGGCGCGGACGGCTGGGCACTCGCGGCGCCGCCCGCCGCGCCCGCGGTGCCCGAGCCGATGCTTCCGTAGTCCCCGGGCGCGGCCGTGGCGCCCACGTTCTGGCTGGCCGCCGGTGGGCTGTCCTGACCGCACGCCGTCGTCAGCGCCAGGACCGCCGCGGCGCTCGCCACGAGTGAGGCGCTCCGCCAGGAGGTCTTCATCGTCAACTCCCCATAATCGCAAGGGTGTTGCAGCGCCCTGCTGCGCCGCCGCACGGCCATGAGTACGCACGGGAGCAGCCTTTGTGTTCAACCGTCGGCCAAATTTCTTTCCGGAACCTGTGACGAGCCCCTCGCGCCGCCGTACACCCGTACGCGGGAAACACCCCGCGGGTGACCGCCGATCACACCGGTGGCCCCGGACATCCCCCTTTCGGGGCAATCCCCTTGCGCTCCGGCCCGTGCAGGCGGCACAGGGCACATGATCTTCGTCGTGCAAGGACCCCTCTCGACTCAACCCGCCCGTGCGGCACGGGCCTTGGCGGCGGCGACGCTGACCTGGGCACTCGTCGGCGCACCGGCCGGGGTCGCGGTGGCCGACGCCTGCGCGTACGCCTCCACGGGGCCGGACGGCACCGGGGCGGTGGCGTACGCCGGCAGCAAGAAGACCTGGCCGTGCCCCACACCCACGCCGAGCCCGTCCCCCACACCGACCCCACCACCGAAGCCGCCGCCGAAGCCGACGCCGGACCCGCCGCCCCCGCCGAAGCCCCCGCCCCCCGAGCCGGCCCCCACGGCCCGGCCCGAGCCGCCGCCTCCACCGCCGCCCGCGCCACGCCCCGCACCGCCCACGCCCCGGCCGGTCCCGAAGTCCGTGCCACCGGCACCCGCTCCCCCGCCGCCGGCACCGGCCCCGCCGGCCACCCCCGCGCCGCGTCCGTCCGCTACGCCCGTGCACTACCCGCGCTACCGCGCCGCGCCGCCGCGGCCCCGGAGGGCGGACGGCACGCTGTCGCCGCTCACCTTCGTCCTGCTCGTCACGGTGCCCGCGGTGGTGGCCGTCGCCGCGCTGCGCGCGCGCTGATCCCTGAAGCCCTGGAGGTACCTCTTGCCGGAATGGCTTGTTCTCACCCTCGCGATGCTGGCCGCCTGTGCCGTGGTGGTCATCATCACCTTCGTACGCCACCGCGCGGCGCCCGAGGACGAGGACCCCAGTGAGACCCCGGACGTCATCGAGTACATGACCATGTGGATCGGCGTGGTCTACGCCATCGTCCTGGGCCTGGCGATCGCCGGTGTCTGGGAAGGGCGCAGCGCCGCACAGGACCACGTCCAAGCCGAGGCGACCGCGCTGCACGAGATCTCGGAGCGGGTACGGGTCTATCCGGCCGAGGAACGCGACCGCATCCGGGACGACATCCGGACGTATGTGAGCCATGTCGTGACCACCGAGTGGGACACCATGGCCGACAAGGGCGAGGTCAGCCCGCGCGGCGCCGAGCTCTTCGAGCGGATCCGCCAGGACGTCACCGACTACGAGCCGGCGACGGACTTCGAGGCCCAGGCCTACCAGCCGTTGCTGGACCAGGTGACCGCGGCGAACCAGGCCCGGATCGCCCGGGCGGAGTCGACCGGGGAGACCATGCCGGGGGTGGTGTGGTTCGGGCTGATCGCCGGGGCCGTCGTCACCATCGGGATGATCTTCGCCCTGCAGATCCGCAGAACGACCCGCGAGCTGGTCCTCGCCGGGCTGTTCTCGGCTCTGATCGCCTTCCTGCTGTTCCTGATCTGGGACTTCGACTCGCCCTACAGCAGGGGCGTGACCGCCACGGCGGACCCGTTCCTGAACCTCTTCCCCGGCGTCGGGGACTGACGGCGCCGCACAGCACGGTTTCCGGCCGGGGGGCGCGCGACACACCGTCACCGTCCCCCGGTCGCGTGGGCGGCGTTCCCCCGGGCGGCCCACACCCATGCCCCATTCGCGCTACTGCGATCGCGCCACCACGCTCGCCTTCTTAGCGTTTCGGGCATCGAGGTGCATGTGTGACGTGAGCGGAACAGGTCCGCGACTGCTCCTCGGGACCCGGAGGATTCACCATGCGCGCGATAGGCCTCGCTTCGGCCGTACTGCTGGGCGCCGGCGCCCTCACCTCCTGCGTGCCCGCCGCGGACGCGGCCATCCAGACCGACTTCGGCTTCAGCGTCATGCCCTCCACCGTGGCGGCGGGCGGTGAAGTCACCCTGCGGGTGGAACGCAACGAGGCGTGCCAGGGGGAGGCGGCGGTCAACTCAGAGGTCTTCGACATGGTCATCATCCCGCCGGAGGAGTCCTGGGCGACGGCCGCCGTCGACTGGGACGCCAAGCCCGGCGCCGTGTACGACGTGGAGTTCGAGTGTGACGAGTCGAGCGGCACCGCGCGCCTGACGATCGCGGGCGGCCGTCCGACACACCACCCCACCCATCACCCGACGCGCCATCCGCACAAGGGTGTGCACGCCGGTGAGGGCGGCACCCTCGCCGGCTTCGACCTCAAGGAGATCGGCCTCGGCGCCGCACTGATCGCCGGATCCCTCGGCGTCGCCTACCACTTCTCGCGCCGCCGCACCGACGAGGACGCCGGTTAGCCGCGACCAGGACGCCGGCCGATGGACGCCATGGGCGCAGGCCTTCGCCCCGGCTCCCCTGAAGATCTCAGGAGGGGCGCCGGGGCGAGGGCCGTTCACGTGCGAGGCGGTGAGTCGTCGAAGGAGCGCGGAGCGAGGCGTCAGATGCGCCGCTCGGCCCGGCGGCGCATCCAGAACACGCCGCCGCCGACGACGGCCGCGGCCACGAGACCACCGCCGATGGCGACGTCGGTCGGGGTGGCGCCGGTGGTGGTGCTGCCGCCGATACCGCCGCGGACACCGCCGATGACGGTGAAGGCCTGCGGCTTGGTCATCCGCCTGCCGTTGCAGTCGACGGTGATGTCGTACGGGCCCGGGCGGGCGTTGCTGTTGATGACGGCGGTGCCCCGCGCGGTCCCGCTGCCGGCGCCGCCCCGGTCGCCCTCGTTGCCCTTGCCTCCGCCTCCGCCGCCGCCGACCGGCGAGAGCCGCGTAGGCGAAAAGGCGTTGGACGTCGCCGTGCCGCCGCCCCGGCAGCCGTCGACCGTGATGGTCAGCTGGCCGCCGGGGGCGATCACGCTGGGCAGGGCGGTGATGTTGCTGGGCGTCTCCCACGCCACGGCCGCGGGAGCCGAGAGGCCGAGGGCGGCGACCGCCGCGCCGGCGACCGCCAGGGCACGAGTGTTACGCATGTGAACCTCCGCGGAAGACGCCCCGGGACCCGTCCCCGGTCGATCGGCGAGAAAGCGCCTCCCAGAGAGACAGTCAGTTGCCGTGCGACGGGCCGCATTTCGGGAATGGTCCGTCCTGGTGAGACCAGGCGGTGCGGGGAAACCGCACAATCGGACATCGCCGCAGGTCACGGACCGTCAGAAATTTCCTCGCCGTGGCAACTCGGATGGCGCACCTGCTGTCCGCGAGGCACCCCTTCCGTCCCCGGGCCACCCGTTCGCCCCCGCCCCGTCGCCGGTTTCGCGTGTGCCACTTAGCGTTCGGATAGGCGCGATTGACACGGCGACGGCCATGTCGAGAGGGGATGGCGAATGTCTGCGTCCGAGCTGGCCCAGGCGGAAGAGGAGGCGCGGCCGAGGAAGCGCGCCCCGTGGGGCGTGATAGCGCTGGTCCTGCTGACCGGCCTCGCCCTCATCCGGAACGGTTCGGGGGAGTTCGACGAGGGCCCACCGCAGCCGGCGACGGCGGCCGCCGCGGACAACCGGGTACCCGAGGGCACCTTCGCCGGGACCGTACGGCCCCTGCCCTACGCCCTCCCGGACCGGGTCCGGATCCCGGCGATCCAGGTCGACGCGCCGATGATCCCCGTGGGCCTGGACGCGGACGGCTGGGTCGGCGCACCGCCGCCGGAGGACCCCAACCTGGCCGGCTGGTTCACCGGTGCCGTCACCCCCGGCGAGAAGGGCACCGCGGTCGTGGTCGGCCATGTCGACAACCAGCAGGGACCGGCCGTGTTCTACGGACTCGGGGCTCTGAAGAAGGGCCATCGCGTCGAGGTCGCCCGTCAGGACGGAAAGACCGCGATGTTCGAGATCTACGGCGTCGAGGTCTTCGAGAAGAACAACTTCCCCGGTGACCGTGTCTACGCGTCCAAGGGCGCGCCGGAACTGCGGGTCATCACCTGCGGCGGGGGGTTCTCCAAGCAGGAGGGCTACGCGGGGAACGTCGTCGCCTTCGCCCGCCTGGTCGAGGTGCGCTGAGCGCTCCCGGCCGGGCGGGCGAAAGGCCCGAGGGCGTCCTTCACGCGTAGTGCCGCCGGGGCACGGTGACGTGGTAGCCGGAGTCCAGCAGTTCCGGCAGATAGCGCCGCAGGGCCCGTACGCTCTGCGAGCGGTCGCCCCCGGCGTCGTGCGAGAGCACCACGACGCCGGGGGCGGCGCCGTGTTCGACCCGGTTCGCGATGGACCGGACTCCCGGGGTGGTCCAGTCGAGGGTGTCGAGAGTCCAGCCGAGCGGTTCCATGCCGAGTTCCGCGCCGAGCTGGAAGGCGGCGCGGTTCCAGGCGCCGTAGGGCGCGCGGAACCACTCGGGGCGCTCCCCGCAGGCGTCCTCGATGGCGTCGCTGGTGCGCTCCATCTGGGAGCGGATCTGACGGCGCGTGAGGCGGGTCAGCAACGGGTGGGACCAGGTGTGGTTTCCGACGACATGGCCCTCCTCGGCCATCCGGGCCAGCAGCCTCCTGCCGCCGGCGACCATTTCGCCGCACACGAAGAACATCGCGCGCACGTCGTACTCGGCCAGGGTGTCGAGGATGTCCGGGGTGAAGCGGGGATCGGGGCCGTCGTCGAAGGTCAGCACCATGGTGCGGCCGCGGCCGGACACCTTCAGCGGTGCCTCGCGGCGTACCAGGGTCCGGCGGGGCGCGGCACGCGGCGGGCCGTAGCCGGTCACCGGCTGCAGCCGGTACGCGGAGGACTTGACGGACCGGGCCTGGGGTCCCGCGGCCGGGGCGGAGGTGACGGGTCCGTCCCCGGTGACAGTCGTGATCACTCCGGCCGTCGCGGCCGCCCCCACGGCGCCGGCGCCCGCGATCAACGCCCGGCGCCGGGTGAGCAGCCGGGTGAGCAACTGATCCTTCTTCATGACTCATCAGTCGCCCGGCCGAAGGCCGACGCTCGCGAGCAACACCGGTGTGGCGGCACACATTCACCCGTCCGGCCCACGCAGACGGGTCAGCGGCGGCGCACCAGGGGGAAGGGCAGCGTCTCCCGGATGGTCAGTCCGGTGAGGAACATGACCAGCCGGTCGACGCCGATGCCGAGGCCCCCTGTGGGCGGCATGGCGTATTCGAGCGCGTCGAGGAAGTCCTCGTCGAGTTCCATCGCCTCGGGGTCGCCCCCGGCGGCCAGCAGGGACTGGGCGGTGAGGCGGCGCCGCTGCTCGACGGGGTCGGTGAGCTCCGAGTAGGCGGTGCCCAGTTCGGTGCCGAACGCGACGAGGTCCCAGCGTTCGGCCAGGCGCGGGTCGGTGCGGTGCTGCCGGGTGAGCGGGGAGACGTCGGTCGGGAAGTCCTTGTAGAAGGTGGGCAGCTGTGTCTTCTCCTCGACGAGCCGCTCGTACATCTCCAGGACGACGTCGCCGTGGCCGTCGTCGGCGGTGTACGGCACGCCGGCGCGGTCGCAGAGCCGCAGCAGCTCGGGCAGTCCGGTGCCCGGGTGGATCTCCTCGCCGAGGGCCTCGCTGACGGCGCCGTAGACGGTCTTGACCGGCCACTGCCCGGAGATGTCGTACTCCTGGCCGTCCTTGTGGGCGACGGGCTTGCCGAACGCGGCGGTTGCGGCGCCCTGGATCAGCTCGCGGACGAGGTCGAGCATCACGTCGTAGTCGGCGTACGCCTGGTAGGCCTCAAGGATCGTGAACTCGGGGTTGTGCTTGTAGTCCGTGCCCTCGTTGCGGAAGGTGCGGCCCATCTCGAAGACCTTCTCCATTCCGCCCACGCACAGCCGCTTGAGGTACAGCTCGGGGGCGATGCGCAAGTAGAGGTCGAGGTCGTAGGCGTTGATGTGCGTGGTGAAGGGCCTGGCGTTGGCGCCGCCGTGGATCTGCTGGAGCACCGGCGTCTCGACCTCCAGGTAGCCGCGTGCCAGCAGGCCCTGACGCACGGCCTGGACGGCGATGGAGCGGGCGCGGACCACGTCGCGGGCGGCGGGGCTGGCGGCCAGGTCGAGGTAGCGCATGCGGACCTTGGCCTCCGGGTCGGCCAGGCCCCGGCGCTTGTCCGGCAGCGGGCGCAGGCACTTGCCGGTGAGCTGCCAGGAGGTGACGAACACGGTCGGCTCGCCCTGGTCGCTGACGCCCGCCTCGCCGGTGACGGTGATGTGGTCGCCGATGTCGGTGTCGGCGGTGAAGCGGTCCAGGGCGGGGCCGGAGCGGTCGCGGGTGAGGGCGAGTTGGTGGTCGCCGGACCAGTCGCGCAGGACGGCGAAGACGATGCCGCCGAAGTCGCGGACCAGCATGATCCGGCCGGCGACGGTGACATGCTCGCCGGGCCGGACCTCGGCGAGGGTGTGGGTGCGGGCCGGAGTGCCCACCGGGTAGGGGTCGGTGCCGTCGGCGCGCAGCCGGTCGAGCTTGCGGTGGCGGACGCGGACCTGGTCGGACAGGCCGGAGAGGGGGTCGGCGGGCCCGGTCCCGTCCCCTCCGGCGAGGCCGAGCGCCGCCAACGACGGCAGCCCCTCCGTGGTGGCGGGCCGCTGTCCGCCCTTCGGGTGCCCCTTTCCCTTTCCCCACAACTTGCGCATCGACGGGACGGAGACGAAGCCCTCGGCGATGCCGGAGGCGAGACCGACCCGGGCGAGGGAGGCGGCCTCCGCGTAGCAGAGGAAGCGGGGGTACCACTCGGGGTGGTACTTGGCGTTGGAGCGGTACAGGGCCTCCAGTTGCCACCACTTGGAGAAGAACAGCAGCAGGCGGCGCCAGAGGCGGAGCACCGGTCCCGCGCCGATGCGGGCGCCCTCCTCGAACACGGAGCGGAACACGGCGAAGTTCAGCGAGACCTTGCGCACGCCCAGTTTCGGGGCCACGGCGCACAGTTCGGCGACCATGAACTCCATGACGCCGTTGGGGGCGGTGCGGTCACGGCGCATCAGGTCCAGGGAGACGCCGTCCTTGCCCCAGGGCACGAAGGACTGGATGGCCAGGAGCCGGCCGTCCTGGTCGAGGGCCTCGGCGAGGAGGCAGTCGCCGTCGGCCGGGTCGCCGAGGCGGTCCAGGGCCATGGAGAAGCCGCGTTCGGTCTCGGTGTCGCGCCAGGCGTCGGCGCGTTCGACGAGCCGGCGCATCTCGTCCTCGCCGAGGGTGGAGTGGCGGCGGACGCGGCAGGTGACGCCGGTGCGTCGGACCCGGTTGACGGCCTGGCGGGTGACACGCATGTCGCGGCCGTCGAGGTCGAAGTCGAGGACGTGCAGGATCGCCTCGTCGCCCAGCTGGAGCGCGCCGAGACCGGCGCGGACGAAGGCCCGGGCGCCCTCCTCGGAGGCGCCCATCACGGCCGGGACCCAGGCGTGGCGGCGGGCCACGTCCTGCCAGGCGGCGATCGCGTGCGGCCAGGCCTCCCGGTCGCCCACCGGGTCTCCGCTGGCCAGGCACACCCCGGCCTCGACGCGGTAGGTGACGGCGGCCTTGCCGCTGGGTGAGAAGACGGCGGCCTTGTCGCGGCGGGTGGCGAAGTAGCCGAGGGAGTCCTGGTCGCCGTAGCGGCCGAGGAGGGCGCGGATGCGGGCCTCCTCGTCGTCGTGCAGGGCGGCTTCCAGGCGCTGGGAGCGGAAGAGGGTGGCGGCGGCGTTCAGCAGGGCGAGCGCGCCGAACAGGCCAAGCAGGAAGTACAGGGCGTGCGGCGGGCGGCCGTCGAAGGAGTCCGCGGGCACCAGGCCGCCGCAGACCCGGTTCGCGGCCCAGGCCAGGCGCTCGTTGCTCGGCAGCGTGCCCGGGAACGCCTCGACCAGGGCCCAGCCGACCAGGATCGCCACGACCAGGCCCGCCACCAGGACGGCCAGGGCCCGGCGTACGGCGGCGCGTCGGGAAGCGGCGTAGAACTCCTTGCGGGCGTAGATCAGCAGGATCAGGGCGAGGCCGCACACCACGAAGGAGGGGACGGACTCGGCGAACTCGCCGACGGCCATGCCGAGGATGTCGGTGAGGACCAGCAGCCCCAGGTAGACGACGACCAGCCACCAGGCGATCTTCTTGCGGGCACCGGTCGCGGCGGCGAGCAGGAACAGGAAGACCGCGTAGGCGAGGTTGGCGCTGACCGGGACGAGCAGCAGGTCCAGGAAGCGGACGAGGGGGCGCAGCCCGGTGCGCAGCGGGGGGATCAGCGCCAGCAGGGCGCACAGCAGTCCGAGGGCCCCGAAGAAGAGGGCGAAGCCCTGCGGTACCCGGCTCAGGAAGCCGTGCGCCCGGTGGGGCGGCCGTATCGGGCCCGGGGTGTCCTCGGCCGTCCCGGTGTCCGCGATGACGCTCATGCTTTCGACTCTAGGAACACCGGCGCCTCCTCGCCCGTCGAGCGCTCCCGCCCCGCGCGGCCCAGGAGGCCCGGGAATCCCCTCCGCCACCGGTGCGCTGGGTCCGGCCTCCCGCCCGGCGGGCGGGCCGGGGGGTTCGGATAGCCTCGCGGCGTGACGGAACAGTACTCCCATCGGTTCGAGCGGGGCACGGACGGTCCGAAGGTGATCGTGGTCGGGGTGGACGGCTCCGATTCCTCCCTGCGGGCCGCGGCCTACGCCGCCGGACTCGCCCGGCGGCAGCACGCGCTGCTCGCCGTGGTGTACGTGCAGCCGGTGCTGGCGGCGGGCGCCGCGCTGGGGGTGCCGGTGGCCGGGACGACGGACGAGATCGCCGAGGACCTGGTGGCGCAGATCCGGGAGTCGGCCGAGCGGCTCAAGGGGATATTCGAGGTCCGCTGGGAGTTCCACACGTTCCGCGGCGACCCGTACAACGGCCTGGTGACGGCGGCCGACGAACTGAAGGCCGACGCGGTGGTCGTGGGCGCCTCGGAGCAGGCGGGCCACCGGATCGTCGGCTCGGTGGCGGTCCGCCTGGTGAAGGCGGGGCGCTGGCCTGTGACGGTGGTGCCGTAGGGCGGCGCGGGATGCCGCCCGATCATTGAGCGGCCCCTTCCGCCCGGGGGGGGACGGCCGGTCCATGGGGCCGGCGTTCTGCTTCGCCTTCCTCCCGCCGCTCCGGGCCGGCGGGGCGGGGTCCGGAGCAGTCGCGGGAGGAGCGGCGGGCGCTACTCCCCCATGACGAGTCCGTCCCCGGCCGCGCCGCGGCTGAGCACGATGTCGCGGATGCGGTCGCGGACGGCCCCGACGTCGGCGCCCTGGGCGAGCGCCCGGTTGAGGTTCACGACCCGCCCGGCGTCGACGTCGAACAGCTGCGGGACGAACTCCGCCTTCGTCACCTTCCAGCGCTCGCCCGGCCGGGCGGGCGGGGCGAAGGTGAAGCGGCCGAGGGTGGACTGGTTGCCGCGGGGGTCCTTGGCACCCTCGTGGTTGGTCATCTCGCCGGCGATCTGGTCGCCCATGCCGTAGACGACCCAGGTGCCGTTGACCTTCTCGTAGGCCTGCGGGACGTGGGCGTGGGTGCCGAGGATCAGGTCGATGTCGGGGCGGTCGCCGGTGCGTGCGGCGGTGAGGCTGCGGGCCAGGGTCAGCTGCCGGTCGTCGGGGGCGTCCTGCCACTCGGTGCCCCAGTGCAGGGAGACCACGACCACGTCGGCGCCCGCCCGGCGCGCGGCCCGGGCGTCCTCGACGATCCTGGCCTCGTCGATGAGGTTGACGGCCCAGGGCTGCCCCTCGGGGAAGGGGAGGCCGTTGGTGTCGTAGGTGTAGGCGAGGTGGGCGACCTCGGCCGGTCCCGGTCCGAGGACGGTCGCCGTGCGTGCCTCCTCCTCGGTGCGTGCCGAGCCGGCGTGCCGGACGCCGGCACGGTCGAGGGCGTCGAGGGTGCGGCGGATGCCGTCGGCGCCGCCGTCCAGGCTGTGGTTGGAGGCGGTGGAGCAGCCGTCGTAGCCGGTGGCGGCGAGGGCCCCGGCCACCTCGGGCGGGGATGCGAACGTGGGGTAGCCGGTGTAGACGCCGTCCGCGCCGTAGACGGTCTCCATGTGGCACAGGGCGATGTCGGCGCGGGAGACGACGGGACGGATCCCGGCGAGCATCGGCCGGAAGTCGTAGCCGGTGCCGCCGGCGTCGAAGCGGGCCCGGTCGATGATCGTGCTGTGCGGGAGGACGTCACCGGAGGCGACCAGTGTGAAGCCGCGGGGCCCGGCGGCGGGTGCCGGACGCCCGGGGCCGGGCTTGTCGTGTCCGCGGGCCTGGCAGGCGGCGCCTGCGGCGAGGACGACGGTCAGGGCCAGGGCGATCTGTCGACTGCGTGCGAGCATGCATTCACCCCACTGTGGGCGTTGTGGTCGTATTTACGCACCATCAGGAAAGAAGGCACCTGGCGCCCCACGCGGCTCCGACACGCTCATCAGCCCGTCCGGCACCCACATGGCCGGGCGCCCTGACCGTTCGTCGAACCGTTCGTCGACGCGATCGACCGTCCGCCGCACAGCCGGGTACGTGCCCTGTGCCCGCGCGGCGCCCTGCGGTGGCATACGGCCATGACGGCCGGATCCACTCTCACGAACGGAACGACCGCCGAGCACGAGCTCGCCGCACTGCAGCGGGAGCACGGCCGGCCCCTCTTCGCGCTGCTGCTGCGGCTCTGCGACGGCGACCGGCAGCGCGCGGAGGACCTGGTCCAGGAGACGCTGGTGCGCGCCTGGCAGCATCCCGAGGCCCTGCGCGCCGACGACTTCGACTCCGTGCGGCCCTGGCTGATGACCGTCGCGCGGCGCCTCGCCATCGACGCCCGGCGGGCCCGTCAGGCGCGACCGGCCGAGGTCGGCGACGCGGTGCTGGAGAACGCGCGGGTCATCTCCGACCACGCCGAGCGGGCCGCCGCGATGCTCGACGTCCGCCAGGCTGTGAAGACACTCACTCCGCAGCACCGTGAAGTCCTGGTGCTGGTGTACTTCCAGGGGGCGAGTGTGGCGGAAGCCGCGGCGACCCTCGGCATCCCGCCCGGTACCGTGAAGTCCCGCGCGTACTACGCGCTGCGCGCCCTGCGCAGGGTGCTACCGGGATACGCCGCCGACCTGCGATGAAACCAATGCGTGGGTCAAGCCTCCGTAAAGCGCCTTGCCGATGACCCCGGTTGAGTAATCGGCTGTCCTCATCCGTGTTCCGGAGGGGGACGTCAGTGCCCCCGGGAGCCCGGTGTCGGGCGACGCGCACGTACCGGAGGAAGGCAGGAAGGGATGCTGGACGAAGAGCAGGGGAGCACGGACGGTTCCGACGGCGAACTGACCGTCCCCATGGCGTGGTTGTACGCCGAGTACATCGCCGACGAGCTGCTGCGGACCGGCGATCTGATGCCGCCGACGTCCTTCGAGTTCCGCGCCGGGCGCGACGCCCTGGCGCTGACCATCTTCCTGTCCGACACCGACGGGGAGCTGTCCGGCATCCGGGTCGTCACCCAGCTGGAGACGTGGCTGTCGCTGACCGCGTACGACCAGCCGTGGCAGGAGTGGGTGCGTGAGCGGCTGGCCGAGCTCGGCGTGGGCGCCGCGCGGTCGGGCCGGCCCGCGCCGGACCTGTCTCTCGCCGAGGAGGCCTGGCGCTGGCTGCAGGAGACGGAGCTGCTCGCGCCCGATCTGAACGCGGTGCCGGGGGGCGCTCCGGTGGTCGGGGAGGACGACGGGCCGAAGGTCTGGACGCCCGCCTGGCAGCTCGGACTGCCGCTGGGACACCTCGCGATCCATCTTTTTTAGATTTCTGCGGTCCCGGACCAATCCGGGGGCCGGAGGGCTCCGAATCCTTTGGTTGCGATTGTGTCACCGGCTTGAGTGATTCCGCTGCCTGGTCCGTACCGGTGGGAGCAAGGAGTAACCCCACCCGCACCCAACGGCACGAGGATTCGGCATGAGGTCCCTGGAAAGGCATCACGACGTCGCGGCCTACGCGCTCGGCGTGCTGGACGAGGCGGAGGCATTCCGCTTCGAGGACCACCTCATGGAGTGCCCTCGGTGCGCTGCAGAGGTGACGGAATTCGGCGTGACCACACGGCAGTTGATGCTGTACCGGCGGGCGACGCCGCGGTTCGTGCACCCGATGGCGCAGCCCGGCCCGCGCATGCTGGACGGGTTGCTGGCCGAGGTGGCGACCCGGCGCCGGACCGGACGCAGGCGTCTGCTGTTCGCCCTGGCCGCCTCGGTGGTTTTCGCGGCGTCGGTCCCCGGCATCGCGATGATGGCCGAGGGCAGCGCCGAGGAGTCCCGGACGGTGGCCGCGACCGACACGCGCACGGGCGTGTGGGCACAGGTCACCACCGAGGAGGAGGCCTCGGGCAGCCAGGTCGAGCTGAAGGTGAAGGACGCCTCGGGTCCGCGCCCCTGCCACCTGGTGATCGTCGGACACGACGGCACCGAGGAGACCGCGACCAGCTGGCACGGGCCCGGCCACGACGACCACCCCAACACGATGATGGCCAGCACCTCCATGCATCCGGAGGACATCGCCCGCTACGAGATCCGCTCGGCGACCGGCGAGGTCCTGTGGAGACTCCAGCCGAGCTGACCATCCGTCCGCCCCTGTCACCGGGCGCCGCCCGCGCCCCGGTGTGAAACTGCTGGACGACGCACCCGGGAGAGCGCCGGGTGCCCGTGGTCCCGCTGAGGGGAGACGAGGTGACGACGGCAGAGCCCGGGGACGGCCACCTGGAGGAGTTCCTCGCCGATCCGGAGAACGCCACGCTGGACCTGCCCACGGCTGTGGCCCGCTGCACCAGGGCCCTCGGAATCCAGAACTCCGTGGTGTACCTCGCCGACATCCAGCAGCGCCGGCTGGTACCGCTCACCGACGTCACCTCCTCCCTGCTCGTCGACGGCTCGCTGGCGGGCTGGACCTACCGCACCCAGTCGCTGCGCGTGGAGGAGTCCGAGGCCGGCGGTATGACGGCCTGGATCCCGCTCGTGGACGGCGCCGAACGCCTCGGCGTCATCGCGGTGAACTGCCCCTCGCTGACCCCGTCCGTGCTGCTGCGCGGCCGGGCCCTGGCCAAACTGCTCGCCATGATGATCACGTCCGCGCGGGCGTACCAGGACTCCTTCGTACGGCGCCTGCGCGCCCGGCCGATGCGGCTGCCCGCCGAGATGCTGCGGGCGTTCCTGCCGCCCCGCACCATCGGCACCTCCCACGTCGTGTCGACGGCCGTGCTGGAGCCCGCCTACGAGCTCGGCGGCGACGCCTTCGACCACTCCCTGACCGAGACGACGCTGCATGTCGCGGTCCTCGACGCCATGGGGCACAACCTGGCGTCAGGACTGACCACGGCGGTGTCGCTGGCCGCGTGCCGCAACGCCCGGCGGACCGGGGCGGACCTGCCGGAGCTGGTGGAGAGCGTCGACGAGGCGCTCTCGCAGTGGCTCCCGGACCAGTTCTGCACGGGCGTCCTGGCCCAGCTGGACCTGGCGTCGGGGATACTGCGGTGGGTCAACTGCGGTCACCCCACCCCGCTGCTCATCCGTGACCGGCGGCCGCTCGTCGACGCCATGCGGCGCGAGGCCCACCCGCCGATGGGCATGCCGTCCCTGCTGACCGGGGGCAGGCGGGAAACGCACGAGATCGCGCTGAAGCCCGGCGACCGGGTGCTGATGTACACCGACGGGGTCACCGAGGCCAGGGCCGTCGACGGCGCGGAGTTCGGGCTCGAACAGTTCGCCGACTACATCATCGGGGCGACGGCCTCGGGCGAGCTGGCACCCGAGACGCTGCGGCGGCTCATCCACGCCATCCTCGACTCGCCCACCAGCCGACTGCGGGACGACGCGACCATCCTGATGTTCGAGTGGCGACCGCCGGCCCGGTGACCCGGGCCCGGGTCACTTCAGCAGACGGGACAACCTGCGGTCCGCGAGCGGCTTGCCACCGGTCTGGCAGGTCGGGCAGTACTGGAGCGAGGAGTCGGCGAAGGACACCTCGCGGATGGTGTCGCCGCACACCGGACAGGGCTCGCCGGTGCGGCCGTGGACGCGCAGTCCGCTCTTCTTCTCGGCCTTCAGCCGGCCGGCCGCCACACCCCGGGAGCGTTCGACCGCTTCGGTGAGCGTGTCGCGCAGGGCCGCGTACAGCCGCCCGGTCTCCTCCTCGCTCAGGGACGCGGCCAGTTTGAAGGGCGACATCCTCGCCGCGTGCAGGATCTCGTCGCTGTAGGCGTTGCCCACCCCCGCGATGAGGCTCTGGTCCCGCAACGCGCCCTTGAGCTGACGCCGTTCGCCGGCCAGGAGCTCCGCCAGGCGCCGCTCGTCGAAGTCGCCGGCGAGCGGGTCCGGACCGAGCCGGGCCACGCCCGGGACCTCCTGCGGGTCGGCCACGACGTACACCGCGAGGCGCTTCTGGGTGCCGGCCTCGGTGAGGTCGAACCCGGCACCGGTCTCCAGGGCCGCGCGCAGCGCGAGGGGGCCCTTGCCGGGGCGGGGCGGGGCGTCCGGCAGGCGGTCCTTCCAGTGCAGCCAGCCCGCGCGCGCCAGATGCGTCACGAGATGCGGGCCGTCCGCGGTGTGGAGGTCAAGGAACTTGCCGTACCGGTGGACGGCGGTGACCTCCCGGCCCTCCAGCGCGGACAGGGGTGGTTCGTACGTCTTCAGCACGCTGATCGCGACGGGCAGCACCCGTGCGATCTTCTGGCCGACGAGGTGCTCGGTCAGGAAGTCCTTGAGCGCCTCGACCTCGGGGAGTTCCGGCATGAGTCCAGGGTGCCACGCCGGGTCAGCCGGAGCCGGGCACCACGAACTCGCACCACACCGCCTTGCCGCCGCCCCGGGCCTCCACACCCCACACGTCGGTGAGCAGATCGACCAGGAGCAGGCCCCGCCCGGAGACGCCCGACTCGCCCGCCTCGCGACGGCGCGGCAGCGCGCTGGAGGAGTCCTCCACCTCGACGCGCAGCCGGGGCTCGGAGCCGGTGAAGGCCCGCAGGGTGACGACGGCTGAGCCCTCGGTGTGCATCAGCGCGTTGGTGATCAGCTCGTCGGCGACCAGTTCGATCTCGTCGGCGCGCTCGCCCGCTCCCCAGCCGGCGACCGCGGTGCGGATCATGTGCCGGGCCTCGGTGAGGGCCCCGGGGTCGCCGGGCGCCACATGCCGTTGGAGCCGGCGGCCGGACTGCGGGTTCTCGGGGCCGCGCCGGCGCAGCAGGAGCAGCGCCACGTCGTCGTCCCCGCCGCGCTCGGCGGCCACGTCGATCAGCCGCTCGGCGAGGTCCCGTACGTCGTCGGGGCCGGTGGCGACGAGCGATCCCAGGGTGCGCATGCCGTCGTCGAGGTCGGCGCCGGGCTGCTCGACCAGACCGTCGGTGCACAGCAGCAGGGTGTCTCCGGGGTCGAGCTCTATGGTGCCCACGGGGTAGGCGAGGCGGCCGAACTCGGCGGACAGGCCGAGGGGCAGCCCGCCGGGGACGGTGACGCGGCGGCAGGAGCCGTCGGTGTGGCGCACCAGTGGGTCGATGTGGCCGGCCCGGACCATCTGGAGCACGCCCGTGGACAGGTCGGCCTCCGCGTAGAGGCAGGTCGCGGAGCGGTCGGTGTCGAGTTCGTGCAGGAAGACGGAGGCGCGGGCCATGACGGTGGCCGGGGGGTGCCCCTCGGCGGCGTAGGCGCGCAGCACGATGCGCAACTGGCCCATGACGGCGGCCGCGTGGGTGTCGTGGCCCTGGACGTCGCCGATGACGGCGCCGACCCGGCCGCCGGGCAGCGGGATCAGGTCGTACCAGTCGCCGCCGATGTCCCGGCCGACGGAGCCGCCGATGGTGGCGGCGCGGTAGCGGACGGCGACGTCGGCGCCGGGCACGCTCGGGATGGTCCGGGGCAGCATGGCCTGCTGGAGGCCCTGCGCGAGGTCCATCTCCTGCTCGTAGAACATAGCGCGCTGAAGGCTCTGCGCGATGCTGCTGCCGAGGGCGACGAGGATGTTGCGCTCCTCGGAGGTGAAGCCGTACCGGTCGCTGTAGAGCAGGCCCATCACGCCGATCGGCCGGGCCTGGACGATGAGCGGCAGGTAGGCGGCCGAGGTGATGTCGAGGTCGGTGATGTGCGGCCACAGGAGCGGGTAGCGCTCGGCGAACTCCTGTGGTGACTCGATGAAGCACGGGCCGAGGGTCCGTACGGCCTCGCTCATCGGGTAGGGCTCGTCGATCCGGGTGACGCGGGTGCCGGGCACGAAGCTGTCCGCGGGACCCTCTGCGACCAGGCGGATGCGGCCGGCCTCGACCAGGCCCATGACGAGGCTGGTGGCGCCCAGGTGGACGAGGCCGTGGGTGTCCTTGAGGACGTCGATGACGTCCTGGACGGTGCGGGCGTGGGCGAGGGCGGCCGTGGTCAGTTCGACGACGCTGGTCTGCTCGCGGCGGGCCTCGTCGCGGGCGGTCTGGTCGAGGCGGGCGTCGCTCTCGCCGAGTTCGCGGGTGGCGTCCCGGATGATGCCGATGATGCGGCGGGGCCGTCCGGTGTCGTCGCGCCGGATGTAGCCCTGGGTGTGGGTCCAGCGCAGGGAGCCGTCGCGGCGGCGGACGCGGAAGTAGGCGCCGTAGTTCTCGCTGCCGTCCTTCAGGGCCTGGGAGACCGCGGTGTCCAGGCGCCGTGACTCGTCGGGCGGGACGCGCTTGGCGAGGGTCTCGGGGTGGTCGTCGTACTCGTCGGGGCGCACGTCGAAGACTTCGTGGGCCTGGGCGTCCATCTGCATCAGGCCGGTGTCCAGATCCCAGTCGAAGCTGCCCATCCGGTTGAGCACGAGGATCGGGTCCGGGTGGGCGGGCCAGCCGTCCGGAAGGGACAGGGCACTCGCTCCCCGATCAGCCATGGGCCCACCTTGCCAGGATTCGTCCGATTCTTCGACCGGATGTACTGAGTCTACGAGCCGCGACGCCGGATCGGCCCTCAGTTGCTGAAGACGCCTGTGGGGCTGCCGGGGATGCGTTCGGCGGACCGGTCGTCGGGGATCAGCCCGGCCCCGTCGGGGGGATCGGGGTTGTCGGGGACGGCATCGGGACCGACCTCGTCGGGGCCCGCGGGGTCCTCCGGCTCGGCCGGCGGTTCGGGAGGCGGGTCGGTCCCGCCGGTCGGCGGAAGGGGCGTTGGCGCGGCGGGGAGACTCACCTCGGCCGGGGTGTCCCAGGAAGATGCGCCGTCCGGGCCGGGGTCCGGCTCCGCTTCCGGCGGCACGTGGTTCTCCGGCGACCGTGCCGGCCGGGACGAGTACGGGGGGTCCGTCAGCAGGGCAGGGGGCGGCAGGGTCCGGTCGTGGCGTACGTCGTGGCCGGTACGGCGTTCGATCCAGGTCCGGGCGGTGACGTCGATGATCGTGAAACCGGCGAGGGCCCGCGGGGCCGGGGTCACGGCGATCACCCGTTCGGGCCGGTAGCCGGGCCAGGGAGTGCCTCTGACGACCGGAGTGCCATGAAACCCGGCAGGCGGACCGAGCGGGTTGCCGCAGGCGCACCGCACGCGCGGCAGGCCCCGGTCGTCCACGAGGATGGCGGTGCCGGCCTGGAGAACGGACTGGTGCCGGGTGATCCGCCCGGCGCGGAAGCCGTGGCCGGTGACGCGGGTGTCGGCGCGCAGCACCACCGGGGTCAGCGCGCGCACATGGTCGGGGAGCGCCGCCGGGGAGATGCCCACGACCTCGGCGAAGGCGCGGCCCCTGGCGGAGTCGCGGACGAGGTGGCCGACCTGCCGGCCGATGTCACAGCTGCCGGTCCGCTCGGTGCCGCCGTACAGGCCGGGCGTGCCGCCGGAGAGGGAGCGTGGCCCGCCGGCGGCGAAGGCCCGGTCGGTGCGAGGTGACGTTCGCGGGGCGGGGGACGGGGTAGCCGCCGTGAGGGCAGTGGAGTCCGTGAACGGGTCGGGCCCCGGAGCCGCGGCCGACAGGAGGAGCAGTTCTCCACCGGTGCCCGCGTCGCCCGGACGGGCGGCGCCGGGGGGCCGGGTGGTGTGGCCGACGCAGGCCGAGAGGAGGAGCACCGCCGAGAGCACGCAGGCCAGGACGACGGTCCCGGTGGGTGTCCGCACCTCGTCCTCCCGCTCACCTCGGCCCGTTCGGGGCCATACGTCACTATTGTGTGCTTTGATCACTTGTGTCACGCAACCGGAGCGACGGCACACGGAGCGTGACGCCCAGGCAGGGCGCCGCACCGGGAGGAGGTCCGCACGGCTGTGGACTGGTTCGATGCCCCCGACTACTGGCTGACCCGGCTGGTCTTCCAGCGGGCGCTGGCCGCCGTCTACCTGGTGGCGTTCCTGACGGCGGTGCTCCAGTTCCGCCCGCTGATCGGGCGGCGCGGCATGCTGCCTGTGCCGCGGTTCGTGGAGCGGGTGCCGTTCAAGCGGGCGCCGAGCCTGTTCCAGTGGCACTACTCGGACCGCTTCTTCGCGCTCTGCGCCTGGGCGGGCTGTGCGGTGTCGGCGGCGCTGCTGGCGGGGGTCGACTCGCTGCTGCCGTTGTGGGGCGGCATGCTGCTGTGGCTGGTGCCGTGGGTGCTGTACCTGTCGATCGTCAACGTCGGGCAGACCTGGTACTCGTTCGGCTGGGAGTCGCTGCTGCTGGAGGTCGGGTTCCTCGCCGTGTTCCTCGGCAACGACGAGGTGGCGCCGCCGGTCGTCGTGCTGTTCCTGCTGCGGTGGATCCTGTTCCGCGTGGAGTTCGGCGCGGGACTGATCAAGATGCGCGGGGACGCCTGCTGGCGCGAGCTCACCTGCCTGGACTATCACCACGAGACCCAGCCGATGCCCGGCCCGCTGAGCTGGTTCTTCCACCGTCTGCCGGCGCCCGTGCACCGCGTCGAGGTGGCCGCGAACCACGTCACCCAGCTCGTGGTGCCGTTCCTGCTGTTCACCCCGCAGCCCATCGCGACGGCCGCCGCGTCGCTGATGATCGTCACCCAGCTGTGGCTGGTGCTGTCGGGCAACTTCGCCTGGCTGAACTGGCTCACGATCGTGCTGGCACTGTCGGCTGTACGGTTCCCCACCGATCCGCCGGACGTGCCCGATGCCCCGCTGTGGTACGTCGTGGTGGTGCTCACGGTGGCCGTTTCGCTCCTGGTCCTCAGCTACCAGCCGGTCCGCAACATGCTCTCCCGCCGTCAGGTCATGAACCGCTCCTTCGACCCGCTCCACCTGGTCAACACCTACGGGGCGTTCGGCAGCGTGAGCCGGGTGCGGTACGAGGTGGTGGTGGAGGGCACCGCGGACGAGGTGCCGCGCGCGGACGCGGGCTGGCTCGAGTACGAGTTCAAGGGCAAGCCGGGCGATCCGCGGCGCTGGCCGCGCCAGTACGCGCCCTACCATCTGCGGCTGGACTGGCTGATGTGGTTCGCGGCCCTCTCTCCCGCCTACGCCGACCCCTGGTTCGGGACGCTGGTGGAGCGGCTGCTGGAGAACGACCGGGCCACGCTGAAGCTGCTGCGCCGCTCCCCGTTCCCGCCGGACGAGCCCCCGCGGTTCGTGCGCGCCCGCCTGTTCCGGTACCGCTACACGACATGGCGCGAGCTGCGGGAGACGGGCGCGTGCTGGGAGCGGACGTATGTGCGGGACTTCCTGCCGCCGACGCGGCTGGCGGAGCCGGTTCAGAGGCCGTAGACGCGGGTGGCGGGTCCTGGAGGGCCTGTCGTCACGGGACGTTCCGTGCCCGGGTCTGGCGTGGCTACCAGGAGGAGGGCGCCTTAGCCCGCACCCGCCGTGAGCACGCGGCGATCCACCGGGCCCTGGCGGCCCGTGACCCGGAGGCGGCCCGCGCGACGGCGGCCGCGCACGTGGGCGAGGTGGAGCAGTGGCTGCGCGCGCAGCTCGGGCCCTAGGACCCTCCCAGGGCCCGGTGCTCCGCGGCTACTTGAACTGACCGGCCTGGTAGTCGCCCGCCGGCTGCTCCAGGATGACGTTCAGCCGGTTCGCGGTGTTCATGAAGGCGATCAGGGTCACCAGCGCCATGAGCTCCTCCTCGTCGTAGTGCTTGGCGGCCCGCTCCCACACCTCGTCCGGCACCCCGCTGGCGCCGTCCGCGATCCGGGTCCCCTGCTCGGCCAGCTCCAGCGCCGCACGCTCGGCGTCGGTGAAGACCGTCGCCTCCCGCCACGCCGCGACCAGATGGAGCCGTACGGCGCTCTCGCCCGCGGCGGTGGCCTCCTTGGTGTGCATGTCGACGCAGACCGCGCACCCGTTGATCTGGCTCACCCGCAGCGAGACCAGCTCCCGGGTGGCGGCCGGCAGCGGTGACTCCACCACCAGCCGCCCCACGGAGGTGAACTGCTTGACGAGCTTGCTCGCGCTCGGGCTGCCGAAGATGTCCAGTCGTGCGCTCATGGTGTGCTCCTCTGCCGTTGGCGATGCGTACACCCCTATGAGGCAGCGGCCCCCTCACCATGTGACACGGACGGATGTGACCTGCGTCTCCCGCCGCCCGCTAGGCGCGCCGCAGCCGGAGCGTCACCAGCTCGAACGGGCGCAGCCGCAGCGCGATCCGCCCGTCCCGGACCTCCGGTGCCGCCGCGTCGGCGAGCGGGCGTTCCAGCAGGTCCGTCACCGCGACGCCGGCGACGTCGAACCCGGCGGTGAGCGTGGCGCGTGCCCGGCCGCCGAACGCCTCGTGGAACCGGACGACCACGTCACCGCTGCCGTCGTCGGCCAGCTTGACGGCGGTGACGACCACCGCGTCCTGGTCCGACGTCACGAGCGGCGCCACGTCGGCGGCCCCGGTGAAGCGGCGTTCCGGCAGATTGATCCGCCAGCCCTCGCGCACCGCGTCCCCGATGCCCGCGCCGGGCACCAGCGCGTGCCGGAACCGGTGGACGCCCTGGTCGGTCTCCGGGTCGGGGAAGCGCGGGGCGCGCAGCAGCGAGGCACGGACGGTGGTGGTCGTCCCGCCGTCGGTGTGGACGGTGCGTGTCACGTCGTGGCCGTACGTCGAGTCGTTGACGATCGCGACGCCGAAGCCGGGTTCCTCCAGGTGGACGAAGCGGTGGTTGCACGCCTCGAACTTGGCTGCCTCCCAGGACGTGTTGGTGTGGGTCGGCCGGTAGAAGTGCCCGAACTGCGTTTCGGACGCGTACCGTTCGGCGTGCACGTCGAGCGGGAAGGCCAGCTTGAGGAACTTCTCGGTCTCGTGCCAGTCGACCTCCGTGTCCACGACCAGCAGCCGCTCCCCCGGCGGGAGGGACAGCACCTGGGTGACGCGGGAGGCGCCGAAGGTCCGGACGACCCGCACGCCGTCGCCGTCCGGGGCGACCTCGTCCGCGGCGGTCAGGTCGGTGACCGTGTTGCGGTAGAACTCGTCGACGTCCCAGGCGTCCCACATGTTCGGGAAGTCGGGGTGCAGTTGGAGGAGGTTCGCGGCGCGGCCCGGGGCGACGGTCTCGCGGTCGGCCTCGATGTCGTAGGCCGACGGCACGAGCCCCCGGGCGTCGATCTCGACGCGCAGGACGCCGTTGTCCAGGACGTACCCGCCGCCGGGGCGGTCGGAGAGGACTGTGCGGTGCCGCTCGGCCGGGGTGCGCGCACCGCCCGCCGGGACGCCGGCGCGGGTGTGCGGGGCGGCGTTGAAGACGAGCGGGGTGTCGCCCTGGCCGGCCAGGGAGCGCTGGGCCGACTCGATGATCCGGTCCAGTTCCTCGGCGACCCGCTCGTACGTCCGCCGGGCCTCCCGGTGCACCCAGGCGATGGACGAGCCGGGCAGGATGTCGTGGAACTGGTGCAGCAGGACCGTCTTCCAGATGCGGTCCAGGTCCTCGTACGGGTAGGGGAAGCCGGTGCGTACGGCCGCCGTGGCCGCCCAGAGCTCGGCCTCCCGGAGCAGGTGCTCGCTGCGGCGGTTGCCCTGCTTGGTCCTGGCCTGGCTGGTGAGGGTGGCGCGGTGCAGTTCGAGGTACAACTCACCTACCCACACCGGCGGTTCGGGATACTCGGCCACGGCCTTCTCGAAGAAGGCCTGCGGGGTCTCCCAGGTCACCGTCGCCGAGCCTTCGAGGTCGCGCAGTCGGGCCGCCTTGGCGACCATCTCGCGGGTCGTGCCCCCGCCTCCGTCACCCCAGCCGGTGGGGGCGAGGGAGTGGCGGGCGACGCCCTTGTCCTTGAAGTTGCGGACCGCGTGCGCGATCTCGCTGCCCTTCATGGAGCAGTTGTAGGTGTCGACGGGCGGGAAGTGGGTGAAGATCCGTGTGCCGTCGATGCCCTCCCACCGGAAGGTGTGGTGCGGGAACGTGTTCGTCCGTGACCAGCTGATCTTCTGGGTGAGCAGGTACTTGGAGCCCGCCGCCTTGATGATCTGCGGCAGTCCGGCGGCGAAGCCGAAGGTGTCGGGCAGCCAGGCCTCGTCGTTCTCGATGCCGAACTCGTCGAGGAAGAACCGCTTGCCGTGCACGAACTGGCGGGCCATCGCCTCCGAGCCGGGCATGTTGGTGTCGGACTCCACCCACATGCCGCCGGCCGGCACGAACCGCCCGTCGGCCACGGCCTTCTTCACCCGGGCCCACACTTCGGGCCGGTGGTCGCGCACCCACGCCCACTGCTGTGCCTGGGACATGGCGAAGACGAAGTCGGGCTCGTCGTCGAGGAGCGCGGTCATGTTGGAGGTCGTCCGGGCCACCTTGCGCACGGTCTCGCGCAGCGGCCAGAGCCACGCCGAGTCGATGTGCGCGTGCCCGACGGCGCTGATCCGGTGGGCGGAGGGCGCGGCGGGGGTGGCGAGGACCTCGGTGAGGCGCGAACGGGCCCGGTCCGCCGTGCCGTTGACGTCCTGGAGGTCCAGCGCGTCGAGCGCCTTGTCGACCGCCCGGAGGATGTCCCAGCGGCGCGCGGACTCCACGGGCAGCTCGGCCATCAGTTCGCCGAGCACCTCCAGGTCGATCACGAGCTGCCACACGGTTTCGTCGAACACGGCGAGATCCATGCGGGCGAGGGTGTACTGCGGTTCGCTGCCCGCGGTCTCCTTGTCGCCGAGCCGCGTGGGAAGGAAGGGGTGGTAGTCGAGGATGACGGGGTTGGAGGCGGCCTCAATGTGCAGCCGCACCCGCTCCCCGCCCTCGACGGGGGCGCCGACGCGGACCCACTGGTTGCGCGGGTTGAGGCCCTTCACCGGGGTGCCGTCGGGCCGGTAGACCAGGCCTTCGCACTGGAAGCCGGGCATGTTCTCGTCGAAGCCGAGGTCGAGGATCGCCTCGACGGTCCGCCCGGCCCAGGCCTCGGGGACGGTGCCGGTGACGCGGAACCAGCTGGTGCCCCAGGGAGCACCCCACCGGGCGCCCACCTCGATCGGCTCGGGCTCGGCGGCGAGTCCCTCGGCGACCGGCACCGGCTCGTCGGGCGCGTGCCACACCGCGACGTCCAGCGGCACGGACTCGGGGTACACGGCGGGGCGGACACGCTCGTCGAGGACGCGCTTGAGGCGGGCTTCGACCAGGCTGCGGTCGTCATGCATGCGGAGTGCTCCCTAGAGGGGGGTGGTTACCAGGGGTGGGTCAGGGTGACGGGGGCCGACGAGGTGTAGAGCTCCCCCACGGCACGCAGTCCGAACCGTGCGGCCCGCTCCCCCTAGCCCACCCCGAGGCAGGCGGGGCTGCACGGACATGCCCTAGCCCACCCCGAGGCAGGCAGGGCCGCACGGGCACGCCCAGGCGGGGCCGTACAGACACAGCCCGCGCCGGCTTCCGTCCCGTACCCCGGCGGGGTCACACTTGACCCCATGCGGCTTCGGGGCACCGCCTGCGCGGCCGCCGGACTGCTGCTGGCCATCGCGACGGGCTGCACCGGCGGTGCGGAGGATGCCGCGCCCGCGACGTCCCCGACGCCTGCCGGCGCCACCGCTGAGAGGGCCGCCGGAGAGAGCCCCCGCACCGTGCCCTCCCCCTCCCCCACCCCGGCCGACCCCGTCTCCCTCCAGGCCCTGATGCAGCGCGAGCACACGGGCTCCGGTCTGCGCCTCGGCGAGGTGCTCGACCGCACCTCCGCCTACACCCGGTACGCCGTCACCTACGAGGCGAACGGCCTGACGATCTCGGGGATCATGAACATCCCGGAGGGCGAGGGGCCCTTCCCCGCGCTGGTGCTGGCGCACGGCTACATCGACCCGGACGTCTACTTCAGCGGCCAGGGCATGCCGCGTGAGCAGGACCGGCTGGCCCGCAGCGGCTATGTCGTCCTGCACACCGACTACCGCAACCACGCCCGCTCCGACCAGGACCCGGACAACGACGTGAACCTGCGCCTCGGCTACACCGAGGACGTCATCGGTGCCGCCCTGGCCCTGCGCGACTCCGGGCGCCCCGAGATCGACGGCGACCGCATCGGGCTGTTCGGGCGGTCGATGGGCGGCGGGGTCGTCTACAACACGCTGGTCGTGGCGCCCGGTCTGTTCGACGCGGCGGTGGCATACGCCCCGGTCAGCGCACGCCCGGAGGAGAACATCGACCACTTCCAGCGCCCCGACGGCGACCCCCTCGTCGCCGAGATCGAGGAGAAGCACGGAACGCCCGAGGAGAACCCGGCGTTCTGGCGCGGCGTCTCCCCGCTCACCCACGCCGGCCGTGTGTCCGAACCTCTGCTGATCCAGCACGGCACCGCGGACGACACCTGCCCCCTCGTCTGGTCACGCGAGGCGGCCACGGTGTTCCAGAAGGCCGGCAAGGACGTCGAACTCCGTACCGTCGCCGGCGAAGGGCACACCTTCGGGCCGAAGTGGGCGGCCTCGATGGACGTCACCGAAGCCTTCCTCGCACGCCACCTGCGCTGACAACCCGCCGTACGACCCGCATGAAAGCGGTCGGCGGCCTCGACGGGCGGCCCCGGACCGGTGCACAGTTCTCTCTACGTACTCGCCAGTAAGTCCGCCCTCTCCCCTTCGAGGAGCCGCTGTGACCACCTGGGCCGGCCGCACCGCCGCCGAGATATCCGCCGCCGTACGCGAGAAGCGGGTCACGCCCCGCGAGGTGGTCGCCGAGCACCTCGCCCGGATCGAGCGGCTCGACGGCCGGGTCGGGGCCTTCCGCACCGTGCGCGCCGAGGCGGCCCTGGCCGAGGCCGACGAGGTGGCGACGCGCGGCGACTTCGCCGAACTGCCCCTGGCCGGGGTGCCGGTGGCCGTCAAGGACAACCTCGCCGTGCGTGGCGAGTCCCGGCGGATCGGCTCGGCCGCCACGCCGGACACACCGGCCCCGCGGGACCATGTGACGGTGGCCCGGCTGCGGGCCGCGGGCGCGGTGGTCGTGGGGCTGACGAACGTCCCCGAGCTGTGCGTCTTCGGCACGACGGACGGCGTGCTGGGCATCGCCCGCAACCCCTGGGACCCCACGCGTTCGGCGGGCGGTTCGTCGGGCGGCAGCGCGGCCGCCGTCGCCGCCGGAATGGTGCCGATCGCCCTCGGCAACGACGGCATGGGCTCCCTGCGCATACCGGCCGCCAACTGTGGCCTGGTCACCATCAAGCCGGGGCAGGGGGTGGTCCCGACCGGCGACGGGGACAGCACCTGGTTCGGCATGTCGGAGAACGGGCCGCTCGCCACGACCGTCGAGGACGCCCGCCTGATGTTCTCGGTCCTCGCGGGCACCGAGCCCGCTCCCGTGTCCGAGCCCGGCGTCCTCAGGGTCGCCGTGTCGCTGCGCAGCCCCCTGGCGGGCGTCACCATCAGCCGCCCGTACGCGGCGGCCGCCCGGGACGCGGCCGGACTGCTGATGCGGGCGGGGCACCAGGTCCGGCGCGCCGACCCGCCCTACCCGCTGTCGCTCGCCACCACCTCCCTGGCCCACTGGACGGCGGGCACCGCCGCGGACGCCCAGCCCCTGGACCCCCGGCTGCTGACCCGGCGCACCCGCGTCCACGCCCGGCTCGGCCGGCCCTTCCTGCGCACGGCGAGCTCCGGCGCGAGCCGGGAGCAGCTGCGCCGGAGGCTGGAGCCGTTCTTCACCGAGCACGACGTGCTGCTCACGCCCGCGCTCGCCCGCCGCTCCCCGAAGGCCGGCCCCTGGCACGAGCGCGGCTGGCTGAGCAATGTGCTGGCGAACACGAACTACTCGCCCCTGACGCCCGCGTGGAACCTCACCGGCTGGCCCGCCATGTCCGTCCCGTGCGGGACCCTCCCCTCCGGCGCGCCCTGCGCCGTGCAGCTGGTGGGCCGGCCCGGCACCGAGTCCCGACTGCTGGATCTGGCCCGGCAGTTGGAGGAGCGAAACCCGTGGCAGCGGACGGCGCCGATGGACTAGGGTCGGCCGGGTGACTGCCGGGTCGGCCGTAGGCCATGCACGAGTGAGGCGCCCGGCCTCGGAGTGAGCGCGGCGGGGGTGACCCCGCCCGGGCCCGCCCGAGAGCCGGAGAGGGCACGCGCCCCGCCTCCGTTCTCCGTGTCCCCATCCCCGCGCCCCTCAGCGGCGCTTCACCACGGATCTCGCGCCGCTCAGCGGCGCTTCACCACGGATCCCGAGACCCGGAGACGAACCCACGCATGTCCGACACCCGGCACGCCACCGACCTTCCGACGACCATCGCCCATCTCAACCACACCGCCGTCTACGCCTCCGACCGCCAATTGTCGGCGGAGTTCCTGGCGGCGGTCCTGGGGCTGGAGGTCGGCGCCCCCTTCGGCCCGTTCCTCCCCGTCGACCTGGGCAACGACGTGACTCTCGACTACTACGAGATGACCGCCGAGCCGATCCAGTCGCAGCACTACGCGTTCCTCGTGCCCGACGAGCGGTTCGACGGCATGATCGACCGCCTGGAGGCGCTCGGCGTCACCTACTACGCCGACCCGGACCACACCCGGCCCGGCCGGGTCAACGACCTCTTCGGGGGTCGCGGCGCCTACTTCGACGACCCGGACGGCCACAACATGGAGATCATGACCCGGCCGTACGCCCGGCCCTGAGAGCCTCGACCGCCCCAGCCCCTACAGCGCCCGGTACATGATGTGCAGCCCCACCGGGCCGTGCCGGGGATGGTCGAAGGCGTCGGGGACGGTGCCGAGGACCGTGAAGCCGAGGGACGTCCACAACGTCACGGCGGGGTTGGTCTCGACGACGGCGTTGAAGACCATGCCCCGGTAGCCGGCGGCCCGGGCCTCGGTCAGGAGGTGTTCGGCGAGGGCCCGGCCGTAGCCGCGGCCGCCCTGGCCGGGGTCGACCATGAAGCCGGCGTTGGCGATGCGGGCGGCGGGGCCACCGTAGTTGGGGGTGAGGTAGGCGGAGGCGACGACGGCGCCGCTGTCGTCCTCGACGACGTAGACGCGCTTCGCCGGGTTCATCCACAGGACCCGGGCCTCCTCCTCGGAGGTACCCGGGTCCCATGCGTAGGTCTCGCCCGCGGCGACGATGCGGTGCCAGAACGGCCAGATGCGAGGCCAGTCGTCAGCCGTTGCTTCCCTGATCAGCATGGTCGCGAGTCTGGCACGGCCATGCGCTCGGAGGTCGCGGAGGGGTCCGCCCCGGGTCAGTCGACGCTGGGCAGGATGTGGGGCTCTGCGAGGTCGTCCTCGTAGCCCGCGAGGCGGATCGGGGCCGAACGGGCCCACACGTCGAGGCTGCCGAGCTCGTCGGCCCGTCGGCCGGCGCGCTCGCCGCGTTCCTTGGGGCGTTGATCGCGATTCGTCTTCTCCGGTGTCACCGCGCACTCCTTATGTGTCGGTCACCCTCGGGACGTACGCGCCGGTCCTGCTGCGCCTGACGCCCGCTCGGGCCTCTATGTCAAATGCAGTTCGGACGCGGTGGCGCCGGTCGACTCACGGGAGAGCAGGCCGTGGTGAACCGGCTGGTCCCATGACGGACCGTGGGTGTGGGTAGGACCCCGTACTGCTGTCCGTCCGCATCAGACTAACCAGATGAGCGGAGCCCCGCTCGATGGGGCTGAAAACAGCCGGTAACAATCACGCGTCATCTGGCGTTCAACTCGGGTTTGCGTACGGGTTTGTAGGCATAAGCCCGTTTTGCAAATCACTCGAACGGCGTACATCGGGCGCAGCGCTTTCCAGACGGTTGCGCGGACCGGGATGTCCCGGGTGCCGCCGCACGGGTTCAGCAGATCCGGCAGCTCCTCGACGCTGCGCAGCTCCCTGCGTCAGTCCGTCGGCGGCCCGCAACTCCCGCCTCCGAGCGGTGGACCGAAGGGCAGCCACCAGCCGTCTCCGGGCATGACCGGCTCAGGGCGCGGGGAGCTCGCCCCGCGCCCCGCCTACCACTTGCCCGGGGCGTAGTCCTTCAGAAAGACCCCGTACAGGTCCTCGCCCGCCTCGCCCCGCACGATCGGGTCGTAGACCCGGGCCGCACCGTCGACCAGGTCGAGCGGGGCGTGGAACCCGGCCTCGGCGAGCCGCAGCTTGTCGTAGTGCGGCCGCTCGTCCGTGATCCAGCCGGTGTCCACCGAGGTCATCAGGATGCCGTCGCTCTGGAACATCTCCTGCGCGCTGGTCCGCGTCACCATGTTCATCGCGGCCTTGGCGGCGTTGGTGTTCGGGTGTCCCGCGCCCTTGTACCCGCGCCCGAAGACACCCTCCATCGCGGACACGTTCACGACATACGCGCGGCCGCTCTCCGCCTTCTTCGCGGCCTCGGCCATGGCCGGCCGCAACTTGCTGATCAGGATGAACGGCGCCGTGTAGTTGCACAGCTGCGTCTCCAGCAGCTCCACCGGCGAGATCTGCTCGATCGTCTGCACCCAGGTGTTGGAGTCGACCACGTCGGGCACGAGGCCGCCGGCGTCGATCGCGGTGCCGTCCAGGTGCCGTTCGACGCTGGCGTTGCCCGCGACGAGGGCGAGGTCGGCGACCTTCTGGGCGTCGAGGCCGCTGGCGCCCAGCGGCAGCGCCGCGATGCCGTCGACCGCGCCGGAGTTGAAGGCGCCGATGACGTGGTGGGCGGGCAGCTCACCGGCGGGCAGCGGAGCGCTCTCGCCCTCGACCAGTGCGGCGTAGGCGGAGGGCAGGCGCCGCACGGTCTGGGTCGCGTTGTTGACGAGGATGTCGAGCGGTCCCGCCTCGGCGACCTGGTCGGCCAGGGCCACGGCCTGGGCGGGGTCGCGCAGGTCGATGCCGACGACCTCCAGGCGGTGCATCCAGTCCGCGGAGTCGTCCATGGCCTTGAAGCGGCGGATGGCGTCCTTGGGGAAGCGGGTGGTGACCGTGGTGTGCGCGCCGTCGCGGAGCAGCCGGAGCGCGATGTACATGCCGATCTTGGCCCGGCCGCCGGTGAGCAGGGCGCGCTTGCCGGTGAGGTCGGCGCGGACGTCGCGCTTCTCGCGGTTCACGCGGGCGCAGTCCGGACAGAGCTGGTGGTAGAAGTAGTCGACTTCCACGTACCGGGACTTGCAGGTGTAGCAGGAGCGCGGGCGCTGGAGTATCCCCGCGATCCTGCCCTCCTCGGTGGCCGAGGACGGCAGCAGGCCCTCGGTCTCGTCGTCGATGCGCTGGGCGGAGCCGGTGGCCGTGGCCTCCGTGACCGCCTTGTCGTGGGCGGTCTTGGCGGCCCGGCGCTCCTGGCGGCGGCGCTGCTTGACCGTGCGGTAGACGCCCGCGGTGGCCCGGCGCACGGCGATGGCGTCCGGGTGGTCGACCTCCAGCTTGTCGAGCTCCTCGAGCACACCGAGGCAGACGGCCAGGCGCTCCGGGTCGATGCCGGGTCCGTACGAGAGCCCGCCGGTCCCGTCCATGGCCTGCGGGCCGTCCTCTGTCACCGTCATCGCCGCTGTCGTTCCCTGCTCTGCCGTCGCGGCGCGCCGGTCGCGCCCGCATTCGAAGGGCGAATTCTACGGAGCGTCGGGCCGCACCGCCAAAGTCGCCTTGATCACGACCGGCAGGCCTTGATCAGCGTCGCCACCTCCTGGGAGACGGCCGCGGCGAACAGGTCGAGGTCGGGGACGGCCTCGCCGTCGGCGACGAGGCCGTAGTGGACGCTCCCCCGGTACGTCGAGACCGCGACGGCCAGGGAGTGGCCGGGGGCCAGCGGGGCGAAGGGGAAGACGGCGGTGAGCGGGTGTCCGCCGAGCTTCAGGCCCAGGCTGGGCAACGGCACGCTGGTCACCAGGACGTCGAACCAGAGCCGGGCCGCCTGGCCGACCAGCGGGCCGCCGAGCCGGTGGGCGAAGGCGGGGACGTGGTCGGCGAGCAGGGCGACGGCGCCCGCGCCCCGGTTGGGGCCTGCGTCCTTGTTGCGGTCCATCGCGTCCCGCACCGAGGCCAGTCGGGCCAGCGGGTCCGGATCGTCCACCGGGAGCCGCATCAAGTACCCGGAGAGCCGGTTGCCCTGCGGGTACGCGGTGCGCGGGCGGCGCTTGGAGACGGGGATCAGGGCCCGGGGCGCGACGCCCTCGCTGCCGTCGCCGCGCTCGTCGAGCCAGCGGCGCAGGGCGCCCGCGACGACCGCGATGAGGACGTCGTTGACGGTGCCGCCGACGGTCTTGCGGACGCGGTGCACGTCGTCGAGGTCGAGCACCACTCCGGCGGTACGGCGGGTGCCGCTCGGCTCGCAGGTGAGCGCGGGGGTGGAGCGCACGTCGAGGGAGGAGCGGGCGACGGAGGCGCCGATGTCCAGGGCGCGGCCCATGTCGGACAGGGCGCCGCGCATCAGCCCGGGCAGGTCCCGCACGTCCGGCACCAGACCGCGGGGGGCCGCGGCGGGGCGGGGCCGGGGTGCGGGCATGTCCATGGGGTCCATGACGCCCGCGGCGAGGGTCAGCGCCCGCAGCCCGTCGGCCAGGGCGTGGTGGAACTTGAACAGGACGGCGAAGCAGACGCCGTCCTCGCCGGGCAGGACGTGGGCCTCCCAGGGCGGCCGGTCGCGCTCCAGGGGGCGTTCCATGAGGCGTCCCGCGACCGTGTGGAAGTCGGCGGTCGGGGCGTGCAGCCGCACATGGTTCAGGGGGTCGAAGTCCGGGTCCGCCTCGCGGGCGGCACCACCGAAGGCGAGCGGGCGGCGCAGGGCGGAGGGCAGCGGCTGCCACACGTCGCGGATACGCATCCGCAGTCCCGGCACACCGGCGGCCCGGGAGGCGAGCAGGTCCGCCGCGTGGGCGCCCGCGGCGGGCGAGTGGGCCGAGAAGATCCCGAGCGCGCCGAGGTGCATCGGGTGTTCGGCGGACTCGATGTTCCAGAACGCCAGGTCGAGAGGAGCGAGCAGATCAGCAGTCAAGGCCTTGCCTCGCGTCGACGACGGGTGGGTCAGCAGTCAACCGCTCCCAGCCGATTACGGTCAAGTACGAACAGGCTACGTACAGTTAACACCAGATTAAGTCCCGCCCCGGCGAAAGGGGCGGGACTTATGGTGCATGTGCCGTCAGTTCAGCACAGGTTACGCCGCCGGGCACCCCGTGGGAGTCACCCGGGAGGCGTCACGGATCAACGTCTCGTGCGCCGCCCTCAGCTTCGCCGTGTCGGGTTTCAGCACCGCGCGGTCATAGGTGAGGAAGCCGTTGAGCTCACCCTCGACGTCCGTGATCTGGGTGTACACGGCCCCGTTGCTCCCCTTGCAGACCAGCGCCCGGACCTCGTCCAGTTTCGTCAGATAGTCCTCGGTGTAGGTGGCGGGGTCGACGTCGACGTAGGACTGCTGCACCGACCAGGCGTGGCCGGGCACCGCGAGGCCCAGGCCCCCGTACTCGCCGCTGACCAGGGCGCGCTCGCCGTCCGGCCGGGGCGGCAGGGCGGGGCTGGGGTAGCCGTGCTCGTCCATGACGTCGCCGGTGCCGCCGTCGGCACCGAGGTTCAGCCCGGACTGGTTGTTGACCAGCCGGGTCGGGTCCCAGGCCTTGGCCTGCTCGGCCACCCGGCCCACGTCGTACTGGCCCCAGCCCTCGTTGAAGGTCACCCACATGACGACCGACGGACTGCTGACGTGCTCGTCGATCATCTCCTTCATCTCACGCTCGTAGCGCGCCCGGGAGGCGGCACTCGGGTTCACCCCGGCCGTCATCGCGGGCATGTCCTGCCACACCAGCAGCCCGAGCCGGTCGGCCCAGTAGAACCAGCGGTCCGGCTCGACCTTGATGTGCTTGCGGACGGAGTTGAAGCCGAGTTCCTTGTGCGCCTTCAGGTCGTACGCGAGCGCCTCGTCGGTGGGTGCGGTGTGCAGGCCGTCCGGCCAGAAGCCCTGGTCGAGGGTGGCCATCATGAACACCGGCTTGCCGTTGAGGACCGTGCGCGGCACGCCGTTCACCTTCTCGACGGCGATCGAGCGCATCCCGAAGTAGCTGCCGACCCGGTCGGTGCCGGCCCTCACCTCCAGGCGGTAGAGGAAGGGGTCGTCGGGTGACCACAGGTGCGGGTCGTGGACGGTCAGGGTCAGCGGCCGGCCGGTGCGGCCGCTCGCCGTGGCCACCTTGCGCCGGCCGTCGTACGCCGTCGCCGTGATCGGTACGCCGTCCCGGACGCCCCGGGCCTCCACGGTCAGCTTCTCGCCGGCCACGTCCGGAGTGAGCTTGAGGGAGTCCACGTGGTCGCGGGCCACCGGCTCCATCCAGACCGTCTGCCAGATGCCGGAGGACGGGGTGTACCAGATGCCGCTGGGGTCCAGGCGCTGCTTGCCGAGCGGCGGGTTCTCGCCGGACGCCGCGTCGGTCGGGTCGTACACGCCGACGATCAGTTCCTGGGTGCGGCCGGGCTTCAGCGCGTCGGTGATGTCGGCGCTGAACTTGTCGTAGCCGCCCTCGTGCACGGCGACCTTCGTGCCGTTGACGTAGACCTCGGCGCGCCAGTCGACGGCGCCGAAGTTGAGCTTGAGCCGCTTGCCGGAGCCGATGTCCCAGCCGCCGGGGACCGTGAAGGTGCGGCGGTACCACATGCGGTCCTCGTGCCGCTCGATGCCGGAGAGCTGCGACTCCACCGGGTACGGGACGAGGATGCGCTCCTTCAGCGTCTTGCCGACGGGCGGCTGGTCGCCCTCCTCGGCGGCGGCGAACTGCCAGCGGCCGTTGAGCCCCTGCCAGGCGCCCCGGGTCAGCTGCGGGCGCGGGTACTCGGGGTGGGCGTTGCCCGGGCCCACCTCGTCGGCCCAGCGGGTGCGCAGCTGGTGGGTCGAGTGGTTCGGACCGCTGGTCCAGAAGGCGTTGACAACGTTGCCTTCGGTGTCGGAGAGGCCGCCTTCGCCGTCGTAGCGGAGGTCGGCCGTGCCGCGGGCCGTGCCGGTCTTGTTGCCGACGACCGGCTCGTCGAGCGCGACGAGGAGGGCGGTCGGGTCGGACGGGTCGAGCCGGGCCGCGCCCAGGGGCCAGGTGGCGCCGCCGATCACGGCGTCGAGGTGGTCGGTGAAGCCCGCCGGGGGTGCGGCGAGAGGCTGGGCGAAGTCGAGCTTCAGAGTGCGGCCGCCGGCCTGGACGGTGGCCGCGAGGGCTCCGTCGTAGTCGAAGCCGTCCGGGAGGCGGAACGCCGACTGCGGGACGGGCTCCTTGGCGGCCCCCGGCCGGGTCCAGCGCAGGTGGAGGTTGGAGCCGCCGTAGTGCTCGAAGTACTCGACCTTGATGTCGTGGGCCCGGCCGGCGGTCAGGTCGACGGGCTGGGACGTCTGCTCGCGGTCCCAGTCGTCGACCCAGTGGTCGATGACGAGCCGTCCGTCGATCCAGAGGCGGAAGCCGTTGTCGCCGGTGATCGAGAAGGTGTGAGAGCCGGTCGCCTCCGGGACGATCTTGCCGGTCCAGCGGACGCTGACGTCGTCGGAGCGTCCGGTGGTGAAGTTCAGGCGCGGCTCCAGGTTGTCGAAGTCGAGGTCCTGGTCGAACGTGGTCGCCTTGAGGGTGTGGAAGTCGAAGGCGCCGGGGGCGGAATGGGTGTAGTACTCGCCCTTGAGGCCGTGGATCTCGGCGGGGTCGTCCGCCGGGGCGGGTGCCGCGGCCAGGGCGGTGACGGCGAGGAGCGCGGAGAGCAGTAACGCGAGGCGGTTTCTGGGGCGTCGGGGACGCACGGAACCTCCATGCCAACGTTGTCATGTACAGGAGGTTGCATGGCACCATGGATTCCGCTCTTCGTCCAGAGCCAGGACAAAGTCCCGGGGCCGGTCCCGCGTCAGGTGACCAACTGCCCCTTCCCGAGGGCGATGACCCCGGCCTTGGACACCGTGTACAGCTCCGCGTCCCGCTCCGGGTTGACGCCGATGGTCGCGCCCGGCGGCACCTCGACGTTCTTGTCGAGAACGGCGCCGCGCACCACCGCGCCCCGGCCGATGTGCACGTTGTCGTGCAGCACCGAACCCTGCACCACCGCCCCCGGGTCGACCACCACACCCGGCGACAGCACGGACCGCGTGACCTGTCCGCGCACCAGGCAGCCGGCGCTGATGATCGACTCGCTGGCGATGCCGCCGGCGTTGAAGCGCGCCGGCGAGAGCTGGTACGAGTGCGTGTAGATGGGCCAGCTGCGGTTGTACAGGTTGAAGGCGGGCCGCTCGGCGATCAGGTCCATATGGGCCTCGTAGTAGGCGTCCAGCGTGCCGACGTCCCGCCAGTAGCCCTGGTCGCGGGAGGTCTCGCCGGGCACGTGGTTGGTGCTGAAGTCGTACAGCGCGGCATCGCCCCGGTCGGTGAGCTGGGGCAGGATCGAGCCGCCCATGTCGTGCACGGAGGACTCCTCCTCGGCGTCCCGCCGGAGCGCCTCGATGAGGGCCTTGGTGGTGAAGATGTAGTTGCCCATGGAGGCGAAGACGCGGTTGGGGTCGTCCGCCAGCCCGGGCGGGGCGGACGGTTTCTCCAGGAAGCGCTCCACCGTCTGGCCGTCCGAGCCCGGGGTGATCACGCCGAAGGACGAGGACTCGGTGCGCGGCACCCGGATCCCGGCGACCGTCACGCCCGCGCCGCTCTCGATGTGCTGGTCGAGCATCTGGCGCGGGTCCATGCGGTAGACGTGGTCGGCGCCGAACACGACGACGTACTCGGGGCGCTCGTCGTAGATCAGGTTGAGCGACTGCAGGATCGCGTCGGCGCTGCCCAGATACCAGCGCGGGCCGAGTCGCTGCTGGGCGGGCACGGGCGTCACATAGTTGCCCAGCAGGTTGGACATCCGCCAGGTGGTCGTGATGTGCCGGTCCAGCGAGTGCGACTTGTACTGCGTCAGGACGCAGATGCGCAGGACTCCGCCGTTGACGAGGTTGGACAGGACGAAGTCGACCAGGCGGTACGTACCGCCGAAGGTCACCGCCGGTTTGGCACGGTCGGCGGTCAGGGGCATCAGCCGCTTGCCCTCGCCGCCCGCCAGCACGATCCCCAGGACCGAAGGACCACCACCACGCATGGCCGCTCCCCTCACGCCGATTTCCCGATGCCTGCCCCTGGGCAGGACGCACTAAGCCTGTTTGACGATCTCCTCGTAGAGCCGCGCCGTGCGGCGGGCCACCGCGTTCCAGCCGAACTCGCCGACCGCCCGCTCCCGCCCGGCCTCGCCCATCCGCCGGGCGGCCTCCGGATCAGCCAGAACCGTGTCCATGGCCCGGGCGAGATCCGCCTCGAACGCGTCGCCGGGCGGAACCAGCAGCCCGGTGGCGCCGTCGTCCACGACCTCGGGGATGCCGCCGACCGCCGAGGCCACCACCGGGGTGCCGCAGGCCATCGCCTCCAGGTTCACGATGCCGAGCGGCTCGTACACCGAGGGGCAGACGAACAGGGCGGCATGCGTCAGCAGCTGGATCACCTCCGGCCGCGGCAGCATCTTCGGTATCCAGAACACGCCGTCGCGGACCGCGCTCAGCTCCCCGAACAGCTCACGGAACTCCTGGTCGATCTCCGGCGTGTCCGGGGCCCCGGCGCACAGCACGACCTGCGCGGCCGGGTCGATGTCCCGCACCGCGCGCAGCAGGTGGGGCACGCCCTTCTGCCGGGTGATACGCCCGACGAACAGCACGTAGGGACGGGAGCGGTCGAGTCCGATCCGCTCCAGGGCGTCCGTGCCGTCGTCGGGCCGGTAGAGGGTGGTGTCGATGCCGTTGTGCACGACGTGGACCCGCTCGGGATCCAGCCCCGGGTAGCAGCCGAGGATGTCCTCGCGCATGGCCGCGGAGACGGCGACCACCGCGTCGGCGCCCTCGATCGCGGTGCGTTCGGCCCAGCCGGACAGTTCGTAGCCCCCGCCGAGCTGCTCGGCCTTCCAGGGGCGCAGCGGCTCCAGGGAGTGCGCGGTCATGACGTGCGGGATGCCGTACAGCATCTTGGCGAGGTGGCCGCCGAGGTTGGCGTACCAGGTGTGCGAGTGGACCAGCTCGCGGCCCTCCAGGGCGGCGGCCATGGCGAGGTCGACGGAGAAGGTGCGCAGCGCGTCGTTGGCGCCGTCGAGCGCGGACCAGGGGCGGTGGCGCCGCACGCCGTCGGTACGGCCCTCGCCCCAGCAGTGCACGTCCAGGTCGACGAGCGGTCTGAGCTCGCGGGCGAGGAACTCGACATGGACACCTGCACCGCCGTAGACATCCGGCGGGTACTCCCGGGTCAGCAGTCCCACTCGCACCCGCAACCCCCTGCTCTCAGCGGCCGTTCCCTTTCATGGTCACCCAGAAGGGGCGCGTGGGGAAGAGCGGGGCGGCCGTGTGAAGCAACAGTCGCCGCAGACGCCCCCGCCGGGGACCCGGTAGTACAGGCAGCAGCTGCGACGCCGGAAGGCGGTGCCGTCGAGGGTTCCGGCGCCGGTGAGCAGGGGGTGGGCGAGGAGTTCCGCGGTCAGGGAGCGGGCCCGGGCGGCGACGTCCGGACGGCCGTGCCGCCGGGCCCAGCGGTCCAGTTCCCGCGCGGCGCCGGCCAGCGCGGAGGCGGCATTGCCCCTCAGCAGGCCCGGGGCGAGGCGGTGGTGGGCGCGCAGGGCCGCCGCCAGCGGGACGAGGTGGCCGTGCAGGACGGCGTCCGCGAGGGCCGGAGCGTCCCCCGGGCAGGGCCGTACGTCCGTCAGCCACAGGTCGTCGGGGGCGCTGCCGTCGGCGTCCCAGCGCAGCAGCCGGGCGTCGAGGTCGGGGACGCCGCCGTAGAGCGCGGCGCAGCCGAGGGCGATCGACCAGAGCCGGGCCGCGAGTCCCTGGTGGGTGATGGACGCCGCGACACGCAACTCCGGGGCCCCCAGGGCGGTCGCGACCTTCCGCACCCGAAAAATCAGGGGATTTGCCGATATATCTGGTGCCACCGGTGCGTAGGCCTGTGCCAGAGTGGGAAGAGACCCGGCCGGTGCTCCTTCCGTGCGCAGCACGAAGAAGCCGGCGAGCGGGCGGAGCGCGGCGAGGTCGGGGTCGAGGTCCACGAAGAGCAGTACTACCAAGGCCCCTAAGGGATGCGATCCGGTGGCCCCCGACCGGACTCGCCCACCCTGGGGATGACGGGGGTCCCCTCGTACTCCATCGGCAGTAGGACCCAATGAGTGCTCAGGGACGACGACGGGAAGACCTGGACACGGCAGGGTGTTGTTCATGAAAGCCCACCTTTCGCCGCGCCGGGCCGAGCGCCCCCGCCTGACGCAGAGGACCAGCCGATGAGCGCCCTCGCGTTGTCCGTCCTGCTGTCCCTCGTCTCCGCGTTCGCCTACGCGGGCGGGGCGATCGTGCAGGAGCGGGTGGCGGAGTCCTCGCCGGGCGAGCAGTACGCGCCGCTGCGGCGGCCGGGCTGGTGGGCGGCTGTCGCGCTGAACGGCCTCGGTGGGCTGCTGCACGTGGTGGCGCTGGCCTACGGGCCGCTGAGTCTGGTGCAGCCGCTCGGCGCGCTGACCATCGTGGTGGCCCTGCCCATGGCGGCGCTGTTCGTCGGGCGCAAGGCCGGTGCCACGGCCTGGCGGGGCGCGATCATGGCGACGGTCGGGCTCGCCGGTCTGCTGTCCCTGGTCGCCGCGTCCGACGCGCAGTCCCTGAACGCGGCGGAGCGGGTGGCCGTCGCCGTCGTCACGGCCGGTGTGGTCGTGACGCTGATGATCGCCGCCCGGGCCGCGCACCGGCACCCGGCGGTCCGCAGCATGCTGCTGGCGACCGCCTCCGGTATCGCGTTCGGCATGTCCTCGGTGTTCACCAAAACCGTCGCGGTCGACTGGACCGGCGGTGTGTCGGCGGCGGACGTGCCGTCCCTCGCCGTGATCGGCGTCCTCGCCACGGCCGGCATGCTGCTGTCGCAGGCCTCCTACCGGGGTGCCGGCCTCGCGGCCCCGCTGGCGACGCTGACGGTCGTGAACCCGGTGGTGGCGGCCGCGGTCGGCATCACGATGTTCGGAGAAACCTTCCGCTACGGCACGACGGGCACGGCGCTCGCGCTGAGCTGCGGTGTGGTGGCGGCGGGCGGCCTGATCCTGCTGACGACGGAGCGGCTCACGCACGGGCGGCCCGAGGACGCGGAGGGCCTGCCGGCGGCTGAGTCGGTGCTCGCCTCCGAGGCCGCTGGTGCCGGTTCGGCGGAGGTGCCCGCGTGGGTGGGCGGGGCGCCCGAGGGCGTGGACGGCCGGCCCGAGCGCGTCGCTGCCGGAGCCGATGTCCTGCCCGCCGGTGGGCGCCTGCTCGTAGAGGACGTGCTCGCGGCGGGAAAGAGGGCGGGGACGGTTTCGGCTGTGCTTGTGCCGGGGCTGGGGACGCCTGCGGCTGTGCTTGTGCCGGGGCCGGGGAGCTCTGCTGCGGTGCCGGGCTCAGGGTCGTTGACCGCTGCTGCGGTGCCGGATTCGGGGCCGTTGGCCCCCGCGGCTGCGCTCGTGCCGAAGCCGTTGGCCGCTGCTGCGGTGCCGGGCTCGGGGCCGTTGGTCCCCACGGCTGCGCTCGTGCCGGGGCCGGGGGCCGCTGCTGCGGTGTCGGGCTCCGGGTCGGAGGTCGTCGGGCCGCGGGGTGGGCAGGAGATGCCGGCGGGGGTGCCGGACGCGGCGGGCGCGGTGCTCGTGCCCGGGCCGGACGCCGTTGCCGCGGCGGCAGCGGTGGTGGCTTCCGTGGCGGATGCCTCGTACGAGAGCGGGGAGCCGTCGGCGGTGGCGGCCTCCGACGACGAACGCCCGCTCCCCTACGTGCCCTACTACGGCATCCCGTACGTCCCGTTGCCCACGGTCGCCCGGCACCGCACGCGGATCAGATCCTGACGCCGCCGGCCCGTAGGTACGCCACCGGGTCGACGTCCGAACCGAAACCGGGCCCCGTCCGCACCTCGAAGTGCAGATGCGGGCCCGAGCTGTTGCCGGTGGAGCCCGAGCGGCCGATGCGCTGGCCGGCGCTCACGGACTGCCCGTCCCGCACGGAGATCGCCGACAGATGGGCGTACTGGCTGTAGCGGCCGTCGGCGTGCCGGACCACGACCTGGTAGCCGAACGAGCCGCCCCATCCCGCGCTGACGACGCTGCCCGCCGCGACCGACTTGACCGATGTCCCCGTGGGCACGGGGAAGTCGATGCCAGTGTGGTAGCCCTTCGACCAGGAGGAGCCCGCCTTGCGGTACGGCGTCCCGAGGGAGGCGCCGACGGGGGCGACCAGGCCCTGCCGGGTGGCCGTGGACCGGCCGGCGCGCTCTGTGCCCTCGTCCTGGGACCGCTCCTTCGGCCGCTCCTTGGCGCCGTCCTGGACCGGCTTCTTCACCGAGGGCTTCGCCGACGGCGCCGGCCGGTGCGCGGGCCGCGTCTTCGTGGCGCCCTCGCCGCGCAGCGCGAGGCGCTGGCCGGGCACGATGAGATCGGGGTCGGCCCCTATGGCCGAGCGGTTGGCCGCGTACAGCCCCCGCCAGCCGCCCCGGACGTCCTGGTCGTCCGCGATGCCGGAGAGGGTGTCGCCGTGGACCACGGTGTACATCTCGGCCTTGCCCGCCCGCGACTGGGGCGTGGACTGCGGCCGTACGTCCTCGATCGAGGTCTGCTTCTTCGTGTCCTTCTTCTTCGTGCGCTCGGCGGCCGGCCGGGTGTCGGGCTCGCCGCCGCCCCGGGTCAGTCCGGCCCGTACCGAGCAGACCGGCCAGGCACCGGGGCCCTGCCCGTCGAGGACCTTCTCCGCGACGGCGATCTGCTGGTCCTTGCTCGCCAGGTCCGCCCGGGCCGCGTAGGCCCGGCCGCCGTAGGCCTCCCAGGTGGACTGGGTGAACTGCAGTCCGCCGTAGAAGCCGTTGCCGGTGTTGATGCTCCAGTTGCTGGTGGACTCGCAGGCGGCGACCTTGTTCCAGGTGTCCATGTCCGCCGCCTGGGCGGCGCCGGTGCCCATGAACGGCAGTGCCATGCCCGCGCCGCCCGCCGTGACGGTGAGCGAGGCGCGGTTGATCCTGTTCGGCTGATACCGGCGGTGCCGGCCGCGTACGGCCATCGAAAGCCCCCCTAGACATGCGTCAGGAGGGGCAAAAGTAAGCGCTGCGAACCGGCCAGAACAAGACGCGTATCGGCCGCCCGGGAGCCCAAATGGCCGGTATGGGGCGCCTGTTGCGCGACGTGCGCCACGGTGGTGCACCGTGGACGTCACACGGTGCGCGGGTGCGCCGTGCGCGGGGACGCGTACATCGGCTGAGCGCGACGGGGCTCTCGTCCGTATCAGCCTGCGCCACGTCGTGCGACCCGCGCGTGCGGACGATGTAGCGGCACGTCAGGATGGTCGCGGCAGATGCCCGAGGGCACCGCCCACCGGCAGCACCGTTACCGAGGTCTTTAGGAGCGAACCGAATGAGCAGTACAGCGCAGATCGGCGTCACGGGTCTCGCGGTCATGGGCCGCAACCTCGCCCGCAACTTCGCCCGCAACGGCTACACGGTCGCGGTGCACAACCGGACGCCCGCGCGCATGCACGCCCTGGTGGACGAGTTCGGCGGCGAGGGGGAGTTCGTCGCGTGCGAGAGCGCGAAGGACTTCGTGGCCGCGCTGGAGCGGCCGCGGCGCCTGGTCGTGATGGTGAAGGCCGGTGAGCCGACGGACGCGGTGATCCAGGAGTTCGCGCCGCTGCTGGAGCCCGGCGACATGATCATCGACGGTGGCAACGCGCACTTCGCTGACACCCGGCGCCGCGAGCGCGACCTGCGCGAGCAGGGCATCCACTTCGTCGGCATGGGCGTCTCCGGCGGCGAGGAGGGCGCTCTGAACGGCCCGAGCATCATGCCGGGCGGCCCGAAGGAGTCCTACGACTCGCTCGGCCCGATGCTGGAGAAGATCTCGGCGAAGGCCGCCGACAACTCGCCGTGCGTCTCCCACGTCGGTCCGGACGGTGCCGGGCACTTCGTGAAGATGGTGCACAACGGCATCGAGTACGCGGACATGCAGCTGATCGGCGAGGCGTACCAGCTGCTGCGGGACGTCGCCGGGTACTCCCCCGCCGAGATCGCGGAGATCTTCCGCACCTGGAACCGGGGCCGACTCGACTCGTACCTGATCGAGATCACGGCCGAGGTGCTGTCGCACGTGGACGCGGAGACGGGCAAGCCGTTCGTCGACGTGGTGGTCGACCAGGCCGAGCAGAAGGGCACCGGCCGCTGGACCGTACAGATCGCGCTGGACCTGGGCGTGCCGGTGTCCGGCATCGCCGAGGCGGTGTTCGCGCGCTCCCTGTCGGGCCACGCGGCCCTGCGGGACGCCTCGCGCGGCCTGGCCGGCCCGAAGGCGCAGCCGCTGAGCGAGGCGGAGGCCCGGGCGTTCGCGGACCGGGTGGAGCAGGCCCTGTACGCGTCGAAGATCGTGTCGTACACGCAGGGCTTCCACGAGATCGACGCGGCCCGCGACGAGTACGGCTGGGACATCGACCTCGGTGCGGTGTCCGCGCTGTGGCGGGGCGGCTGCATCATCCGCGCGGCGTTCCTGGACCGGATCCGCGCCGCGTACGACACGCGGCCCGACCTGCCGAGCCTGCTGTCGGACGCGACGTTCGCGCAGGAGATCGCGGACGCCCAGGACGACTGGCGCGAGGTGCTGGTCGCCGCGACCCGCCAGGGTGTGCCGACGCCCGGCTTCGCCGCGGCCCTCGCCTACTACGACGCCCTGCGCGCGGAGCGGCTGCCGGCGGCGCTGACGCAGGGGCAGCGGGACTACTTCGGTGCGCACACGTACCGCAGGGTGGACCGTGAGGGGTCGTTCCACACGCTGTGGGGCGGGGACCGGTCGGAGACCCCCGCGTAAGGGCTGCCGCCTGGGGACGTGAGCGGGGCGGTGGACGGCATGGGATGCCGTCCACCGCCCCATTTGCTTGCCGGGGTCAGGACAAAGGCGGACCCGGTTCCGGGTTCGGTACGGGCTCGGGCCCTGGAGGGATCGGGGACGGGTCGGGGCCCGGCACGGGTCCGGGAGCCGGGGGCGCCGGTGGAGTGGGCGCCGGTGGGGGCGGGGTCGGCTCCGGGCCCGGCGGGGGGTCTGGGTCCGGCACCGGGTGCGGCTCCGGGCGCTGGGGATCCGGGCCCGGTGTCGGCGCCGGCGGCACGGGGTCGGGAATCGGGTTCGTCATCAGGTCCTCCAGCCAGTGGGGACGACTCCGGCTCTGGACTACTCCCCCGCCTACCCGGCCGCCGCCTCGGCAGTCACTCCCCGGCGGGACCGGGAGGGACCAGGTGGGGGTAGGGGGCTGGGTGTCCGGGTGGTGCGCGTGACGGAGGTGACCCGGTTCGGAAGCGGCCGGGGGTGGGCTGTTCGGAAACGGCCAGGGCGGGCCGTACGCAAGCAGCCAGGTTGGACCGTTCGCAAGCGGCGGGATCGGCCGTTCAGAAGCTGCCGGGGTGGGCCCTCAGCCAGTCCTTCGCCGCCGCCACCAGGTCCTGGCGGTCCTGGCGGGCCGGCGAGGCCTCGTCGGGGTGGCGTTCGATCCACCGGGTGACGTAGGGACAGAGCGAGACGACCGCGCTGTGCTCGCGGCGGGCGAGGGCGAAGAGCTCGCGCGCGAGCGAACCGGCGATGCCCTTGCCCTCGTGGGCAGGCTCGACGATCGTGTGGACGGGAACGAGCGCCCGCTCGGGGCTTTCGAGCACGAAGTACTCGATGCGGCCGACGACTTCGCCGTCGGCCACGGCCTCCAGCCGGCCTGCCGCCCGGTCGTCACGGATCTCCGGGTCGCTCATCGACACGCTCCTCCTCTGTTCGCGCCCGCTGTTCGCGGTCAGGCGCCGGCGGCCTGCGGGCTGCGCTGCTGGTCCGAGCCGGGCACCGGCTCGGACGGGTCCGCGCCCAGGGCCACGATCCGGTTGTCGCGGTCCACGTGCACGACCCGGGGAGTGAGTGCCCGCGCCTCGGCGTCCGTCACCTGGGCGTAGCTGATGATGATCACCAGATCGCCGGGGTGGACGAGATGGGCGGCGGCCCCGTTGATCCCGATCACGCCGGATCCGCGTTCGCCCTCGATGACGTACGTCTCCAGCCGGGCGCCGTTGGTGATGTCCACGATGTGCACGAGCTCGCCGGGCAGCAGATCGGCGGCGTCGAGCAGGTCGGCGTCGATGGTCACGGATCCCACGTAGTGCAGGTCGGCCTGGGTGACGGTGGCTCGATGGATCTTGGACTTGAACATGGTGCGCAGCATTTTCAACTCCTGTAAGGCGGCTCCCTGCCTGCTTTGTGCAGGTCAAGGGCGGTCTTCACTGTACATGGGCACGCGTCGGAGTCGATGATTGTGAGGAACATCGCTTCGCGCTGACGAGAAGGCTCCCCCACCTGCGCTTCCACATGAACCGGGTTGTTGTACCGCCGCCGACCAGCCATCTGTTCGAACACCGGTCTCGGAATGCGCGAGGACCGATGCTGATGCGGTGGGTGTGCGGCACGACGCCGCGCTGGTCAGCGCGGCGTTGCAGATGGCGATCGCGGCCCGGGGCGGCCAGGTCGACGGCGTCATCTGCCCCACGGACAACGAGTATGTGAAGTACCGGATGTCCCAGGCCTCTTGACCCGCACAGCGATGGACGCGCCAGGATGCCGTGCCGGGATGCTTTCGCGGCCTCCTGATCCGCACTCCGACCGACGGCGCTGTCCTTCCTCAGACTTGTCGGGCCCGGGAGCATCCCGGCGAGGCGCCCGCCTCCCGACAGCGAGCAGCGCGGACCACACGGGCGAGTTGACTGGACAGACCCCGCCGGGGGGCTCGCGGCGCCCCGGCGAAGTCAGCACGGACGCGTTGCCTCGCCCTCAGGTCGCGGGGGTGGAGCCTGGAACGACAACCTGCGGATCCGCGAGGCGGAGTGGGGGCGCTGCCGGGAACGGGACTGCCTGCCAGGCAGGCAGTCCCCTCTCAGTCTCGTACCGGAACGGCCATTTCCCCGAGCAGTGACCAACCCTCCTGCGGAACGGTGACGTTGACGATCTCCGGGGTCCGTATGAGGTGGGGCGGCAGGGTGCTCCGTGCCTTGGTGAAGTGGTCAGAGGTGACGTGGGCCAGGCCGGCCTCGTCGTCCCGGAAGGCTTCGACCAGCACGTAGACCGTGGAGTCCTCGGTACTGCGGGACCAGTCGAACCACAGGCATCCGGGCTCGCCGCGGGTGGCACGGGTGAACTCGCGGGTGATGTCCGGCCAGGTGTCGGCGGATTCGGGCAGAACGTGGAACTTGGCGGTGATGAAGATCAAGGCGCGTCTCCCTGAGGGCCTATCAGTCGGCGATCCGTTCAGGGCACGAGAATTGCCCGTCCCCGTACCCGTCCGGCGTCGAGGTCGTCCAGGGCGTCCTGAAAGCGGTCAAGGGGGTATGGGGTGGTGTGCAGCCGTACCTTGCCCCGGGCTGCGAGCACCATCAGTTCGCACAGGTCGTTGTAAGACCCGACGAGGTTTCCGATGAAGTTGATTTCGGCGGAGATGATGTCGATGGTGGGTACGTCGATGTTCTCGCCGTAGCCGACCACGTGGTAGTCGCCCGCCCGCCGCAGCATGCGCACGCCGTCGCGCGTGGCGCCGCCCTCGCCGACGAAGTCGATCACGGCTTCGGCTCCGCGCCCGCCGGTGAGGGCGAGGACCTCCTCGACCTGATCGCCGCGGCTCATGACGCCGTGGTCCGCTCCGATCGAGAGGGCCAGCTTCAACGCGTCGGGATTGCGGTCGACGACTACGATCTCGGCGGCGGTGAGTGCCTTGAGGACCTGCACGCCGATGTGTCCGAGTCCGCCCGCGCCGATGACCACGCACCGGTCGCCCGGGCGGAGACGGCGGGCCGCCTTGGCCACGGCGTGGTAGGCGGTGAGACCGGCGTCGGCCAGCGCCGCGACGTCAGCGGGTTCCAGGGAGTCGTCGATACGGACGACGCTGCGGGCGGAGGTCTTGAGATACTCGGCGTAACCGCCGGCGGTGTCGATGCCAGGGAAGAGGCTCTGCTCGCAGTGCACGTCGTCGCCCGAGCGACACGCCCGGCACAGCCCGCAGGTGATCAGCGGGTGGACGATGACCTTGTCGCCCTCGGCGACGTTGGTGACGGCACTGCCCACTGCCTGCACCCAGCCGGCGTTCTCGTGCCCGATCGTGTACGGCAGCGTGACGCCCGACTTCTCGGCCCACTGGCCCTCGAGGATGTGCAGATCGGTACGGCAGACGCCGGCCCCGCCGATCTTCACGATCACGTCGTACGGGCCGGTGACCGAGGGAGCCGGTACGTCTGCCAGCTCGAGGTTGCGGTCGTATCCGACGACCTGGACTGCCTTCACGGGGTGTGCTCCTTTTCGGGGGTGATGAGAGTGCTGTCTTCCTGGCGGGGCGACTGGTCCGGGGCGGCGTCCGGGTAGCGGGTGCGCAGAAGGGCACGGCAGAAGTGCGCGTTGCCGTCGATCGACAGGCGGACCGACCGGGCGAAACGCAGCCGCAACGGGATCTCGCCCGCCGGGTAGGGCAGTCCATGGTCGTCGACCATGGCGGGGTCGGATGGTGATGTGCCGAGCCCCAGGGCCTCGCGGCGTTGCAGCAGTGCGTGTGTCGCTTCGGTGCCCGGGAGATCGCCGAGCACGATGGCGTGCAGTCCTTCCTCGGTGAGTGAGGTGTCCTGCCGCAGCAGCGCGGCGAGCGCGCGTTCCATGGCGGCGGCGTGGGCTTTGCGGCGGAAGATCAGCCGCAGTTCCTCGAGGTCCTTCTCCGCCTCGGCTCCGAAGGTCCCGCGGTAGCCGGCGTCCGCGGCCAGTCCGCGGTTGATCAGGTCCGAGTCGTGATGGTCGTCGAGCAGCACCGTGACCGCGCCGACGCCGGGGAGGGCCGTCAGGACGTCTTTCGCGTCGGACGCCATGAGGTAGGCGAAGTTCGGCGCGCAGAACGAGGTCGGCAGCCGCAGGTGCACGGTCAGCCGGTGATCGCCGTCGGCCTCGATGGACCGCACGAAACCAAGGTCCGTGATCGGTTCGTCCAGCTCAGGATCGAGGACCCCGTCGAGCGCCAGCCGGGCCCGCTCCTCCAGTGTCGCGGCACGTTTCTCGCGCGCCGGGGCATGCGCCGCCATCTCACACCCCCGCCGGCTGTGCCAGGGCGTGTTCGGCGGGGACCGGGATGTCGTACAGGGCCGCCGCGTTCAGCCCGAGGATCTTCTTCTTCTGTTCCACGGTGATCGGCGGGTACTCCCCCTGCATGTCCTCGGGGATCTGGAAGTCGACGAACCTCTCGATCAGCCAGCGGGGAGTCCACAGCGCGTAGTCGCTGGAGAACTGGATGCGGTTCTCGTCGAGCCAGAACAGGAGCTCGCCGAGGATCTGTGCGAAGTACCGGGGGCGGCGGTGGATGAAGGGCATGGCGACCGCGAGACCGGCGTGCACGTTCGGTTCCTGCGTGGCTATCCAGCAGAAGTCCTCGAGGCGGGGCAGTCCGCAGTGCTCGACGACGAAGTTCAGCTCCGGGAAGTCGCTCGCGGCCTTGTCGACATCCGCGACGTCGAACGCGTCCCTGTCGAGCGGCCGGATCGTCGGACCCTTGTGGATGTGGATGTTCTTGATGCCCAGTTCCTGGGCTGCCTCCAGGTACCGGTACGACCACGGGTCGTCGAGCTTGTAGCCGCGTGAGTCGCCGTGCCATTCCGCGGTGTACAGCTTGGCGCCCTTGAGTCCGAACCGTGCCGCGTCCCGGCGGAGCTGTTCGATCCCCTTCTGCTCGAGACGTGGGTCCCAGCAGTGGTTGTAGGTCAACCGGTCGGGGTGCTGCTGCGCCAGTGCGAAGGCTTCTTCGGCCTGGCCGAAGCCGCTTTCGAAAAACGCTCCGAGATGGGCGGGCTGGAAGATCGCATGGTCGACGTGGCCGTCGTCGAAGAGGTCCTTCATCAGGCGCCGACCGCCGTAGTAGAGGAAGTCCTCGTACGGCCACAGCTCGGCTTGCGGGCTGAGGTTGCGGTGATAGTCGTAGAAGCAGTCGATGAACTGCTTGCCGTGGATGTTCAGCTGGTTCGAGGGGCGCGCGTCCCACAGTGCGACGTGCGCGTCCACGATGAAGTAGTTCTCGCCGTCCTTGGCGTACATGTCGGTCTCCGTCCCGGTGACGACCGTGTTTCGGAGAGCGACGTTAGGCCGGGTCGCGGCGAGGGGGCAGGCCCGTACCGTCTCACTTTGAGACAGTCGGCCTGGAACGCTGTCCGGCACCCGCGTCGTAGCCTGACCGCAGATCGACGCACGGGCTCAGTGTGGAGGCCGCAGTGGACCAGAACCGCAATCCGGCGCCCGTCGCCCGCCACGAGGACGGGGCGACGGCCGCACAAACAGCCCTGCTGGCGCCCCGCCTGCAGGCGTCATGGCGGCGCAGCCGACGGTACGGCCTGACTCCGGAGGACCTGCAGCCCGACTTCACGGGGACGGTGGACACCGAGTGTCTGCTCTACGAATGCGGCCACGAGGTGCTTCAGGTCCTCAAGGACACGCTGGCCAACGAACCGGTCGGCATCATGCTCACCAACAGCGACGGCTTGGTGCTGTCCCGGTTGTGCAGCGACTCCTCGGTCAGCCGGTCCCTCGACCGAGTCAACCTCGCCCCCGGCTTCTCCTTCTCCGAGAGCAACGCCGGCACCAACGGGATGGGCCTCGCCCTCGCCGACCGCGCACCCTCGTTGGTACGCGCCGAGGAGCACTACTGCACCAGCCTGCGGCAGTACACCTGCGCCGCGGTACCTGTGCTCGACCCCCTCACCGGGGAACTCGCGGGCAGCATCAACCTCACCACATGGTCGGACTCCTCATCGAAGCTGCTCCTGGCACTGGCGCAGGCGGCAGCAGGGAACACGGCCGCCCTGATGCTCGCCCGCACCACCGGCAGGAAGCCACGTCCGGCTCCTCGCGGCGAGGTGTTTCAGGTGTTCACGCACCGAACCCAGACGGGGAGCGAGCCCCTCCTCCTCGGCTCACACTGGACGGACGCGGTCGCGGAAGCCCGTACCGCCCTGGCCGAGGGCCGGCTCCTCGCTGTGGTGGGCGAGGCGGGAACGGGCAAGTCGACCCTCGCGGCCCTCGCCCGGCGCCAGGTCCGATCCCGGGAACGCATCCTGTGCGCCCGTCCGCCGCTGGCCGACGACATCACGCCGTGGATGGGGATCTGGGCTCCGGAGCTGGCCAAGGCAGACACCTGCGTCATCACCACAGGGGTCCACACCCTGCCCGCGTGGGCAGCCGAAGACCTGGCCGAGCTGCTCTCCGGCAGACCGCGCGGGAACACCGCGGACCAGCACCCGTACCTGCACCCGGCCATCATCACCGCCGAGAACTACACGCGCATCCCCCAAGCCCTGCGCACACTGGTCGGCGCCGTGGTGGAAGCCCCCACCCTGCGTTCCCGCCCCGACGACATCCTTCCCCTGGCGGACCACTTCGCCCGCGGGTTCCGGGGCCGTCCCATTACCTTCTCCCCTGCGGCCGCCAAGGCGTTGTCCAACTACCACTGGCCGGAGAACAGCAGGCAGCTCCAGCGGATCGTCCGCGACGCCGCTTCCCGCACCGACGTCGTCGACCTCCGACACCTCCCCGGCGAGGTCTTCGTCGGCACGCCCCATCGGCTGAGCCGGATACAGGCCCTGGAACGGGACGAGATCGTCAGGTGCCTCACCGAACCGGCCACCACAGTGGCGCAGGCTGCGGACGCCCTCGGCATGAGCCGGGCGACCATCTACCGCAAAATCGCCCAATACGACATCACCATTCCCGCCCGTACCCGATGAGGAGGGACAACCCGTCCCTGCAGCCGTCTCGCGTTGAGGATCGCGGCCCCTTGCAGGTCCTTGTACATGTCGACGCCGAGAACCACGTCGACACCTTGATCCGACGGTCCCGAGTCTGGAGCCACCGCTCTCAAGATCGTGCCTGACCGGCTCGGTGAGCTGCCGGAGGCTGATGCCTGCCGTCGGTGGAGGCCATGCCGGAGACGACCAGGTCGTAGCCGACCTTCTCGATCGCCTTGGCCAGGACCAGGGAGGTGCCGATGGCGTCGGTGCCGTGGATGTCGTCGTCCTCGACATGGATCGCCGTGTCCGCGCCCATGGACAGCGCCTTGCGCAGCGCGTCCTTCGCGTCCTCGGGACCCACCGTCAAAACGGTGATCTCCACGTCGTCGTCGGAGTTCTCGGAGATCTGCAGCGCCTGCTCGACCGCGTACTCGTCCAGCTCGGAGAGCAGACCGTCCACGTCGTCCCGGTCGACGGTTCCAGGTCATCGGCGAAGTGCCGGTCGCCAGTGGCATCGGGCACGTACTTCACACACACCACGATGTTCACGCCTCGAGTCCTCCTCGCTTGACCAGCTGGCTCGCGATGACGTTCCGCTGGATCTCGTTGGTGCCCTCGCCGACGATCATCAGCGGCGCGTCCCTGAAGTAGCGCTCCACGTCGAACTCGGTGGAATAGCCGTAACCGCCATGGATGCGGACGGCGTTGAGAGCGATCTGCATGGCCGTCTCGGACGCGAACAGCTTGGCCATGCCCGCTTCCATGTCCACGCGCCGGCCGGCGTCGGCCTCACGGGCCGCGTAGAGCGTGAGCTGGCGGGCCGCCGTGAGGGAGGTCGCCATGTCAGCCAGGTAGTTGCCGACGGACTGGTGCTTCCAGATCGGCTTGCCGAACGACTCGCGTTCCTGCGCGTAGGCCAGCGCGTCCTCCAGTGCGGCCCGGCCGACCCCCAGTGCGCGGGCGGCAACCTGGAGACGGCCGGTCTCCAGGCCCTTCATCATCTGGGCGAACCCCTTGCCCTCCACACCCCCCAGTACGGCGTCCCTCGGGGCACGGTAGTCGTCGAAGGACAGCTCGCAGCTCTCAACTCCCTTGTATCCGAGCTTCGGCAGGTCGCGGGAGATCGTCAGTCCGGGACCGTGCTCGACGAGGATGATGGAGATGCCCTGGTGGGCGGGGGAGGCATCGGGGTCGGTCTTGCACAGGAGGGCGATCAGCTGGGAGCGCCGGGAGTTGGTGATCCAGGTCTTCGCGCCGTTCACGAGGTAGCCCTCGTCGTCACGGCGGGCGACCGTGCGCATGGCCTGGAGGTCGGAGCCGCCACCGGGTTCGGTGAGTGCCATGGTGGCGCGGACCTCGCCCGTGGCCATCCTCGGCAGATAGCGTCGCTTCTGCTCCTCGGTACCGAAGAGCAGAAGCAGCTTGGCGACGACGGTGTGGCCGCCCATGGCGCCGGCCAGGCTCATCCAGCCCCGGGCCAGCTCCTCGGTGATGAGCACGTAGCAGGGGGTGGAGACGGGAGTACCGCCGTACTCCTCGGGCACCGCGAGGCCGAAGATGCCGAGTTCCTTCATCTGCTCGATGAGTGTCTCGGGGTAGGTATTGGTGTGGTCGAGTTCCCGCGCGACGGGCTTGACGTGCTTGTCGACGAAGTCGTGCACCGTCCGGACGATGAACTGCTCGTCCTCGGACAGGATGTCGAGAGTGCTCATGGGGCCTCCTTGCTGTGGTTCACGCCGGTGTTCGCTCCGAGCGTCAGACGGCGCCGGCGGTTCGCATCGCGTCGATCCGGGTGGTGTCGTATCCGAGCTGGATGAGGATCTGCTCGGTGTGCTCGCCGAGGGCAGGGACGGCATCCATGCGCGGAGTGGTGCCGGTCAGGTCCACCGGCGGCAGTAGGGCCGCGACGGTCTCACCGCCCGGGATCCGAACCTGGCGCCAGCGGTCCCGACCGGCGAGTACGGGATGGTCGAGGAACTGTTTGACGTCGTTGACCGGCGCGTTGGCGATGCCGATCGTGTCCAGCAGCTTCATCACGTCCTCGCCGTCCGAGGCGGCGACACGCTCCGCCAGAATGGCGTTCAGTTCCCGGCGATGGCTGACGCGTGCGGACCCGGTGGCGAAGCGCGGGTCGTCGATCAGCCCGGGGGTATCCAGGAAGTGCTCGCACAGGGCAGCCCATTCGCGTTCGTTCTGCACGGAGAGAAGGACGTCCGTGCCGTCGGCGGCGGTGTAGGTGCCGTAGGGGGCGATGGTGGCGTGCTGGGTCCCGGCCCTCGGGGGCTGAGCGCCGTTGTACGCCGTGTAGTAGGCGGGCTGGCCCATCCACTCCGCCAGCGCCTCGAACAGCGAGACCTCGACGGCCCGGACGGAGCCCTGTGTGGCCCGCGTGAGCAGGGCGGTGAGGATGCCGCTGTACGCGTACATGCCGGCGGCGATGTCGGCGATCGACACACCCACACGGGCTGCTTCCTCAGCGCTTCCGGTGAGGGAGACAAGGCCGGTCTGGCACTGGACGAGCAGGTCGTACGCCTTGCGGTCGGCCCAGGGGCCGCTCGTGCCGTATCCGGAGATCGAGCACGGGATCAGCGAGGGGAACCGCCGCGCCAGGTCGTGTGCACCCAGGCCCATGCGGGCCGCGGCACCGGGGGCGAGATTCTGGACGAACACGTCCGCCTGCGCCAGAAGTCGTTCCAGGACTTCGCGTCCCTCTTCGGACTTCAGGTCGAGCGTCACCGACTCCTTCGAGCGGTTGAGCCACACGAAGTAGCTGGACTCGCCGTGCACCGTCGTGTCGTAGCGGCGGGCGAAGTCGCCCCCACCCGGCCGCTCCACCTTGATCACCCGTGCGCCGAGATCGGCGAGCTGACGGGTGGCGAAGGGTGCGGCCACCGCCTGCTCGATACTCACGACGGTGACGCCGGACAAGGGGAGACCACCGGCGGGCGGCGCTGAATTGTCGGCCATGTGTCGACCTCCGGAAGGTGTCGTTGACCCGGACTGGCGTACCATCATGAACATTCATTCCCGGCTAAGTGAAATAGCGATTTTTGATGACGCCATACGCGCTGCGGATGCGTTGAGGAGGGTGATGCCGGATGGACGTCAAGCAGCTGAAGGCGCTGGTCACGGTGGCCGAGGTGGGCAGCGTCACGCGCGCGGCCGAGCTGCTGCACCTGGTGCAGCCCGCGGTCACCAGGCAGATCCGCACCCTTGAGGAGGAACTCGGCGTCCCCCTCTTCCAGCGCACCAGGCAGGGCATGCGCCCCACCGACGCCGGCCAGATCATGGTCGACCGGGCTCGCAGGGCCCTGAGCGAACTGGAGCGGGCGCGAGCCGAGGTTCAGCCCCGCTCCGGGCAAGTGACCGGCATCGTCACCGTCGGCCTGCTGGAGAGTACGAGCGATCTTCTCGCCGAGCAGCTGGTCGCGACTGTCGGCAGAGCGCATCCCGGGGTGGATCTGCGTCTGATGACCGGCTACTCCGGTCATCTTCAGCAATGGCTCGACGAGGGCGACCTCGACCTCACGCTGCTCTACAACCTGGACAACACCCCGTCGCTCAACGCCCGGCCCTTGGTACGGGAGCGCCTGTGGGCGGTCGCGCCCGCATCGGCCGGTCTGCGCGCCGACAAGCCGGTGGCGTTCGCGGAGGTAGCGGCGCACCCCCTGGTCATGCCGGCCTCGGGCCATGCCTTGCGCACGCTGATCGACGCGGCGGCGGCCCGGTCGGACAGCACCATGGGGGTCACTGTGCAGACCAACTCGATGCGTGTACAGAAACAGCTGGTCCTGGCGGGACACGGCTGGACGATCCTGCCCGGCGTCGGCATCGCCGAGGACGTGGCGAACGGCAGCCTCAGCGCCGCACCCCTGTGTGAGCCCGACGTCTGGCGGTCGATCGTCCTGGGGACCGCCCGGTACGGACGCGTGCCCCCGGCCGTCGCGGTCGTCGCCCGGGCGTTGGTCGGCCGGATCACGACGGCCGTCTCGCAGGAGCAATGGCCTTCCGCCGAATTGCAGACATCCGAAGACGCCGCGGCGGACGGGTGACGGCGCCCCGTCACCCGAGGATGCCCGATTCCACTCCCGCCGCGGCGGGCCGACCGAGCCCTTACCTGTTCCGGGTGATGGCTCCGGCCGCGTCCTGCTCTCGCCCCCTCCATGCGATGCGGACATGGTCCCATCACGCATTTCTATTGTTCAGCTGGCTGCATCACTGCTCATGATGTGGGGCACGTGAGCCACCGAGTGGACGGAGGTCGCCACGGATGAGCCGAACCTTCCGATGGACGAGAACACCCAGGTCGGGCCCGTCATGACACCCGCCCAGCACGCCGAGGTGCTCGACTGCCTCGGCATCGCCCAGGAGGAGGTCTTCGACTCCGTCTCGCGGTCATCCCCTTCACCGACGAGGACGAAGCCGTCGCCAACAGCCATCTGGCGCCCCTTCGGTGGTGTTGAGGACACCCCGTCCGAGCCGCGTTCCCTCTCCCCGGGCGACAAGAGCAACGGAGCTTCGCATGTCGCAGAGCCGCACCCCCGCACCACCCACGCACGACCGCAAACGCGTCACCACGAACGTCATGCGTGGCTGTCTGGGCAACCTGGTCGAGTGGTACGACTGGTTCGCCTACGCAACCTTCAGCATCTACTTCGCGTCCGTCTTCTTCCCCGAAGGGAACCAGACAGCCCAACTGCTCTCCACGGCAGTCGTATTCGCCGTTGGCTTCCTGATGCGTCCCCTCGGCGGCTGGCTGCTCGGCGCCTACGCCGACCGCTTCGGCAGGCGGCGGGCGCTGACCCTGTCGGTCACCCTGATGAGCGCCGGGTCACTGACCATCGCCCTCGCGCCCGGACATGACGCCATCGGCTTCTGGGCCCCTGCCCTCCTGGTCCTGGCCCGGCTGGCCCAGGGCCTGTCCGTCGGCGGCGAGTTCGGGTCGAGCGCCTCCTACCTCTCCGAAGTCGCTCCCCCGGGACGGCGCGGCTTCTACTCCAGCTTCCAGTACGTGTCGATCGTCATGGGCCAGCTCGCCGCTCTGGCCGTGGCGATCGGACTGCAGAACGTGCTCAGCGAGGACCAGCTGCACAGCTGGGGCTGGCGCATCCCGTTCGTGATCGGTGCCGCGGCCGGCCTGATCGTGATGTATCTGCGCCGCACCATGGAGGAGTCGGAGCACTTCGAGCGGGAACAGGCCCGCAAGGCTGTCCAGGGCCCCGATGCCCGTGAACGCAAGGGCCTGATCGCGCTGTTCACCGAATACCCGCGCCAGCTTCTGGCGGTGTTCGGCCTCGCTATCGGCGGCACGGTCGCCTTCTACACCTACACCACGTACTTGCAGAAGTACCTGGTGAACACGGCCGGCATACCGAAGTCCACGGTCACCGTGATCGGCTTCGCCGCACTGTTCGTCTACATGCTGCTGCAGCCTGCCGTCGGCGCCCTGTCCGACCGCGTCGGCCGCCGCCCCATCATGTTCGCCTTCTCCGGCGGCTGCATGGTGCTGACCGTGCCGCTGATGACGCTTCTCGGCCGGACCGGCAGCCCCTGGGTGGCCTTCCTGCTCATGACCCTCGCGCTGGCCTTCGTCACCGGCTACTCCGCGCTGGCCGCCATCATCAAGGCCGAGATGTTCCCCACCAAGGTTCGAGCCCTCGGCGTGGGCCTGCCGCACGCACTGGTCACCGCCACGTTCGGCGGCCTCACCGAGCCCGTCGCACTCGCCCTGAAGAACGCCGGGCACGAGAACCTCTTCTTCTGGTACGTCACCGGGTGCGTCGGCCTCACGTTCCTGGCCACCCTGCTGGTCAGGGAACCTTCCCGGGCCTCTCACCTCGATGCGACTCAGTCCTCCGCCGCGGCCCCGCGGCCGTCGAAGACCGCACCGCTCTCCTGAAACACGAGGTCGCCTCCACCATGCCTTCAGCCGCCCCGCTCAGCTCCTACGTGGAGACGTGGAACCCCGGCCCCGTCACCGCGCACGACCCCATGGACCCGGCCCCCATCACCGCCGTGTCCGCGCTCCTGGACCTGCCCGGTCCGGCCGCACGGCCCGGCGATCCGCTGCCCCCGCTGTGGCAGTGGTTTCACTTCCTGCACTGGCCCGCCCAGCGCGAACTCGGCTCCGACGGTCACCTGCGCGACGCCCGGTTCCTTCCGCCCGTTCCCGACCGACAGCGCATGTTCGCCGGCGGACGCTGCGACATCATCGAACCGCTGCGCCTCGGTGAACCGGCCGAGCGCGTCAGCAGTCTCGCCGCCGTCACTCCCAAGCAGGGCCGCACCGGCGAACTGCTCTTCGTGACCGAACGCCAGGAGTTCCGCCAGTCGGGCCGCCTGTGCATGGTGGAAGAACAGGACATCGTCTACCGCTCCGGGCGCAGCGGCGCCGGAGAGCACCCGTCCGCCATCGACGAGCGCTCGGTCCCCGTTGCCGAGAACCCCTGGCACCTGCGCCTTCAGCCTGATCCGATGCTGCTCTTCCGCCTCAGCGCCCTGACCGCCAATGCCCACCGGATCCACTACGACGCCCCCTACTGCCGGGACACGGAGGGCTACCCCGGCCTCGTCGTGCACGGCCCGCTGCTCGCCCTGCTCATGCTCGACGTGGTCCGCCGCAACGCACCCGGACGACAAGTGCGCTCGCTCTCGTTCCGACTGCGCCGGCCGGTGTTCGCCGGTGAGCACCTCGTCGCCGAGGGCACTGAGTCCGGCGGCACGGTCCGGCTCCAGGCCGCCACCCACCGGGACCCGCGGCATGCCACCGCCGAGGTGACGTTCGCATGAGCATGCCCGAGAAGTCCCGGCTCGTCGCCGCCGCCCGCACGCTGCTCTTCGTTCCGGGCGACCGCCCCGACCGCTTCGACAAGGCCGTCCATTCCGGCACCGACCTCGTCATCGTCGACCTGGAAGACGCCGTCGCCGCCGACCAGAAGGAGCAGGCCCGGCAGGCTGCCGCCGACTGGCCTGGCCTGGACGATCGGACTGTCGTACGCCTCAACGCGCCGGGTACCCCCTGGTTCGAGGCGGACCTCGCCATGGCCGCCGAGCGCGGCTGCACGGTGATGGTGCCGAAGGCCGAGGACCCCGCCGTGCTCGGCGAGATCGCCTCACGCACCGCCGGGCATTGCCCTCTGATTCCACTCGTCGAGACGGCACTTGGCGTCGAGCGGGCACACGATGTGGCCTCCGTTCGGGGAGTCGTGCGACTCGCCTTCGGCAACGTCGACCTGGCCGCCCAACTCGGCGTCGCCCCCGATGACAGCCTGGCCCTGACGTACGCCCGCAGCCGGGTGGTACTCGCCTCGGCGGCAGCCGGCATCCTGCCGCCGGTGGACGGCGTCACCACCGCCGTACGCGACCTGGGCGCTCTCGCCTCCGACACTGGGCACGCCCGCCGTCTGGGCTTCACTGGCAAACTGTGCATCCATCCCGCCCAGATCGGTCCGGTATCCGACGGATTCGCCCCCACCGACAGCGAAATCAGGTGGGCCAGGGCCGTCGTCGACGCCGGGGAGTCGGTCACGACCGTGGACGGCCACATGGTCGACAAGCCGGTAGTGGAGCGGGCCCGCGGCATCCTGGCCCGGGTTGCGGAGCCACACACCGCGGGCTAGACGCGCCCTCGGGCACCGATCCGTTTCGGAATGTCCAGGGACTGATGCTGATCAGTTGCTTAGTTGCTATTTGGGCAGGTGCAGTGTCCGCCCGGAGCCGATGCCCTTGTCGGGCCACCGTGTGTGGCGTCCGTCGAGTGCCCCGTGTCCGGCGAAGGCGGTTTCCAGCACTTCGCGCAGAGCGAGTCGTTGACCCTCCCGGTAGACGTGCGTGTAGGCCGTCTCCCCGAGCATCTGACGTACCTGTTCCACGGCTCGCCGACGGTGGGCGGCCATATGAGCGAATCCGAAATGCCGGGGAACGCCGGAGGGTTTCCACACGCGGTCCACAGCTCCGAGCACAAGTGCTGCCGAGCGGGCGTCGCCCTGCGAGGCGAGCAGCCAGGCGAGGGTGTCGCCCAGTACCGCCTCTCCCATGCGCTCCTCGATCTCCTCCACGAGCCGGAGGGCACACCGCAGAAGACCGAGGGCCTCCGGAAACTCCCCGGCCTCTCCGTGGATGATGGCGAGGATCCACAGCAGGTAGCACCGGTGCCACGTGTCACCGCGCGACGCGGAGATGGCGAGGGCTTCCTCCAGCAGGGAAAGGGCCCGCACGCGGTCTCCTTGCATCACCGCGGCGAGACCGAGTTGAGCAAGACACTGTGGCTGAGTCAGCAGCATCGTCGACCACCGCCCGGCGGTCAGTGAGGACAGGGCGTACGCGGAAGCCTGGGGGATGTCCTGTTCCATGAGGGCCGCCAGCCCTCGCAGTTGAAGGAAGGCGGCGGCAAGCTCGGCCCGCTCCCCTTCGTCCGCCGTCACGTCCGACGGGCCGGGTGAGGCGGACAGGTCTGCCAGCTGCTGATCCGCCAGGTCGATCACTCGGTCGGCGTTGTCGCGGTCGCCGTGCATCAGCAGCAGGAAGCCGGCGACCCATGCGGCGCGGCACCAGGGCAGGACCGCTCCCGGCGACTCGGACGGGCATGGGTGACGGTCGATGATCTTCTGCATCCAGTGAGCGCCTTCGCCCACCCTGCCCGACGTCAGACAGTGCAGCCAGAAGCCCTGGGCCGCACGCAGGACGGCGTCGGCGGGCTCCCCGGCCGGCGGGACCGCAGTGACGATCTGTCGCAGGTTGGGGTGCTCGGGGCGCAACCGCCGCAACCAGTTGGCCTGCTCGGCGGAACCGTAGGCGGCTCCCGCGCGCGCCGCGAGATCGAGGAAGTAGGCGCGGTGGCGGCGCACGGCATGCTGCGCGTGGTCGCTCTCCCTGAGACGCTCCAGCCCGTAGGCGCGGACCGTCTCAAGCATGTGGAGCCGGGTGTGACCGCCCACGTCCACCCTGCTGACGAGGGACTTGTCCACGAGTCCGGACAGGGTTGCGAAGGCGTCGACAGCACGGTCGCCGACCGGAGCCCGCGTTCCGTGCGTGAAGGTGGCCCCGCAGAGCTGCTCGGCATCAGTCAGCAGCACTCCCCCGGCACACAGCGACAGTTGTTGCCAGGCGGCCCGTTCGTCATCGGTGCACAGGTCCCAGCTCCAGTCGAACAGGGCACGCAGTGCGCGGTGTCGCGGATGCGCGGTGCGCTCACCGCCTCCCGGACCGAGCAGGCGAAACCGGTGCTCGATCCGCTGCGCGAGTTCCTCCAGCGTCAGCGTGCGCAGCCGGCGCGCGGCGATCTCAAGTGCCAGGGGCAGGCCGTCCAGCATGCGGCATACCTGAATGACCGCCGCCCGGTTGGCGCTGGTCACCCGGAATCCGGGACAAGCGGCCTCGGCTCGGTCTGTGAAGAGGGTGACGGCTGAGGTTTCCGGACAGATCCGCCCTGTGGCGTCCTTCCGCCTCCGGCTCTCGTCGCTCATCAGGGGAACGTCCAGGGGCATCACCCGCAGCACGTGCTCTTCGCCGATGTCGAGGGGCTGACGGCTGGTGGCGATGACGCGGAGTCGCGGCAGCAGGGCCAGCAGCGTTCGAACGGTCCGGGCACACCCGTCCAGCAGATGCTCGCAGTTGTCGAGGAGCAGGAGCACCCCGCGTCCCTGCAACGCGGTGGCAAGCTCGCGCAACGGATCCAGCTCGGCCGAGACTTGGAGACCGAATGCCGCGGTGACTGTCGCCGCCACGGAATGCCCGTGCTGGAGATCGGCCAGCTCCACGCAGTAGACGCCGTCCTCGAAGCGATGTGCCACGTCCCGGGTCAGGCGCTGGGCCAGCCGGGTCTTGCCCACACCTCCAACTCCGACGAGCGTGACGAGGCGGCCGCGTTCGATCAGCGCGCTGCCCGCGACGAGCTCGGCTGTCCGGCCGACAAAGCTGGTCGCCCGCTCCATGCTGTGCCCGACAGGAGTGCGCGGGGCGGGCACATGCGCGGCATCGTCAGCACGCGTGTCCCGCCGTCCCCGGTCACCGCGCTGTTGCGGCAGGGCGCCGGTCTCGCCCGCCTGGACGAAGCTGCTCTCGCCGATCCGACGGCGCCACCCGCGTCCTGCCGTCAACTGAAGCCTGGCTGCCAGATGGGAGATCTCGCGGCCGATGGCGGGCAACCGTTCGGCGTTGCCGGGTGCCTGCGCCTTCAGCGCTCGAGCGACGGCCGCGCTGTCCTCGACACCGGGGAGCCGGTTGTGTTTGGTGCCAGGAAGCAACTGCCCACGACCGCGGAGCCAGTACGACAGCAGGGGCCCGTCGATGGGGGCGCGCGCCGCCCACTCCGGTGTGTCCCGCTCCTGCTCCAATAACCTGACCAACGCCTTGCGCGCCGGTCGCCCCTTCGACACCGCGCCGTCCACGCACGCGGCCCATGCGTCGAGCGCCCGTACGAGACTGTGCGCGAGGCTCTCGAAGCAGTCCTCTTCCCCCGTCGTCAACTCCCGCTACCGCCTGTCCTTTGTTGCAGTGCAATGGAAAAGCAGCAGGTTACGGAGATGCACATTGCGCCGCAAATGCGGGAATTGCTTGCACTGGTGTTCTCCTGGCCCGGCTGCGGAACAGTCGTGCCAGACGGCACGGAACGTCCGGCCGGCGCCCTGCGGTAAGGGCGGACAACCGAGGAGACACATCTCCATGAACATGATGAACAGGGTGGTGGTGGTGATCGCCACCACGGCCGTGCTCGCCACCGGAGCGGTCACCGCCACTGCCCAACCGACCGCCGGTGCACGGTCGGCTCCCCACGCCGCGGCCGCGTCCCCCGTGGCGCTGGTGTTCGTGAAGAACGCGAAAGACCCGTCCAACTCGACCCTTCAGCTCTGGAACGGCAGGACCCGCGTCACCAGCTACCGCGCCGGGTCAGGTCTGGGAACTGCGGCCAACTACGGGACGTCTGCGGGCAAGCAGTACCGGAACGAGTGCATGAAGAACGTCGGCTGGCTCCCCAACGGCACGTACCGACCGTCTTCGTTCGAGACCAGCCGGAACAGCAGGATCAAGGGGTACGCCATCGGCCTGCCTGCCAAGAACTGCTACCCGCGCAAGACCCAGCGCAGCGCGCTGTTCATCCACAGCGAGATGACCAGGGACAGGAAGCAGGGGCCCCGCAACGGAGCCGACAGCCCGCAGCGCTGGGACGGGGCGTCGGACTACAAGTCCAACGGCTGCATCAAGCTCCACCCCAACCACATCGCCCAGCTGTTCAGCTACATGAACAAGCACGGGCGCGCTGCCCGGCTCACGGTGCGCTGATCCACGCGTAGCCCACGGCGCAGTTCACCGGACGCTCTGTCCCCGGAAGCCGAGGCTTCCGGGGACGGAGCGTCTTACGGCCCCCTGGTCGCGGCCGCCCAGGGCCCCTGGCTCAGCCGGGCATGGGGTGGTGCGCCTGTGCGAACTGCTCCACGACGGCGGCGCAGAAGGCGGGCAGGTCGGCCGGGCCTCGGCTGGTGATCAGCTGTCCGTCGACGACCACCTCCTGGTCGGCGACGACCTCCGCGCCGGCGTTGCGCAGGTCGGTGCGGATGCTGGGCCAGGACGTCAGACGGCGGCCGCGTACCGCGTCGGCTTCCGCCAGGGTCCACGGGCCGTGGCAGATCGATGCGACCGGTTTCCCACTGGCCATGAAGTCTTTGACGAACCGCACCGCGTCGCGGTCCATGCGCAGCTGGTCAGGGTTCATGGTGCCGCCGGGCAGGAGCAGGGCGTGGTAGTCGTCGACGGAGGCGTCGGCGACCAGACGGTCCACCGGGAAGGTTCCCGCCGGGTTGAGGTCGAACTGGCGGGCCTGGATCTCGCCGTGATGGAGCGAGAGGATCTCGGTCTTCGCCCCTGCGCCCTGCAACGCACCGCGTGGCTGGTCGAGTTCCACGCGTTCGACGCCATCGGTGGCCAGGATTCCCACCCGCGTTCCTCGGAGTTCCTGTGTCACGGTACGGCTCCCTTCACGAGTCGCTGGTTGTACGAGGCGAGCGGCAAGGACACCCGGAGGGGTCCGCATCCCCCATTTCCGACCGGGGACCGCAAGGCCCGGTCGGAAATGCCCCGAACGCGTATGGACGCGCGACGAACGCGCGTGGACGCGCGACCGCAGCCGGAGATGCCGTCCCGGATGGGCGGTGTTCTCCTCCGGATACATGACCTTGAACGTCTCGGCGAGGGCGACGCTGAGACCGCCGATGATCTCGAGTGGCGCTCTTCGGTCTCGCGGGTGGATGTCCTGTCGAGGGGAGGGTGCGGGTGTGCGGCGAGCTGTTGGCAAAGCCCCACTCGAACCTCGACACGGCGTGGTCCGCTCACCTCCGCGCCGCCATCCGCTGTCACCCGGCCGAGATTCGCAGAGCCCCTCGCTGAGCACCTCCGCATCCGAGGCCGAAAAGGAACCATTCCTCCTGCCCTGGCAGAGCAGCATGAATGGTCCGGGTGCGACCGCGCAGGCTGTTCCGCAACCGCCCATCGGACTGGAGGCGTGGCTGAACTGCACTTGTGCTCGGAGGTGTACCGAGCCCCCTGCTTTTCCTCCCGCAGGGAGCAGGCAGAGTGCGTCCCGCATCCGGAGCATGGAGAGGTCCGACGCCACTCGGCCCCTGCTGGGGCGCGCACGCACCCTGACAGGTATCAGCCCACACGCACACCGCACCCTTCGGTGGCTGTCTCAGATCCCACACCAGGGCAGTTGCAAAGCTTGAGAAAGGGAACGGCTCATGGACTACAACACCTTCCTCGACACCATCACCCAGCGCGCCTCCATCCCCCCGGAAAAGGCGGAGCCCCTCACCCGTGCCACCCTGGAAACCCTGGCCGAGCGGCTCACCAGGGGTGAGGCGGAGGACCTCGCGTCCGAACTGCCCAAGCCGATGAAGGAACCGCTGGTCTCTCCCACTCCGGAGGCCGAGTCCTTCGGACTCGACGAGTTCATCAATCGGGTGAGCCAGCGAGCAGGGGTGAGCCCGGACGAGGCCCGCGAGGGCGTACGGGCGGAGCTGAGCACCCTGAGGGACGCGGTCAGCGGTGGCGAGTTCCGCCACGTGATGTCCCAGCTGCCCCAGGATTTCGAGGCCCTCGTCGGCGCCCCGGGCTAGAGGAGCCATGGCCGACGAGGTCGGCGCCATCATCGAGGGGGAAGGGACCGGCCGTGCTCACGAGGCCTGTGGCCGGCTTGCCGTTCCTGTCGCGTGTCATGACGCGAATTCGATCGACGTCACGCGAAATCCATCGGCGTGATGCGAATTCCGTCGGCGTGACGCGAGTTCGATCGACGTGACGCGAATTCCATCGACTTTTACGACGGAGGACCCGGCATGAGTACTCAGGCGCCCCACATCAGTTTGCCCTCCCGCGTTCCGGCCGGTGCCTCGCCGAGCGGGGACGGCATCGTCGTCGGAACCGGCTCGGTACAGGTGGATGCCTTCATCGACTTTCTGTGCCCGTACTGCAAGCAGTTCGAGGAGAGGAGCGGGCCGCTCCTCGACGAGCTGGTGGCGAACGAGGCGATCAGTCTCGTCTATCACCCGATGGGCTTTCTCGACGGTCTGTCCACCACCCGGTACTCCTCCCGCGCCTCGGCGGCCTCAGGCTGCGCGTCCGATGGCGGCCACTTCACGGAGTACCTCTACGCGCTGTTCGCCAACCAGCCCCCCGAGGGCGGGCCGGGCCTGTCGGACGACGAACTGATCCAGCTCGGCCAGGCGGTGGGACTGGCGGACAGCTCGTTCGCCGGGTGCGTCCGGCAGGGCGTCTACCTGGACTGGAGCTCCTACGTGACGGCGACAGCCATCCAGCGGGGGGTGGGTGGAACGCCGACCGTGGCGGTCGAGGGCGTCGCGGTGCCGGCCAACCCCCGGACCATCCTTGCCGCGGTTCGTGCCGCCCATGCACGTGTCGACGGATGAGGCGCCCGGTCAGCCGCGACCTGCTCCACGAGTTCCTGGAACTCGCTCGGAACAGCAGGAGTAACGGTGATCGCTGGTCGAGGCGAGTTCGGGAATCGCCGGGCCGTCACGGATCTGCCCTCGGCGGGCGTCACGGGCCCTGGGACGACGCACCCCAGCACGGCGCAGCGCACTGATACGGACCCTGACACGCCCGATTCGCCGGAGGATCGCATGACACAACCGACAGTTCCCTCAGCCGACGGCCCCGTGGACGTCCAAGGCGAGGCACAGCGGCCGTTCCCCGAGCACGCGGCCATGGCCAGGGCGTATCCCGGCGGCAGGATGACCGTTGGCGCGATCACGCCCCTGGAGGGCTTCGAAGGGCCCGTGCCGTCCCTGGCCGGGCACATCGAGCGGATCCAGCAGGCCGAGCGGGCCGGCTTCGCCTCGGTGTGGGTCCGTGACGTGCCACTGCTGGACCCGAGCTTCGGGGACACCGGACAGGTCTTCGACCCGTGGGTGTACCTGGGGCTGCTCAGTGCCCGCACCACCTCGATCACCCTGGGGACCGCCAGCATCGTCATGCCGTTGCGTCATCCCTTGCACACCGCCAAGGCGGCTGCCTCGGTGGACCAGCTGTCAGGCGGACGGCTCCTGCTCGGGGCGGCCACCGGTGACCGGCCCGTGGAGTTCCCGGCCTTCGGTCAGGACCCGGGCGGCCGGGCGGAGAGGTTCCGGCAGTCGCTGGAGTACTTCCGTGTCGTCCTCGAGCACCGTTTCCCGCGCGTGGAGTCGCCGCTCGGCCGGATGCACGGCACCGATCTGCTGCCCAAGCCGGTCTACCGGCGGATCCCGGTACTGATGACGGGGCGCGGCCGGCAGGACGTCCGGTGGATCGCCGACCACACGGACGGCTGGCTGTACTACACCCCGCCTCTCGAGCAGCAGGCCGAGAACATCGAGCGGTGGCGGGAGCTGACCCGGGGCGACGGCGATGGGTTCAAGCCGTACGCGCAGGCCACGTATCTGGATCTGGCCGAGGACCCGCTGGCCCTGCCCCGGCGCATCCACCAGGGCTTCTCGGTGGGCCGGGTGTCGTTCCTGGCGATGATGCGCGCCTGGCAGGACATCGGCATCGACCAGCTGATGATCAACTTCAAGCACAGCCGCCGTCCGGTCGCCGAAGTGATCGACGAACTGGCCGAACACGTGCTGCCGCACTTCCCACCCGGGCGCTCCGGGGCGCGCGGCGAGCACCGGCCCGTGGAGCGGACCGGTCCCTGAGGAAGCACGGCCCCCGGCGCCCGCTGCGTGACGAGGCCGGGCCCGGGCTCAGTCCCGGACGGCCCCGGTGCCCGGGCTCACTCCCGGACGGCCCCGGGCGCCCGCTCCTGCGCGTAGTCGCACGTGCCATCCGCCCGGAACTGCAGGGCCGCCCTGGTCACCTCCGCGCCGAGGCCGCGCAATTGGTCCGCGACCGCCTGGTCGGTCAGGCGTCCGTCGCCGTCGAAGATCCGGGAGGACCGCGGGACCGCGAACACCAGCGGCACGGCCCAGCCGCGCAGCGACCGCACGATGAACTCCATCGCGTTGATCGCCTGCAGGCCCTGCACTCCACCGGCGGTCGTCAGCATCCCCACGGGTTTGTTGCTGAGGTAGGGCGGGTCGTGGTCGGCGAGGAGGGCGAGCCAGTCCACCGCGTTCTTGAACGCGCCGCTGACCGACCCGTGGTACGTCGGGCTGCTCCACAGCAGGGCGTCGGCGGCCTGAACCGTGTCCGCGAGCTGGCGGGCGGACGCGGGGATCCCGTGCTCGGACGTGTAGAACGGAAGAGCCAGCCGCTTGAGGTCGATCACCACGGTGCCGGCGCCCGCGTCGGCCGCCCCCTCGACCGCCACAGACAGTGCGGTGAGGCTGGTCGACGGGGTGCGCAGCGAACCTCCCATTCCGACGACGAGTGGGCGCGTCATCCTGTCAACTCCTTCAGAGCATCTCCAGGGGCGTGGGACCGCTGGGCGGCGGGAACGCCTCGTCGAGGGCGTCGAGCGCCTCGGTGGGAAGGTGCAGGTCCACCGCGCCACGGTTCTCCCGGACGTGGTCGGGTGATCCGGAACGCGGGACCGCGGCCACCCCCTGTTCCAGCACCCAGGCGAGTGCCACCTGGGCCGGAGTCGCTCCGAGGGCCCGGGCCACGGCACCCAGTGCCTCGGCCTCCAGGATCCGCCCCTGCTCGATCGGGGAGTAGGCCATGACCGTCACCTCGGCCTCGCGGCACCAGGGGAGCAGGTCCCATTCGATGCCGCGCCGGGAGAGGTTGTACAGCACCTGGTCGACGGCCACGGCGTCGCCACCGGGGAGGGTGGTCAGCTCGGTCATGTCGGCCACGTCCAGATTGCTCACGCCCCAGTAACGGATCTTCCCCGCCTCCATCAGGTCGGCGAATCCCGCAAGGGTCTCCTCGAGTGGCCACCGTCCCCGCCAGTGCAGCAGGTACAGGTCCAGCTGTTCCGTACCGAGCCGCCGCAGGCTGCCCTCGCAGGCGGCGACGGTGCCCTTCCGGTCGGCGTGGCCGGGCAGCACCTTGCTGACGAGGAAGACCTCCTCCCGGCGTCCGCGCAGGGCCTCCCCGACGAGTTCCTCGGCTGCGCCGTCGCCGTACATCTCCGCCGTGTCGACGACCGTCATGCCCAGGTCCACGCCCAGCCGGAGCGCGGCGATCTCCTGTTCACGCCGGGCCGGGTCCTCGCCCAGGTACCAGGTGCCCTGCCCGAGCGCCGCGATCTCCTCACCGGAGGGGAGCGCAATCGTTCTGGCCGATTCCGCAGACATCTCGGGCCTCCCGTCCGCCGCGGATCCGTGTCACGCGCACCCGCACCGGGTGCCCAGGTCCGCGCCTCCCAGACGGCCGGGTCGCATGTGCTGGAGGGCGGCGGCCGGGCGGCCGGGGATGGCGAAGACGGAGACGGGGACGGGGACGGGGACGGAGGTGAAGGCGCCTGGCGGCCGCCAGGGGCGAATGTGCTGGGCTGTTGGGCCGCGGCGGGCAGAGCCAAGTCCCCGGTCTCCGGGGCGCACAGCACCAGCGCCGGGCGCGCTGCCATGGCGAGCGTGAAGATCGGCGTTCAGGCCGCTGGCGCCCTGACACGGGCGCCGTGACACGAGCGGCGTGTCGAAAGCCCGGGGTCACCCGGCGGATTCGACGGCCTGGGAGAAGTCCGTTCCGAGCTGCGACATCAGGTCATTGAACTCCTTCTCGCTGATCGCCTCGCGGAGCACGGCCAGTACGGTCCGCACACCCCGGTCGGCTTCCTCCTCCTTGAGCATGGTGCGTTCGGCCACGCGCTGCACGCTGTCGTGGTGGCCGAAGCGCTCGATGCGATCCGTGGTTCCCCGGCGCACCGCCTCCGCGAGGCCCTCGGGAAGCTCGGTGATCAGGTCCCTGGCCTCCCCCTGGCTCAGCCTGTGGGCCAGCGTCTCGAGCGTGGCCCAGGTCAGGTCCCTCGCCTCCTGCCGGCTCAGTCCGGTGCGTTCGGCGACGGTACGGACGAATTCCTGCTCATCCATGCGTCGTCCTCCTTCGCTGATGTGTTGCGACGAACGGCGCGGATCCCCTGCAAGCCTGCCACGCCGCCCCGGCCCGCGCCCGCGCACGGACGGCGGTGACGACGAGTACCCACACACAGCCTGACGCCCCCGTCCACCGTGGTGTTCAGGCCTCGCAGGCCAGGTTGAACTCGAGTGCCGCAGCTTGCCGTGGCATGGGACGAATCAGCACGTGTGAGCTGCTCCGGGCGTGGAAACCCGAGGTGCCCCGACTCCAGGGAGGCGTCATGGACGCCCATGTCACTGCCCAGGGAAGCCCCATCGCCACGGTCAACCCGTACACCGGTGAAAGAGTTCGGGAGTTCCCGGCGTTGAGCCCGGAGGACGTAGGGCGCGCGATCGACGCGGCGCACGGTAGCTTTCCGGACTGGCGTGCCCGATCGACCGCCGACCGGGGGGCCTTCGTGCAACGTGCCGGCCGGCTCATGAGGGAGCGCAAGGAGAAACTGGCGCGGCTGCTGACCCTTGAGGTCGGCAAGCTGATCGACTCGAGCCGTGCGGAGGTCGACCTCGCGTCCGACATCCTCACCTACTACGGCGAGCACGGCCCCGAGCTGCTGGAAGAACGCCCCCTGCCGGTGCCCGAGGGCACGGCCGTGCTGGTGAACGAGCCGCTCGGCGTCCTTCTCGGGGTGATGCCGTGGAACTTCCCGCTGTACCAGGTCGTCCGCTTCGCGGGTCCGAACCTCGTCCTCGGCAACACGATCCTGCTCAAGCACGCGAGTAGCTGTCCCCAGTCCGCACTGGCAATCGAGCAGCTGTTCACTGATGCGGGTCTGCCGACCGGCGTCTACACCAATCTTTTCGTGCGGGGCAGAGACGTCGGGAAGATCATCGATGACTCTCGAGTGCAAGGGGCGTCACTCACCGGGAGCGAGCGGGCGGGCATGAGCTTGGGCGAGATCGCCGGCCGCAATGTCAAGAAGTCCGTCCTCGAGCTGGGTGGCAGTGATCCCTTCGTCGTGCTGGACGATCACAACCTCGAGCGCACCGTGTACGCCGCGTTCCTCGGCCGGATGGGCAACACCGGGCAGTGCTGCGTGGCGGCCAAGCGCTTCATCGTCCTCGCCGACGTCTACGACGCCTTCGTCACCGGGCTGCGCGACCGGATGAGCGCGGTGCGACCGGGCGATCCGGCCGACCCCGCCACCACGCTCGGCCCGCTGTCGTCCGAGGCCGCCGCCGAACTGCTGATGGAGCAGGTTCGTGACGCGGTGGACAAGGGGGCGACGGTGGTGCTGGGCGGCGGGCGGCCGGACCTGCCGGGCGCCTTCGTCGAGCCGACCCTTCTCACCGACGTCACCCCGGACATGCGGGCCTACCGGGAAGAGCTCTTCGGCCCCGTCGCCACGGTCTACCGGGTCGCCGACGAGGACGAGGCCGTGGCACTGGCCAACACCTCCCCCTACGGCCTGGGCGGCGCGGTCTTCGCCGCCGACCCGGAACGTGCTCGCGGCGTCGCGGACCGGCTGGAGGCGGGCATGGTATGGATCAACCACCCGACCGCGTCCCGACCGGAGCTGCCCTTCGGCGGCATCAAGCGCTCCGGCTACGGACGCGAACTCGGCGACGTGGGCATCGTGGAATTCGCCAACCGCAAGCTCGTGCGCTACGTGGACGCCGACGCCCCGATCGCAGAAGTACTGGGCTGACTGCGGCGTTCGATCACCCAGCGGCGGGGCCCGATCGCGCGCTGGACCAGACGCCTTTGCGTGCAATCCGCGTTTTCCGTAGGTCGGCGGGGTCCTGAGCTCTGACCGCGTGCAGGCGCTGGGGCTTGAAGGAGTGGTCCCGGTGACCATGTAGGTCGCGGAGGAGGTCGCCCCGGCCGGGCCGCTCGGCTCCGGCGGCGACGCCGACCGCGCGGGGGCGGCACGCCCGCTGAGGGGCGCGACCGGCACCGGGCGGCCTGGCCGTCAGCTGTCCAGCTCCTCCTCGACCGGCGGTTTCGGCACCTCGCGCAGATGCTGGGACTGTCCCGGCCTGCCGCCCTCCCGGGCTTGCTCGGCTCGCTGTGCCGGGCTCAGCCCGAGGTCGGAGTCGGGATCCACGCGGACCGACCGGGCCACCTCCTCGCGGTTGGCGTACTGCTCGGGCGGGATGCCGCGCAGCGCCTTGACGACCTCCGGCGCGGCGCCAGACCGGCTCGCCGCTTCGATCAGCTCGTCCTTGCCGGCGGGGAAGTCGACATCCTTGATGGCCTTCACCACGTCCCGGGCGCTCGTACTTTGAGTCATGGCCCCTTCTCCCTCATCGGATCCGGAATCCTGGGCCACCCGGGTAACCGGCAGGGGCCGCTCACTCACCTCCTCCACCCGCCGAATTCCCCCGGTTTGCCGGGTCTGGGGCCGCGAGGACCCTGCCCGGCGGGAGGTGATCGTCGCCCCCGAACCCGGGAGCAACAAGGACGGCACCGAGGGGGCGAGGGCCCGCAAGCGAGCGGAGCGCGCTAGGCGTCGTCGCCCCGCTCGCCTTCGGCCTGGGATGGCTCGCTCCGGGGGACGTCCGGGTGCCGTTCCGTTGCGGTGCGCTCGCCCGTCTCGTCCCGCTCGCCCTCGGCCTGCGAGGGTGTGCGCGAGTACCAGGCGTCATAATCAGGGGCTCCGGATTTCATGACGGGCCTCCTTCGTCGCTCACGTCCATACTCCCAGCTTGTCCCGGGCCTCCGCGAGGTGTCCCTTCTCCGACATCGCCTCGACGTGCCCGAAGGCGTAGCCGATCGACTGGCGCTCGCAGGGTGTACCGCTGGGCGCACCGCGATGCCCCTCAGCTTGCGGAACGCCGTGTCGGCGTCGCTGCACTGCGTGTCTTGCAGCGCCCGGGTGTGAGTCGTCACCCGCACCCGGGCGAAGGCGGAGTGCGGCGTCAGCCGCCGGCCACGGCGCGTACCGCCTCCTCGACCGGGGTGGTCCCGCTGATCAGTTCGAGGATGCGTCCGGCGGTCCTGGGCTCGTGGAGCAGGGCGGCGAGCACCGCGGCCACGTCGTCGCGCGGCACTTGGCCGCGGCCGGTGTGCTCGGCGAGCGTGACGCGGCCGCTACCGGGGTCGTCGGTCAGCGTCCCCGGGCGCAGAATCGTCCAGTCCAGTCCCGGACGGGAGGCGATGTCGGCGTCCGCCTCGCCCTTGGCCTTCAGGTAGGCGGCGAACACCGGGTCGGTGCCGGGCGGCGGCGGGCTGTCCGCGCCCATCGAGGAGATCACCAGGAAGCGGCGCACCCCGGCGCGCTCGGCCGCGTCGGCGAGGAGGATGGCCGCGTTCCGGTCCACCGTCTGCTTGCGGGCCACGCCGCTGCCCGGTCCGGCGCCCGCGGCGAACAGTGCCGCGTCGGCGCCGCCGAGGTGGCCGGCCACCTCGTCCACCGAGGCGTGCTCCAGGTCGCACACCACCGGTTCCGCACCGTCCGCGCGCAGGTCGTCGGCGTGGTCCGGGTTGCGGATCAGCCCTGTGACGTTGTCGCCGCGCGCCGAGAGCAGCCGGGTCAGCCGGCGCGCGATCTTTCCGTGTCCACCCGCGATCACAATGTGCATGGGGTCATTCTTGCCACACGCGACCGCTCCCGCCGGGCTGCGGGACCGCCACGGCAGGTCGGGTCCCGCGGTTGCCGCAAAGTCGGCGTACTTGTGCGCTGCGCCGGTGCGCGAGACCGCCCCGGCAACCGGGTTGCGCCGCAGGTGCTCGGGGATCCGCGATCGCGCTTCTGTCGCCAGGAGCGCGCGAGCCGGGCCGCGAGAGAGGGCGCGGTGGCGCTGCGGCACGGCACGCCGGAGGCCGTCTTTCACCGAGCGTCTCCAGAAGCGCTTCCGCTTCTACACCTGGGACGAGCAGGCCGGCGAGGTCCGGCGGCGGAGCGAGACCCAGGTACGGCGGGCCCGCTGACCGTGGCGGAGCGCGAGGAACTGGTGCAACTGCGCGGGAAGATCCGGGAAATGGAAGAGACTCTCGAAGTGCTGGGGAAAGAGTCTGCCGTCTCCGCGAACCGCAGGACGAAGTAGCCGGCGCGGAAGCCCGGGAGGTCGGGCGGGCGCCCTGGCTCCCGGGGCAGGAGAGCCTTCAAACCGGCCGCCCCCGGGGGCAAAGCCGCATAGGCTCGCGTCGCACAAGGTCGACGGCCGGGGAGGGGACCGCGATGCGACGGGGCAGTGTCGAGGACGAGTGGGCGCTGGGCGCCATGACCGGGATGGTGCGGGGCCGGGTACCCCGGGGGACGGATGGCGTGCCGCAGCGGCGGCCCGGTGCCGGACCGAACCTGCGATCGTCGACGAACTGAAGGACTGGGCACCGCAGTTCGCCGGTCTGCGGCACTTTAGGACCGGCCACCTCAGCTTTCTGACCGGCCACATCAGGTTTCTGACCGGCCACATCAGCCTTCTGACCGGCCACATCAGGTTTCGGGCGGTCACATCAGCTCTCTGACCGGCCACATGAGCTTTTCGACCGGCCGCATCGGCTTTCCGAGCGGCCACATCAGCCGGGGCTCGTCGCGCGGCGGTCGTGAGTAACTCCCCCGTCCACCCGGCGTCCGGCGGATGCGATCGACACCTCGGTCTGCCCGTTCATCCCACTGTTCCAAGGAAGTGTTCGTGAGCGAAATCGGCTCCGGAAGAGTTCGGCCGGCTCGTCCGGGCGACCCATCCCGTATTGGCCCCTACCGCATCATCGGCCGTCTCGGCGCGGGCGGCATGGGCACCGTTCATGCCGGTGTCGCCTCCGACGGAATGCGCGTCGCGGTCAAGGTGATTCACCCCGAGCAGGCCCAGGATCCGGAGTTCAGGGCCCGTTTCCGGCGTGAGGTGGAGCTGTCGTCCCGTGTCACCGGACCGCATGTGGTTCCGCTGCTGGCCGCCGATCCGGACGCAGAGACCCCGTGGCTGGCCACCGCATACGTGCCCGGGCCTACCCTGACCCAGCACGTGCTCGCGCAGGGGCCTCTCACGGAGGGGAGCGCGTACGCGTTCGCGGCCGCCACCGCACAGGCGCTGGCCGCCATTCACGCCGTGGGGGTGGTGCACCGCGACGTGAAGCCGCAGAACGTCCTGCTCACGCCCGCCGGCCCCCGGGTGCTGGACTTCGGTATCGCGCACGCCGCCGACGGAACCAGTGTCACCCGGACGGGGGTCATGACCGGCACCCCCGGCTGGATCAGCCCCGAGCAGTACCGTCAGGGCAGCGCGGGTCCGGCGGGTGACGTGTTCGCGTGGGGCGCGCTCGTGGCCTATGCGGCCACCGGACGGCTGCCGTTCGGGGCCGGTGCGCCGGATGTGGTCGCCTTCCGTGTGATGTCGGGCGAGGCCGACCTGGACGGCGTCCCCGTCCTCCTGCGCGGGATCGTGGAGAAGGCGCTGGCCCAGGAGCCGGGTGACCGCCCGTCGGCCGCCGAGGCCGCCCAGGAGTGTGCGGTGCTCCTGGCGTCTCAGGTCACTCAGGCGGCGGGGGCCGCGTCACCGGCGACGGCGGCGGACATGATCACGGCCGCCTGGGAGGTGCCGACCCCGGAGGACTCCGCCTGGCAGCTGCCGTCGGACAGCCGCCGTTCCCGGAAGCGGCTGGTGGCGGCCGTTGCCCTCGCGGCAGGCGTCGTCGGCGGCCTGGCCGGAGGAGTGGCGGCGCTGCTGCCCGGCGACACCGGGGGTGACCGTCACACACCCCTGTCCGCGTCCTCGGCGTCATCGCCGGTCTCCGGCGGATCCGGGCATGCTTCGGCGAGCACCGCGCAGGGGGACGAGAAGGCGGAGCGGCAGGCCGCGGGCGGCGGCGCGGCGAGTGCGGCGAGCTGGGACCGGGCACGAGCCGCCCGAGGCGCGGGGGAGCACGAGGTGGCGCGCGCGGTCCTGCACGACCAGGGCGTCGAGGCGCAGGAGCTCGGTGAGGGCGCCGACTTCACTCCGGGGACCGTACGGTTCCACACGTCGCGCCGGGAGGTCTACTTCTCGTACCGGCTGGCCTCCGACGAGCAGGGGACGCTGTACGCGGAGACGCGGATCGCCAGGTCGTTGTGCCTGACGCTGCGGGACGTCGTCCTCCGGCTGCACCCTGACCTGCCGTACCGCACGTATGTCATGGTGAAGGAGGAGCAGGGCCGGGAGCCCCGGGTGACCTGGCAGGACGACTTCGTGACCGACACCGGCTGCCGGTCGGCCGCCGACGACGGCACAGGGCAGGGCGAGGGCGGTGCGCAGGACTGGCATCCCGACGAGGAGGGTCTGGGGCAGGCGATGATCCCCAGTACCGACGGCGCGGAGATCCGGGTCGCGGACGCCACCGCCCGAAGGATCATCACGGGTACCAACGGGATGCGCCGGACACTCGGTACCGACCGGGTGCTCGGCAACGCGCACATCAAAGTGGGCTTCGACCCCGACGACTCGGTGATGTACGTCTGGTCGGATTACTTGCAGTGGAACCAGGAGCAGGTCGAGTCCTGGGCGGATCTGGCCGCCGGCGAGGCGTGCCGGGCGCTGGTGAGCGAACGGGAGAGTGCGGGGAGCGCCTGGCCGTACTCTCGCTACGCCGTGGCGGAGATCGGCGGGTCCGGCTATCTGATGATCCGTTGGGGTACTGCCACCACGCGGGCTGACTGCCCGGCCTGAGCGGGCGTCAGCGGCAGTTTTCCTGGCCCTCCTCTGACTCCTGCGCTTCGACCGGGGGCCTTGGTAAGGTTAGCCTTGGCTAATCGACTTCGCGCGTGATCTGCGGCACGACTTCGCCCGGCGCCGTCCCGCCCCGCCATGAAACGGAGTGTCAGCGTGACCGTGACAGCCGCCCGTGACGGGGATCCGCTCGCGGGGACACGTCCCTGGCCCGAGGATCTGCGGGGCAGCGTGGTCGTCGTCAAGTTCGGCGGCAACGCCATGGTGGACCCCGGGCTTCAACTGACCTTCGCCCAGGACGTGGTGGAGTTGTGGCACGCGGGCCTGCGCCCGGTCGTCGTGCACGGCGGCGGGCCGCAGATCAGCGCGATGCTGGACCGGCTCGGCCTGGAGACCCGCTTCGAGGCGGGGCTGAGAGTGACCACGCCCGAGACCATGGACGTGGTGCGCATGGTGCTGACGGGCCGCGTGCAGCGGGAACTGGTCGGTCACATCAACGTCCACGGTCCCTTCGCGGTGGGTCTGACCGGGGAGGACGCGCACACGATGACGGCCGTGCGGCGGCCGGCCCGGGTGGACGGCAGGGCGGTGGACATCGGCCTCGTCGGTGACGTCGTGGACGTCAATCCGGCCATCGTGCGCGCCCTGTTGGAGCAGGACCACATCCCCGTCGTCTCCCCCGTGGCACGTGGCGCGGACGGGCAGGTCTACAACGTGAACGCCGATCTCGCGGCGGCCGCCCTCGCCGTAGCGCTCGATGCCGAGCGGCTGGTGGTGCTCACCGACGTCGAGGGGCTGTATGCGGACTGGCCGCGCAGCACCGAGGTCATCGGGCATCTGACGGCCCGGGAGCTGGACGGGCTGCTGCCGGGGCTGGCGAGCGGGATGCTGCCGAAGATGGAGGGCTGTCTGCGGGCCGTGCGCGGCGGGGTACGCAAGGCACATGTGGTGGACGGGCGCGTGCCGCACGCGGTGCTGCGCAGTGTGCTGGCCGGGACCAGCCCCGGCACCACCGTGGTGCCCGACGCCGTCACCATGTCCTGACCAGGACGCGTGCCCCGCGCCGCGGGTCCAGGGACTCCGCCCAGGGCCGTGGCGCACGGTGCGCGGTCGTGGGCGTGAAGCCGTGGCGGAGGAAGAGCACGGCGCCTCCGGTGGTCGCCGTGAAGAGGGCGTCGAGCGACTGGGCGCGTGCGGTGGCGAGCGCCGCGCGTAACAGCCGGGCGCCCGCTCCGCTCCCCTGCCGGTGCGCGGCCACGCAGAAGTTGTAGACGACGCCCGCGCGTTCGCGGCCCTCCCCCGGGTCCGCGGGGTAGGCGCGCAGGCCCACGCAGCCGTCGAAAGCCCCGTCGGGGGCCTGGAGCACCAGGAAGTCGGCCGCGTGGGCGGCGTAGAGGGAGACGGGGCGTGCGCGCAGTGCCCCCGAGTGCGCGAACGGCCGAGACAGGGCCGCGAGGGCGGCGGCCTCCTCCGGGCGGGCGGTACGCACGGTGGGCGTCGGTGCGGCAAGGGCGTGCGGGGACACGGCGGGGCGCGGCGGGGCCGTGGTCAAGGGGTTCCTTCCTCGGTTCCGGACCGGGGGTCAGGCGCGCGGGCGGCTCGGGAGTCCGCCCACGTACGTCTCCACGACCTCGATGTCTCCGATGCGCGAGGTGTCGACGCTCCGGGGGTCGTCGGCGAGGACGACCAGGTCGGCGTGTTTGCCCGGGGTGAGGGAGCCCAGGCGGTCCTCCCAGTGGCAGGCGCGGGCAGCGGCGACGGTGTACGCGTGCAGGGCCTGGTCGACGGTGACGGCCTCGTCCGGGCCGATGAGCTGGCCGGAGATGGAGGCGCGTTCGGCCATGAACTGGACGGCGCGCAGGGGCGATCCGTCGGCGACGGGCCGGTCCGAGCTGCCCACCAGGGGGATGCCGTGGTCCAGGAAGGCCCGGCCCCGGTACATCCAGGGAGCCCGTTCCCCGCCCATGACCGAGGCGTAGTCGTCGCCGTAGTAGCGCAGGAAGTTCGGCTGGACGACCGCGCTGACGCCGAGCCGGGCCATGCGCGGGAGCTGGTCGGGGCGGATCAGCCCTGCGTGTTCGATGCGGTGGCGTGCCTCGGGGCGGGTCCGGATCCGCTGGGCGCGCTCGATGGCGTCCAGGGCGAGGTCGGCCGCGCGGTCGCCGATGGCGTGCACGGCGAGCTGCCAGCCGGCGAGGTGGCCGTCCACGATGAGGTCCGTGAGCACGTCCGGGTCGTCCTGCAACTGCCCGGCGTGGTCGAGCCCTTCGTACGGGCTGGTCAGTGCGGCCGTCCGGGCCATCATGCCGCCGTCGGTGTACACCTTCAGCGCGCCCACACAGAGCCGGTCGTCGCCGAAGCCGGTGCGCAAGCCGAGGTCGAGGGCGCGCGGGATGCCGTCGGCCTTGTGTGCGGTGACCGGGCGCAGCCGGTCCGCGGACACCATGAGCTGCACCCGCAGCGGCAACAGGCCTTTGTCGCGGGCGAGTTGGTAGGCGCCGAGTTCGACGGGGCTGTGGCCGAAGAGGGTGCCGCCGATGCCGGCTTCGGCGCAGGCGGTGACGCCCTCGGTCAGACAGGTGCGGGCCGCGCGGCCGATCGCCTCGGCCAGGTCCTCCTGGGCGTGCGGAAGGCGCAGGGCGCGGGCGGCGCCCATGGCCTGCTCGGCGAGGAAGCCGTTCTCGTGCGGGATGCCGGCGGGGAGCAGGTCCAGGACGGCGGTGTTGACGACGCAGCCGTGCCCGGAGTCGTGCAGCAGGTAGAGCTTGCGTCCGTCGCTGACCCGGTCGAGTTCGGCGGCGGTCAGATGGCGGCCGAGGGCCCGCTGGTCGTAGCCGGCGATGCTCACCCAGTCGCCGGGGGCCCGGGTGCGGGCGACCGCCTCGGCCACGACCGCGAGCACGTCGTCGATGCGCGTGCGGCCCGCGATGCTCGGGGTGTTCTGCTTGAACCCCGTCCAGGCTAGGTGGACATGGGCGTCGATGAACCCCGGGAGCACCGTGGCGCCCTGGAGGTCGATGACCTCCTTGGCGGGCAGGGAGGTCACGGCCTCGTCGAGGCCCGCGATCCGGCCCTGCCAGATGCCGAGGTCATGAGCGACCGGGTGGTCCGGATCCATGGTGAGGAAACGGGCGTTGGTCAGCCTGGTGCACAGCATCGGCGGTGTCAGGCGTCCTGGGACGCTGCGAGGGACCGGGGGCGCAGGTCCGTCCAGTGGGTCTCGACGTACTCCAGGCATGCCTCGCGGGTGTTCTCGGCGAAGGCGATCGTCCATCCCCCGGGGACCTCGGCGAAGGACGGCCAGAGGGAGTGCTGGCCCTCGTCGTTCACCAGGACGAGGAACCGGCCTTCGGTGTCGTCGAAGGGGTTGGTGCTCATGCGTCGTGCCTCCTCGAAGGGGTCAAGATTAGGTTAGGCTCGCCTAATTGACGGAGCTTAGCCTTTGCCCCTTCCCTCTCACAAGGAGACGCTCATGCGTGTGACCGCGGCCGGCAGTCGGGACGCGTTCGCCGGGTTCGGGCTGCCGGGCGCGCCCGGCAGTTCCGCGTTCTGGGCCGCTGTGGGGGCGCCCTCGTCGGTGCCCGCCGAGGGCGGCGGTTGGGTGACCCTGTTCCTGTGGCGCGGGTCGTCGCCGGTGACCGTCGAGTTCGAGAGCTGGTCGGAGCCGGTCGCCCTGCGCCGCTGGCAGGACAGCGACTGCTGGTATGCCGAGGTGCGCATGCCCGAACGGCTGCGGGTGACGTACCGGTTCGTGATGGGGGACGTCTTCCATGCCGACCCGTTCAACCCGGCCGGGGCGGGCGGCGAACGGTCCATCGCCGCGACCCCGGACGCCCCGGAGCAGCCGCACTGGCCCGTCCTCGGGGCGGACGCGGTGCTGCCCCTGCCGCGGACGCGGATCCGCTGGGCCAGTGAGCGGCTGGGCGGGCGGCGGACCGTGCGGGTTCATCCGGCGGGGGGCGGTGGGCCGGTGGTACTGCTGCTCGACGGCGACGACTGGCTCCATCTGCATCCGGCCGTGACCGCGTTCGACTCGGCGGTGGCGGCGGGTGAGGTGCCGCCGGTCACGCTGGTCTTCCTGCCCGCCAAGGACCGGGCCGCCGAGTTCACCTGCCGGCCCGAGCTGTGGGAGACGGTGCGGGACGAACTGCTGCCGCTGGTGGCGGAGTCGGGCGTGCCCGCCGATCCGGAGCGGCTGGTGGTGGCCGGGCAGAGTCTCGGGGGGCTGAGTGCGGTGTACGCGGCGCTGGAGTTTCCCGAGCTGGTGACGCGGGTGGCGTGTCAGTCGGGGTCGTTCTGGTGGACTCCGGGTGCCCTGCGGGCGGCTGATCCGTTGGGGGGTTCGGTGGGGGGTGTGATCGCCGAGCGGCTGCGGGCGGGGATGGATCTGTCGGGGCTTCGGGTCGCGTTCGATGTCGGGGAGCATGAGGACCGGATGCTGGCCCACTGTGAGGTGACCGAGGGGCTGGTGGAGCGGGCCGGGGCGACCGTGCGGGTGTCGCGGTCGGCGTCGGGGCATGACCGGGCGGGGTGGCGTCATGCGTTGCTCAGGGATGTGGGCTGGGCGCTCCGCGCGTAGCGCCGTTGTCGGGTGCGGGGGCGTGGGGGCTGGTCGCGCAGTTCCCCGCGCCCCTTTCGCGTGCAGCGCCGTTGTCGGGTGCGGGTGCGTGGGGAGTGATCGCGCCGTTCCCCGCGCCCCCTTCCGGTGATCGCGCCGTTCCCCGCGCCCCTTTCCCGTCCAGCACCGTTGTCGAGTGCCGGTGCGTGGGGGCTGGTCGCGCAGTTCCCCGCGCCCCTTTCGCGTCCAGCACCGTTGTCGAGTGCGGGTGCGTGGGGGTTGATCGCGCAGTTCCCCGCGCCCCTTTCGCGTGCAGCACCGTTGTCGGGTGCGGGTGCGTGGGGGTTGATCGCGCAGTTCCCCGCGCCCCTCACAGCGTGTACCCCTGGCCCCCTTGAAGCGTTACCGTGCGACCGCCTGGCAGTAGGCCTCGTCACTCGTCAGCAGGTTGCGGTGGGTGTCCTCTGCTGTGATCGTGCCGTCGTCGAGGACGAGGACCCGGTCTGCCGCGTCCAGGAAGGCCGGGCTGCTGGTGATCACGATCGTCGTGCGGCCCCGGCGCAGCTTCGCCACGTTGCGGGCGACGAGTTGTTCTGTGACCGCGTCCACCGCCGTCGTCGGGTCGTGCAGGACGAGGACGTCGGTGTCGGCGGCCAGGGCGCGTGCCAGGGAGAGGCGTTGGCGCTGGCCTCCGGAGAGGTTGGCGCCCCGGTCGCGGACGCCGTAGTCCAGGCCCTCGCGGTGCAGGGCCACGACGTCGGTCAGCATGGAGGCCTCGACCGCCTCGGGCACCGTGCGGCTGGTGCCCGACGGGTCGATGTTCGTGCGGAGGGTGCCCGCGAAGATCTCCCCGTCGTACGGGTTGACCAGCAGGTGCTCGCGGACCGCCTCGACGGAGAGGTCCGCCAGGTCCTTGCCGCCGATCCGTACCGTGCCCTCGTACGCGGCGGGCGGGACGCGCACGGCCAGGACGGCGGCGAGGTCGGCCGCCGCGCGGGGCTGGTAGGGGGCGATGGCGACGAACTCCCCCGCCTTCACCTGGAACTTCAGATACGTCAGCGTGCCGTGGCGGACGCCGTCGATCTCCAGGTCGCCGCCCTCGGAGGGGCGTTCGGAGCCCGGGGTCATGACCGGCGGGGCCGACAGCACCAGGGCCATCCGCTCGGCCGAGGCCCGCGCGATCATCACGTACTTGGGCATCTCGGAGAACAGCTTGAGCGGTTCCATGATGAACTGCGCCAGTCCCACGGCCATGACGAGTTCACCGATGGTGATCCGGCCCTCGAACGCCAGCCAGCCCGCCGTCAGGGTCACGGCGCCGGCGAGGACCGCGTTGAGGGCCAGGGCGGTACCCGCGTAGGCGCCGTTCACCTTGGCGACGGTGATCGACTGGCGCTTCGCCTCCGTGCTGACCTCCCGGTAGGACCGGAACGCGGCGTGGTTGCCGCCGAAGCCGTGCAGCGGACGCAGGCCGGTGATCAGGTCGGCGACCTTCGCACCCGCCCGCGCCACCCGGGCCTGTTGCTCCTGGGTGCTGCTGCCGATCCGCTTGGACATCACGCTGAGGACCGACAGGATCGCGACGGTGCCCACGATCACCAGCAGCCCGAGCCGGATGTCCGCAAGGCCCAGGGCGACCGCCGCGACCAGCACCGCGACCAGCGAGCTGACGAGCAGCGGCACCACCTCGATGATGTCGGCGGTCTGGTCGGCGTCCTCGGTGGCGATGGTCAGCACCTCGCCGGACTTGAGGTCGACGTCCCGGGCCACGGGCTGCAGCCCGCACGCCGCGACCTTCACCCGCCAGCGGTGTGCCTCGGTCGTGTTGGCCTTCTGCAGGATGCGCATGCCGAACCGCCACGACAGCGACACCGTCGTGATGATCACGGCCAGGGCGGCGATCGACACGGCGAGCGCCTGGAGGCTGCGGCCGTCCCGCATCGTGTGCTCGACGATCAGGCCGAGCGCGATGGGGAAGGCCGTCTCGCCGGCCTGGTAGAGGCCCATGAGGAGGGTGCCCCAGGCCATGGCGCCGACGTTGCGGCGCAGGGCCGTCCGGAGGATCGCGGCCCCGTGGCGGGGCCGCTGGGTGTCAGTTGTCATCGAGGTGGCGGGCAATCGCTTCCGGGGTTCGCAGGGTGAACAGATCGCGGATGGTGATCACGGGACCGTACTCGCGGCGGAGCAGCCCGACCAGCCGCACCGCCAGCATGGAGTGTCCCCCCAGGGCCACGAAGTCGCCCACCGCGCTCACCTCGTCGTCGTCGAGATCCAGTGCCTCGGCGAAGTACTCGCACACCACGGTCTCGGTCTCGGTCTGCGGGCCCCGCTCCCCCGCCGTGGTCAGCGCGCCCAGTGGCTTGGCCTCGGGCAGCGCCTTGGTGTCAGCCTTCCCGTTCACCGTCAGCGGGATGCTGTCGACCTGGGCGTAGTGCGTGGGCCGCAGGAAGTCCGGCAGTCCGGCGCCCACGTCGGCGGCGACGCTCGCCAGCTCCGCCCCGTCCAGGACCAGGTAGGCGGCCAGCCGGTGGGCACCGTCGACCTGCGGGTCGGGCTGGGCGACCGCCGCGACGAACCGGACCGCCGGGTGCGCGGCGAACATCGCCTCGACCTCGCCGAGTTCGACCCGGTGGCCGCGGATCTTGACTTGCTGGTCGGTGCGGCCCAGGTACATCAGGTTGCCGTCCGGGCGGCGAACCACGAGGTCGCCGGTGCGGTACATGCGCTCGCCGGGCTCGCCGAACGGGCAGGCGACGAAGCGGTGGGCCGTCTGGGCGGGCTGCCCTAGGTAGCCGCGCGCGATGCCGATGCCCGCCACGTACAGCTCGCCGGGCACACCGTCCGGCAGCGGCCGCAGCCACGGATCCAGGACGTACACGTCGGTGTTGTCGATGGCGACGCCCACCACCGGGTCCTCGCACTCGAAGGTGCCGACGCCCAGGGTGTTGATGGTGTACTCGGTGGGCCCGTACAGGTTGTAGCCGACCGTGCCCTCGGTCTCGGCGAGCCGCTGCCACAGCGTCGGTGTGACGGCCTCGCCGCCGAGCAGCACCAGCGCCGGCCGGTGTGCCGGGTCGTCGAGCAGGCCCTCGGCGACCAGCTGCTGGGCGTAGGTCGGAGTCACGTTGACGACGTCGATCCCGTGCTCCAGGCAGTAGGCGACCAGCCGGGGCGCGTCCCGCCGCAACTCCTCGTCGCAGATGTGCACTTCATGCCCGTCGGCGAGCCACAGCAGCTCCTCCCACGACATGTCGAACGCGAACGACACGGTGTGCGCGATCCGGAAGATCCGGTGGCCGTGCTCGGCCAGCACCGGCTCGAAGATCCGGCGCTGATGGTTGATCAGCATGTTGGTGAGACCGGCGTACTCGGTCACCACGCCCTTGGGCTTCCCGGTGGAGCCGGAGGTGTAGATGGTGTACGCGGGGTGGCGCAGCCGGTCCGCGTCGTCCGGCGCGAACGTCACAAACGGCTCGGCGTCGGGGAGCGGCCGGTCCAGTTCGATCAGGTCGCCGCTCAGCCGGGGCGAGACCGCGCTCACGGTGAGGATCACGTCCGGGCGGGCGTCGTCGACGATGGCCGCGATCCGCTCGTCCGGGTGGTCGAGCTCCAGCGGCACGTACGCGGCGCCGACCCGCAGGACGGCGAACAGCGCCGCGATCCAGTCCAGGGAGCGCGGGATCGCGAGTCCCACGGTCGTCTCCGGTCCGATGCCGCGCGCGGCGAGCACGCCCGCCACGGCCCGGCTGCGGTCGCGGAGTTCGGCGAACGTCATCGTCGAGCCGTGGGCGACGAGTGCCACCCGCCGCGGGTCGCGGTCCGCCGCCCGGTCGAACCGGTCGACGACGGTGTCCCTGCCGACGTCGGTGCGTGCGGCCGGCTCCGGCACCCGGCCCGGACCTCGCAGCGCGCCGACCGGTCCGGTGGCACGGGCCAGGTCGTCGAGCACGCTCAGGTAGTCGTCGAGGAGGCGGCGGGCGTTGCCGGTGTCGCCGTCGCGGTACTCCAGTTTGACCGTGAGCCGGTCCCCGGGCGTGACGACCCAGGTGAACGGATAGTGGGTGGAGTCGTCGGCCTTCACCGAGGTGATGCCGTGCCGGGTGTTCATCTCGGCGAACGCGTCCATGTCCAGGAAGTTCTGGAGGACGAACAGGTTGTCGAACAGGGTGTCGTGCCCGCTGGCCCGCTGGATCTCGCCGAGCCCGAGGTGTTCGTGCTCCATAGCGTCGACCCGGGCGGACTGGACGGCCGACAGGTAGGCGCCGACCGGGTCGTCGGGCCGGGCGCGGGTCCACATCGGCACGGTGTTGAGCAGCACGCCGACGATGCCGGAGCGCCCCTCGCCGTCCCGGCCGGAGACGGTCACGCCGAACACGGCGTCGGCGCGGCCGGTGTGCGCGCCGAGCAGCAGGCCGAACGCGCCGGTCAGCACCGAGTTCAGGGTGACGCCATGCACCCGGGCCGTCTCGCGCACCAGCGCGGACTGCTCGGCGGACAGGGTGTGCACGAGCGCGCTCGGCAGGTCGTCGGAGAAGGACGGCGCCGGTCCTGCCAGCAGTGTCGGGCCGGGGAGGGCGGCCAGGTGGTCCGCCCAGAAGCGCTCCGACGGCGCCGGGTCCCTGGCGTCGAGGGCCCGGGCGTACTCCTCGAAGCTCGGTGTGGCGGGCGTCGGATCGAGCGGCTCGCCGGCGAGGACGGCACGGTAGGCGTCGAAGAGGTCCCGCAGGACGATCTCCCGCGACCAGCCGTCCCACAGCAGCAGGTGGTAGCTGAGCAGCAGGCCGTCCCGGTCGCCGGGCAGATGCACGACGGTCAGCCGGATCAGCGGCGGCTCCCCCGGATCGAAGCCCGTGTCCCGGTCCCGGGCGCGCAGGGCGTCGACCTCCGCGTCCGTCGACAGGGCGACCGTACGGACGTCGACCCGTCGCCCGGCCCTGAGGACCTGGACAGGGTTCCCGTCCTCGTCGGTGCCGAAGCCGGCGCCGACGACCGGGTGCCGTGCGATCACATGGGCCATCGCCTCGGCCAGCGCGCCGGTGTCCAGACGCCGGTCGAAGGTGAACCAGTTCTGTGCGACGTAGTGGCCGGCCGTGCCCGCCAGCTGGGCCTGGAAGAACAGGCCGCGCTGGAGCGGAGTGACCGGTGCGGTGCGCTCGGCCGTCGTCGCGGCGTCCGCCAGGTGCTTCAGCGCACCGCGCCAGTGCTCGGTGATCGCGTCGGGAACGCCCTCGGCGAGGACGAACTCGGCGAGCAGACTGCCGGTGGCCTCGTCGGTCCACGCGTTGACCTCGACGGCGTACGGGCTGCCCTGGTCGCCGCCGGTGAGCTGCAGTGCCTGTGATTCGCTGCCCCGGCCGAGGTAGTTGAACAGCACCTGCGGGCGGGCGGTGAGCAGCGGGGCGGTCTGCGGGTTGAGGTACCTGAGCCGGCCGTAGGCGACGTGTCCGCGCTCGTCCGGCTGGCGCTCGGCGACCTCGCGGGCCGCCGCGACGGGGTCGGTGTGCGCGGTGAGCCGTACGGGCGCGATGGCGGTGAACCAGCCGACGGTACGGGTGTAGTCGTGCTGTTCGAGGACGGGGACCCGGCCGTGCCGCTCCAGGTCGATCGCGAGGTCGCCGGGCGACGGCTGGATGTGGGTCAGCGCGGTGCGCAGGACGCCGCACAGCAGCTCGGTGAGGCCGACGCCGAGTGCGGCGGGGGCGGTGCGGGTGACGCCGTCGCTCACGTCCGGGTCGAGCACCACCGTCGTCCTGTGCAACGCTCCTGTGTACGGCAGCAGTTCGGGAGCCTGGAGGGTGGTGATCCAGTGGCCGAGGTCGTCGAGGTCCTGGGTCGCCCGGAGCGTCAGGGCTTCGGCGTATTCGGCGTACGAGGTGGTCGGCGGAGCGAGGGGCTCGCCGCGCAGGGCTGTGGCGAGGTCGTCGAGCAGGATCAGCCAGGAGACCGCGTCGACGGCGAGGTGGTGCACGGTGACGACGAGCGTGCTGCTCGACTCCAGCCACGCGAACGCGATCACTTCGCCCGACTCGGGGTCGAGTTGTCGGGCAGCCTCGTTGGCGACGGCTGTCGCGTCGGTGGTGTCCGGGCGTACGACGGTGATGTCGCGGGCGGGTTCGGTGCGGAGGGTCCATACGCCGTGCTCGGTACGGAGCTTGAGTCGCAGGGCCGGGTGGGCGGCGACCAGGGCGTTCGCGGCGCGTACGGCGTCGGCGTGTCCCGTGCCTTCGAGGGCCTGGAGTGTCCTGGCCTGGGCGAAGCCGGTGAGGGAGCCCCCGAGTTCACGTTGGCGGAGGATGATCGGGGTGGGGGGCAGTGGGCCGTCTTCCCGGTGGGTGGTCTCGGGAGCGGCCTGGAGTGTGCTTGTTCCCAGGTGTTCGGCCAGGGCGCGTGGCGTCTTGAGCAGGAAGACGTCCCGGGGGGCTATGGGCAGGCCCTGTGCCCGGGCCCTGTTCACGACCGTGATGGCGATGATGCTGTCGCCTCCGGCGCGGAAGAAGTCGGTGTCGGCGGTTACGTCTGAACCGGGCAGTGTCTGAGTGAAGATCTCCACCAGCGTGGCGAGTGCTGAGTGTTCGTCTGCGGGTGCGTTGTGGCTTGTCGCGCAGTTCCCCGCGCCCCTTAGAGGGCGTTTCGCCAAGGCCTTTCGATCCAGCTTGCCGTTGATCGTCAGCGGCAGGGCCTCGAGCGTGAGGACCTGGCCCGGAACCATATGGACAGGCAGCCTGGAGGACAGACGGGCCCTCAGGTCAGACGGTACGTCGCCCACCACATGTGCGACCAGATGGTCGCCCGTGTCCGCCACCGTCACCGCCACGTCCGTCACGCCGTCGAGGGCCCTGATCGCGGACTCCACCTCACCCAACTCAATGCGGAAGCCCTTGAGTTGGACCTGGTCGTCGGCACGGCCGGTGAAGACCAGTTCGCCGTCGAGGGTGCGGATCGCGAGGTCGCCCGTGTGGTACATGCGGGAGCCGTCGGCCGTGAACGGGTTCGCGACGAAGCGGCCCGCGGTGAGTCCGGGCCGGCCCAGATAGCCGAGGGACACCTGGTCGCCGGCGACGTAGATGGCGCCCTCGCGGCCCGGCGGCACCGGGCGGAGCCGGTCGTCGAGCAGGTAGGTGACCAGGCCGGGGATCGGGCCGCCGATGGGGCTGACGTCGTCGGCGGGGCCGAAGTCGGCGTCGGTCAGGACCCGGTGGGTGACGTGGACGGTGGTCTCGGTGATGCCGTACATGTTGACCAGCTCGGGTGCGGCCGTGCCGTGCCGTTCGACCCAGCCGCGCAGCCGTCCGAGGTCCAGTGCCTCGCCGCCGAAGATGATCCGGCGCAGTGCGGGCAGCGGTTCGCCGGCGAGCCGGTCGGCCTCGATGAACTGGTAGAAGGCGGACGGGGTCTGGTTGAGCACGGTGACGCCGCGCTCGCGGACCAGCCGGTGGAAGTCGACCGGGGAGCGCGTCAGCCCGTACTCGGGGACCAGCAACTCGCCGCCGTGCGCCAGCGCTCCCCACAGCTCCCAGACGGCGAAGTCGAAGGAGAAGGAGTGGAATTGGACCCAGACGTCCCGTGGGCCGAAGCCCATGTCCGGCCGGGTGTTCGCGAGCAGCGCCACCACGCTGGAGTGCGGGACGACGACGCCCTTGGGGCGGCCTGTGGATCCGGAGGTGTAGATCACGTAGGCGGGGGTGTGCCAGTCGGGCTCGGGGGCGGGTTCCGTGCGGGCGGCCGGGGGCTCTTCGCCCTGGACCAGCACCCGGGCCGGCACCCCCGCCCGGGCCAGCAGGTCCGTGAAGCGGTCGCGCTGGTCCCGGTCCACGAGGACGACCTGCGGGGCCGCGTCGGCGAGGATGTACTCCAGCCGCTCGTCGGGGTACGCCAGGTCGAGGGGGACGTACGCGCCGCCCGCGCCGACGATCGCGACGAGGGCGACGACCTGCTCCAGGGAGCGGGGGACGGCGACGGCGACCCGCTTGCCCGGGCCGACTCCCGCCGCGCGCAGGGCGGAGGCCAGGTCGTTCTTGGCGTCGGACAGTTCGCCGTAGGTCAGGGAGCGGGTGGCGCCGTCGAGGCCGCACTGGGTGACGGCGGTGGCCGCCGGGTCGCGGCGGGCCGCGGTGTCGAACAGTGCGCCCAGGGTGGTCGGGGTGATCGGGGCGGGGCGTCGTTCGGCTCCCGCCGCCAGCTCGTCGACCGGGGTGTCCGGGTGCGCGAGCAGGCCGGTCAGGGTCCGGCTGAAGGTGTGCAGGATCGAGCGGGCGGTCGTCTCGCGCAGGAGTTCACCGTCGTAGATGAGGTTGAAGCGCGGGCGGCCGTCGGGGGCGCGCTCGACCACGAGGGTCAGCGGGTAGTGCGGGGCGCCCTCGTTGACGAGGTCGGTGATGGTCAGCGTGTCGCCGGGGGTCCGCAGCGCGGTCAGGTCGGTGGCCACGTCGAACACGACCAGCGTGTCGAAGAGTGACCCGGCGCCGGCCTGGCGGCCGATGCGCGCCAGGGAGACATGCTGGTGCGGCAGGACGGTGCTCTGGTGGTCGCGCACCGAGGTGAGCAGGTCGGCGGCGGTGGTCTCCGGAGCCCAACGGGCGCGTACGGGAATGGTGTTGATGAAGAGGCCCACCATGTCGCCGATGCCGGGCACCTCGGCGTCGCGGCCGGAGACCGTGGAGCCGAAGACCACGTCCCGGCCCTGGAGGAGGCCGCCGAGGGTGACGGCCCAGGCGCTGTGCACGGCGACGCTCAGCGGGACTCCGGCCTCGCGGACGGCGGTGTCGATGTCCTCCCCGGGTGCCATGGAAGTGTCGGCGAACCGGTCGGAGGGGGTGTGTCCCTCGGCGATCAGCGACGGGCCGGGCAGTCCGGCGAGTTCCTCGCGCCAGACGAGGTCGCTCTCGTCGGCGTCGCGTCCGGCGAGCCAGTGCACATAGTCGGCGAAGCCACCGACCGGGTGGACCGTGCCCGGCGCGTGGTACTCGGCCAGCAGGGCGCGGAGCATCGGCGGCACGGACCAGCCGTCGGCGATGATGTGGTGCACGGTCTGCACCAGGACGTACCGGCCGGAGCCGGAGCGGATGAGCGTGTACCGCATGAGGGGGCCGGTGGCCAGGTCGAAACCGGCGCGGCGGTCCCGCTCGGCGAGGTCGCGTATCTCCTCGTCGGTGAAGCCGGGGCGGTCCAGCGTGGTGAAGGGGGCTTCGACGCCGCTCTGGAGGACGGAGACCACGCGGCCGTCGGCCAGGGCCGTGAAGCGGGCGGCCAGGTTCGGGAAGAGGGCGAGCAGGCGGGTGGCCGCCGCGGCGAGCCGGTCGGCGTCCACCTCTCCGTCCAGGGTGAGCAGTTGCTGCTCGACGTAGGCGCCCGCGGAGTCGTCGTCGAAGACCGAGTGGAAGTAGAGGCCTTCCTGGAGCGGGGTCAGAGGCAGGACGTCCCGCAGCGCCGGGCCGTCCAGGGCGTCGACGTCGGCCTGGGTGAGCGGTATGAGGGGGAAGTCGCTGGGTGAGTGGCCGCCCTGGTCGAGCGCGGCGAGTCCGGTCAGGGCCGTGCGGAAGTAGTCGCCGAGTGCCGTGATGTCGGCGTCGGTGAACAGGCCGTCGGGCCAGGAGACGGTGGTGACGAGTTCATAGGCGCCCGAGGCGTCGGGTTCGGCGATCGCGTTGAACTCCAGGGCGCGCGGCAGGCGCATCCGGGGGTCGCGCTTCTCACCCAGCTGGCCGGTGGTGCCCGCGAGTTGCCAGTCGCCGGGGGCGCCGGCGGCGAAACGGCCGAGGTAGTTGAAGAGCACCTGGGGTGCGGGGGCGTCGAATTCGCTGTGGGTGAGGTAGCGCAGGGCGCCGTAGGAGACGCCGTTGTCGGGGACCCGGGCGAGGTCCTCCTTGACGGCCTTGAGGGCGGCGGTCAGATACTCGGGGGTGGTGAAGTCGGTTGCCGTGCCGGGGTCGACGGTCACGGGGAAGAGCGTGGTGAACCAGCCCACGGTCCGGGACAGTTCGGGCTCGAAGCCGGCGGAGCCCGCGACGAACTGTCCTTCGCGGCCATGGCCTTCGAGTTCGATGTGGGCGAAGGTCTGGTCCTGGCCGAGGTCGCGGCGGTGCCGGGCGAGGGCGACGGCGAGTGCGGTGAGCAGGACGTCGTTGACGCCGGCGTGGAACTTCGCGGGGATCTCGTTCAGCAGGGCGGCCGTGACGTCGGGGCCGACCGTGAAGGTGCGCAGGCGTTCGTTCGCGACGGTGTCGGTCGCGGCGAGGGCGCGGCGGGCCAGCGGCCGGTCCTCGCCGGGCAGCGGTCGCCGGTAGGCGGAGCTGTCGGCGTCGAACGCGGCGCGTTCCAGCAGCTGGGTCCAGCGCCGGAACGACGTGCCCACCGGCGGGAGTTCGACGGGACGGCCCGTGCTGAACTGCCGCCAGGCGGTGGCCAGGTCCTCCATCAGGACGCGCCAGGAGACGCCGTCGACGATCACATGGTGGGCGACGAGGACGAGCTGGCGTGCCTCGGGGCGCCAGACGGCGCGGAGCATCACGCCGCCCGTGGGGTCCAGTGTGTCGGTGGCGAGGGCGACGCAGTCGTCGATCGGCCGGTCGCTGAGCTGCCAGCAGGGCTCGGCCCGGTCCGCGTCGGGGATGTCGAAGCTCCAGCGGCTGCCGCGCACCAGCTTGGCGCGGAGCATGTCGTGCCGGGTGACGAGGGCGGTGAGGATCGCGTCGAGGCCGTCGGCGGTCAGGTCAGCGGGGGTGTTCAGGACGACCGACTGGACGAAACCGTCGACGGCGTCCGTGGTCTCGCCGAGCCACTGCACGATGGGTGAGCCCACGACGGTGCCGGTGGCGACATCGGCGTGGTCGACGGTGGAGACGTCCTCGCGGCTCGCGACCGCGGCCAGTGCGCCCACCGTGCCGTGGGTGAAGATCTGCCGTGCCGTGACGTGCAGGCCCCGCTCGCGCAGCGCGCTCAGCAGGGAGATCGCGAGGATGCTGTCGCCGCCGAGCTGGAAGAAGTCCTGGTCGACACCCACCTCTTCGAGGCGCAGCACCTCCGCGACGGCGGCGCACACCGCGCGCTCGTCGTCAGTCGCGGGGTGGACGAGCGGGCCGGCCTGGCTCGTGGGCTCGGGCAGCGCGTTGCGGTCGAGCTTGCCGTTTGCGGTGAGCGGGAACTCCTCCATGACGACGATGTGGGCGGGCACCATGTACTCGACCATGTGCGCGCCGGCCCACGCCTTGACCTCGTCGGCCCGCAGACCGGCACGGCCGGCGGGTATGACGTAGCCGATCAGGTAGGTGCCGCCCGCCGCGTTCTTCTTCGCGACGACGCAGGTGTGCCGGACCCCAGGGTGTTCGGCGAGGCCGGCCTCGACGTCCTCGATCTCCAGCCGCATGCCGCGGATCTTGATCTGGTTGTCGGCGCGGCCGAGGAAGTCCAGTGATCCATCGGGGGCGAAGCGGGCGAGGTCGCCGGTGCGGTAGAGGCGGGAGCCGTCGTTCGCGAAGGGGTTGGCGACGAAGCGGGAGGCGGTCAGGCCCGGTGCGCCCACGTAGCCGCGGCCCAGGAGGAAGCCGCCGACGTAGAGTTCGCCGCCGACGCCGACCGGGACCGGGCGCAGTTCGTCGTCCAGGACGTAGAGCTGGGTGTTGGGGTTGGCCTTGCCGATGGACGTCGACAGGCGTTCCGCGGCGCCCCGGTAGATGACGTGCGAGACGCCGATGGTCGTCTCGGCGGGGCCGTAGCCGTGGTACAGGGGGATGTTGTCGAGCTTGGTGCGGAACCGCTCGTACAGCTCGGGGGTGAGCACCTCCCCGCCGCACCACACGTGCCGCAGGCTGTCCAGGCGGCCGGAGTCGCCGGCCATCTCCAGCAGCACGTCCAGCATGGACGACACCAGGTACGTGAAGGTGACGCGCTGTTCGGCGATGACGCTCAGCAGGTGGTGGGGGTCGCGTTCGCCGCCGGGCCGCAGGACGACGAGCCGGCCGCCGCAGACCAGCGGCAGGAAGATCTCGTTGATGGAGATGTCGAAGGACAGGGGCGCCTTGAACAGCGAGGCGTCGTCGTGGCCGAAGCCGAGGATCTCGTTCACCTGCCAGAACAGGCGTTCGCTGATCGCCTCGTGGCGGATCATCGCGCCCTTGGGCCGCCCGGTCGAACCGGACGTGAAGATCACGTAGGCCAGCGCGTCGCCGAGGGCGGTGACGCCGGTCCCGTCCGTCGGGTACGCGTCGTACCGCCAGTCGCCGAAGTCGACGGCCACGGCGTCCGGTTCGGCCGGGTCGTGCTCGCCCGAGGCGTTCAGCTGGACGACGACCCGGGCGTCCTCGATGACGACGGCGCGGCGCGCGGCGGGCCACTGCGGATCGAGCGGTACGAAGGCGCACCCGGCCTGGAGCACGGCGAGCAGCCCGACGACCATGTCGGCGGAGCGGCTCAGGGAGATGCCGACGACCTGTTCGGAGCCGAGCCCGCGCGTGAGCAAGTGGTGCGCCAACTGGCTGGAGAAGTCCGCGACTTGGCGGTAGGTGAGTGACCGGTGCTCGTCGACGACGGCCACGGCGTCCGGTCGGGCACTCGCCTGCGCGCGGAACATCTCCACGATGGTGGGGCGGTCCCGGTCGGCCCGGTTGTCGTTCCACTCGGCCAGGGTCCGCAGCCTCGCCGCCACACTGGAGGGGCCGACGGTGCCGAGCGGCCGGTCCGGGAAGTCGGCCAGGTCGTCCAGCGCGAGCTGCGCGTCCTCGGGTGGGACGCCGTCGGGGACGGTGATGCCGCGGCCGTCCGGGGAGATCTCCCAACCGGTGGGCGCCGCACCGCCGTTGTCGACCCAGCCGAGGACGTCGGCGAAGAGCGTGCCGGGGGTGAGGTCGATGCCCTCGGGGCTGCGGCCCGTCGCCCAGTACGACAGGCCGATGGCGCAGGCCTCGGTGATGGTCCTGTCCGGGTAGTCGCCGATCCGCCGGCGCACATCGGCCAGGCGCGTGGGAGAAAGCAGTGCGAGACGAGCGCGCGGTTCCATCATCGAAGACTCAGCGTCCCTTCCAGAATGTGGAGTTAGGCTAACCTAAATTAGGGTTGCCTAACTACCCTCTCGCCAGGCCCGCCACAGTCGTGCGTACCGGCCGCCCAGAGCCACCAGTTCCTCGTGCGTCCCCTGCTCCACGACGCGTCCCGCGTCGAGCACGGCGATCCGGTCCGCCGCCATCGCCTGGGTCAGCCGGTGCGCCACGAACAGCGTGGTCCGGCCCGCGCACGCGGCCAGCACGGCCCGCTCCAGTTCGGCGGCGCCCTCGCTGCCGGCCTCGGCGGTCGACTCGTCGAGCACCACCACCGGTGCCCGGCCCAGCACCAGCCGCGCCAGGGCGATCTGGGCGACCTTGGTGACGTCCAGGCGTTCGCCGCCCTCGCCGACCGGGGTGTTCAGCCCGTCGGGCAGCGCCGCGACCCAGCCCTCGGCGCCGACGGTGCGCAGCGCGTCCAGCAGTTCGGTGTCGGTGGCCCCCGGTGCGGACAGCCGCAGGTCGTCTGCGAGCGGGCCGGAGAACACGTGCGTCTCCTGCGTCAGGATGCTCACCAGGGCCCGCGCCCCGGCCTCGTCCAGGTCGGCGAGATCGGTCGTCCCGATGCGCACGGACCCGGCCTGTGGGGTACCGATGCCGGCGATCAGCGCGGCCAGTGTCGTCTTGCCCGCCCCCGTGGCGCCCACCAGGGCCAGCGACCCACCGGCCGGGATCGTCAGGCCGACGTCCCGCAACACCGGTTCCTCGGAGCCCGGGTAACGGAACGTCAGCCCCTCGACCGTCACCGGGTACGCCCCGGCCCCGGCGGCCGTGACGGACTCGTCTCCGACCAGCCGCTCCTCGGCGGACTCCCCCAGCACCCCGACCAGGCGGGTCAGGCTCGCGCCCGACTTCTGCGCCTCGTCGAAGGTGAACATGATGGCGCCGAGCGGGGTGAAGAGCCGGTGGAACAGCAGCGGGGCCGCCGACACCTCGCCCAGGGTGGCCGCCTCGGCCTCCAGGAGGGCGTACCCGACGACGAGGATCAGGACCAGTCCGATGAACTCGGCGCGGTTCTCCCGGCCGACGAACCGGCCGAAGAACCGGAACACCTCGATTCCGAGTTCGCGCACCCGCCACGACTCGGTGGTGACCTTCTCGCGGAAGGCGCTCTCCAGGCGGTACGCGCGGACGGTGTCGATGCCGTTCAGGCCGCTGATGAACGCCTGGGCGCGGTCGGCCTGGGCCACGCGCTGCTTGCGGTAGAGCGGGGCGGACCGCGGCAGGTACCAGCGCAGCGCCAGCGCGTACGCGGGCAGCGCGCCGGCGCCGGCCAGGCCGAGCCGCCAGTCGAGGCCGAACATGCCGAGCGTCGCGATGACGACCAGGACCCCCGCCGAGAACACCGTGGGGACGGCCGTGCGGATGCCCTTGGAGATGACGGCCACGTCGTCACCCACCCGGGAGAGCACGTCCCCCCGGCCGACCTGCTCGACCCGGGTGCTCGGCATGCCGAGCACCGCGCGGACGGCGCCCTCGCGCAGCCGCGCGAGCAGGTCCGCGCCCAGCCGTCCGATCAGATAGGTCGACACCGCGGTGGCCGCCGCGCCGAGCAGCGCGGCGGCACCGATCAGGACCCCGACCGTGACCAGGACCGAACGGTCCTCGCCCCCGACGACCCCGTCGACCACCCGGCCGAGCAGGAGCACCGGGAGCACTTGGAGCGCCGCCCCCGCGACCGTGGTGAGCACGGTCGCGACGGTCAGGCCGGGCATCGCGCGGCAGTGGTCCGCGACCCATCGGGCGGCCTCGCGGCCGGTCGTCGTGCGCAGGGCCGCCGGGGCGACGCGCGTGTCGGTGGTGCTCACTTCCCTACTCGACCGACTTGACGAGCTCGTCGATCGCGTACGGCATGGACAGCAGGGTGCCCTGGGAGATGGCCGCGCCGACCGCGGGTCCCTCGCTGTCGAGCAGGTAGGACACGTTGCCCTTCTTGACCGCGTCGAGGTTGGCGAACAGCTTGAACTTCTTGAGCGCCTCGGTGTCGGCCTTGTCGTTGATGACGAAGATGCGGTCGACGTCGACGAGGTCGATGCGCTCGGGCGAGAGCGTGGTGTAGAAGTCGCCGCCCGCGACCTTGTCGATCTCGGTCTGGTACGTGTAGCCGATGCCCGTGATGAGCCGGCCGCGTACGTCGGTGGAGGTGAAGGGCGCCACCGAGTCCTTGTACCAGGACAGGGCGACCGCGGTCTCCTTGCCGAGCTCGGGGTGGTCCTTCTTGGCCGTGTCGAGCCGGCCCTGGATGTCGTCGACCATCTTCTGGCCCTCATCTGCCTGGCCCAGGGCCTTGGCGATGTGCAGGGCGTTGTCCTGCCAGGGAGCGCTGAAGGGCTCCTTCTCGCCCTTGGTGCGGGCCACCGTGGGGGCGATCTTGGAGAGCTTGTCGTAGGCGGCCTGGTCGATCTCGGAGTACACCGCGACGATCAGGTCGGGGCGAAGGGCCGCGATCTTCTCGTAGTTGGGGCCGGAGTCGCCGTTCTTCATGACGACCTCGGGCTTGGTGTCGCCCCACTTGTCCTTCACCCAGGGCCACTGGGTGTTGATGTCGGGGCTCTTGCCGGGCGGGTTCGGGTACTGGTCGACCATGCCGACGGGCTTGATGCCGAAGGCCAGGACGGTCTGGTCGTCGGTGTAGCCGACGGAGACGACGCGCTGGGGCGCCTTCTTCACCGTGGTGGACCCGAACGCGTGCTCCACGGTGACCGGGAAGTCACCGGCGGCCGCGGCCTGAGTGCCCTCGCCCTTGTCGTCCGCCGAGTCCGTCGAGCCGGAACCGCATCCCGCGAGGAGACCGACGCCGAGGGTGGCCGCGGACAGTATGGCCGCCAGCCGCCGCCAGGGCTTCCCGGGCGTCGTTCGATGGAGGAGCATCCAAATCCCCTTGCTTTCGCGCTAGTTCGCTGCACCCTCGCCTAAGGGCAGGCAAACCTTATCGCGAGAGAATGAGGTTAGCCTAGCCTTACTAATGCTCCGCTGCCGGCAGGTGACCGGGCAGCACATGGGTCCGCCCGATCGGCACGATGAGCGGCCGGTCTCCGACCGGATCGTCGATCACCCGGGCCTTCAACCCGAAGGCCTCTTCCAGCAGTTCGGCGGTGATGACGTCCCGCGGATGCCCCTGCGCCAGGACCGACCCCTCGCGCATCACCACGAGGTTGTCGCTGTAGCGCGTGGCCAGGTTGAGGTCGTGCAGCACCATGACGACGGTGCAGCCCGACTCGTGCAGATCGTCCACGAGGTCCAGGACGTCCACGGCGTGCGCCAGGTCCAGATAGGTCGTCGGCTCGTCCAGCAGCAGCAGATCGGTGCCCTGGGCCAGGGTCATGGAGATCCAGACGCGCTGGCGCTGCCCGCCGGACAGCGCGTCGACCGGGCGGTCGGCCAGGTCGGACACGCCCGTCATGGCCAGGGCGCGCTCCACCACGTCGGCGTCGTCGGAGGACCACTGCCGCAGCCAGCTCTGGTGCGGGTGACGGCCCCTGGCGACCAGGTCGGCCACGGTCAGCCCCTCCGGCGCGACCGGCGCCTGCGGCAGCAGGCCGAGCTTCTTCGCCACGTCCCGCGTCCTGAGCCGGCCGATGTCCTCGCCGTCCAGGACGACCGCGCCCTTGGCCGGTTTGAGCAGCCGCGACAGCGTCTTCAACAGGGTCGACTTCCCGCAGCCGTTGGGGCCGATGATCGTGGTGATCACGCCGGGCGGTATCGCCACGTCGAGCTCGTCGATGACGACCCGGCCGCCGTAGCCGACCGTGACGCCTCGGGCTGCCAGCCGCGAAGTGCCCCCGACCGCGGCCTCGGTGACGGACTGTACGACCACGGGTCCCCCCTTGCTTAGGTTCACCTGACTCTTGTACATCTACCGCAGGTTCGCCCGCACCAGCAGATAGACGAGGAAGGGCCCCCCGATCGCGGCGGTGACCACGCCGACCGGGAGGGAGACCGGCAGCGCCGTGCGCGCGACGAGGTCGGAGCCGATCAGCAGCAGCGCGCCCACCAGGCCCGAGGCCACCATCGGTGGTGTGGGGCAGCGGGCCAGACGCATCGCCACCTGCGGCGCCACCAGCGCGACGAACGGCACCGGGCCCGCCGCGCTCACCGCCACACCGGCCAGCAGCACCGCGCACAGCAGCAGCACCGCCCGCACCCTCGTGTACCGGACGCCCAGCCCCGCGGCCACCTCGTCGCCGAAGTGCATCGGCCTGAACTGGAAGGCGACGCAGGAGACGACGAGCAGCAGGACGAGCCCGCACCACAGGGCCGTCCAGACCTCGCTCCACGAGCGGTCCTCCAGCGAGCCGACCAGCCACGCCTGGGCCCGGGCCACGTCCCGGATGTCGGCCGTGACGAGCAGCCAGGTGGTGAGGGCCTCCATCACGGCGCTCACCGAGATGCCGATGAGGATGAGCCGGAAGCCGTCGACCCCGCGCCGCCACGCCAGGAAGTACACCAGCAGGCCCGTGCCGAGCCCGCCCGCGAGTGCCGCGGCGGACAGTCCCACGGAGTTGACGATCGCCGCGGCGGTCCCGCCCGAGACGGTCACCAGGAACACCGCGACCGCGCTGGCGCCCGAGGTGATGCCCAGGACGTCCGGGCTGGCCAGCGGGTTGCGGGCGATGGACTGCGTGATCGCCCCGGACACCCCGAGCGCGACGCCCACCACGAGCCCGGCCAGGGCGCGCGGCATCCGCAGGTCCATGATGATGAACCGGTCGACCTGCTCGCCCCGTCCGAAGATCGTGGCGATCACCTGCGGGAGGCCGATGGGGAAGTCCCCGACGGCGATGGAGACGCAGAACACCAGGAAGGCCGCCGCCGCGAGCAGCAGCGTGACGCTCAGCAGCCAGGGCCGCCAGACGAACGACACCCGGCCGAGCCGCACGCCCGGCGGCAGCGACGGTTTCACCTCGGTCACGTTCATGCGCTCCTGAACTTTCCGCGCCACACGAGGACCGCGAAGAAGGGGGCGCCGAGCAGCGCCACGAGGACACCGGCGTCCAACTCGCCCGGCCGCACCACCAGTCGGCCGACGATGTCGCAGAGCAGCAGGACGACGGCCCCGAGCAGCCCGGCGTACGGCACGAGCCAGCGGTAGTCCGGGCCGGTCAGGTACCGGGCCACGTGGGCCACCATCAGGCCGAGGAAGGCGATGGGCCCGCACGCGGCCGTCGCGGCTCCCGCCAGCAGGGTGATGGCGGTGATGCCGACGGTCCGGCTCAGCGCGATGTTCACGCCCAGGCCCCTGGCCACGTCGTCGCCCAGGTTGAGCAGGTTGAGGGAGGGCAGCGTGGCGAGAGCAAGGACCAGCCCGGCGCCGATGAACGCGGTCACCGGCCAGATGACGTCGAATCCCACACCGGCGAGGGAGCCGGCGTTCCAGAACCGCAGCGCGTTCAGTGAGGCCTGGTTCGACAGCGCGACCGCCGTGGTCATCGCCATGAGGAACACGGTGATGCCCTGCCCGGCCAGGGCGAGCGTCAACGGGTTGCCGGCCCCCCGGCCGATGCTCGCGAGACCGAACACCACGACACCGGCGACCGCCGCGCCCAGGAAGGCGAACCAGACGTACTGGAACGGGTCGGAGAACCCGAACACGGCGATCACCGACACGACGGCGAACGAGGCGCCGGTGTTCACCCCCAGCAGGCCCGTGTCGGCGATCGGGTTGCGCGTGAACCCCTGGATCAGCGCCCCGCCGACCCCGAGGGCAATGCCCGCCACGATCCCGAGGACCGTACGCGGCACCCGTACGGTCTCCACGATGAGGCGGATCTCGGTGAGCCGCCGGTCGGACTCCGGGCCGGCGAACAGCCCGTGCCACACCTCGGCGGGGGTCAACGCGCGTGCCCCGACGGCCAGCGACAGCACCGCGGCGATCACCAGGAGCGCCACGAGGATGCCCAGGCCCGCGATCCGACGCCGGCGGGCCGGGGCCGAGCCCCTGGTCGCGGGGCGCTCCACTACAGCAGTCGTGCCCATGTCGACGTACGTTATCCCTTGCGCGGTGGGCGAGTTGACTGGTCGGTTCCTGCGACACCCGAAGGGGCGCGGGGAACTGCGCGAGCGGCCACGACGGCGCCGTGGCCGACCGGCGACCCCGGCGGAGCGCTAGCGGGTCGCGCTGCCCGTGCCGTCGGCGAGCGTGCGCGGCTGGTCGGCGGGCCCGGCCACGCGGCCGAGGAGCGAGTCCAGGATCTCCCCCACCCTGATGGCGGTGTTGGACAGCAGCGACGAGGTGATGCCGTGCGTGTGCTCCGTGCCGCCCTGGAGATAGATGCCGCAGTGCAGGGTGGGGTCGGTCGCGATGCTCCAGTCGCGCTCCACCCGGACCCGGCCCTCGTCGTCGCGCAGGCAGCGGTCGGCGACCTCGCCGAGCAGGCTCGTGGGGTCGACGGGGCTGTAGCCGGTGGCGAAGACCACCACGTCGGCTTCGAGGTCGGTGTCCTCGCCGGTGACGAGGGACGTGACCGTGGCGCGGACGCTCGACGGCGACTCCTTGACGCCGGTGAGCCGGGAGACGTTGAGGAAGCGCAGGCGCTCGGTGCCGAGGACCTTCTCCTGGTACGACTGCCGGTAGAGGTCGTCGATCAGGTCGATGTCCACCACGGAGTAGTTGGTGTTGCCGTGGTACTCCATCAGCCGGCGCTTGACGTCCTCGGGGGCGGCGAAGTACTCGTCGACGGCCTGCGGGTCGAAGATCCGGTTGGCGAAGCTGCTGTCGTCGGCGGGGCTGTAGCCGTACCGGGAGAAGACGGCGCAGACCTCGGCCTCGGGGAAGCGGCGGTGCAGGTAGGCCACGTTCTCGGCGGCGCTCTGGCCGGCGCCCACGACGACGAACCGGGCGGGCGAGGTGCCCTCCAACTCGTCGACTTTGGTCAGCAGTTCGGAGTTGTGCCAGACGCGTTCGCCGCGCTCCACACCGTCCGGCATCAGGGGGCGCAGGCCGGTGCCGATGACGAGGTTGCGGGCCCGGTGGACCTCCAGGCCGCCGCCCGAGCGGACGGTCACCTCCAGGTGGTCCACGACTCCGTCGCGGGTGACGGGCGCGACGCCGACGACCTCATGGCCGTAGGAGACCATGTCGTCGACCTGGGCCGCGGCCCACTCGAAGTAGTCGTGGAACTCCACGCGCAGCGGGAACAGGTTCTTGTGGTTGATGAAGTCGATCAGCCGGCCCTTGCTCTGCAGGTAGCAGAGGAAGCTGTACTCGCTGGCCGGGTTCCGCAGCGTCACCAGGTCCTTGAGGAAGGAGACCTGCATGGTGGCGTCGTCGATGAGCATGCCGCGGTGCCAGCCGAAGCGGGGCTGCTGCTCGAAGAAGTGAGCGGTGACCGCCTCCTGCCTGCCGACGCCGTTGTTGTGCTCGCGGAGCGCGATCGCCATGGCCACATTGGACGGCCCGAAGCCGATACCGATCAGGTCGTGGACCGGTGGTGTGTCACCAGGAAGAACCTGCGACATGTCACTCCCATCGTGCGGGGCAGCCGCGTGTCAGGTGTGGAGGGAAGGAAAGGCGGGCATGCCAACGGGACGGCACGCCAAGGAACTTAGGTGAGCCTAAGCTAAACAAGTTGAGGTGTCGACAGGGCAAAACGGACACCGGCCCGAGCGGGCTCCGTCAACTGGCCGATCCCGCAGACCCGTTGCGGACTAAGGTAAGGCTTGCTTTACTTGCGTCGGCCACTGTCTTGCTCTGAGGAGGAACCCCATGCGGGTCGTCATGTTCGGTTACCAGACCTGGGGGCACCGCACCCTGCAAGCCCTCCTGGAGTCCGAGCACGACGTCGTGCTGGTCGTGACCCACCCCAAGAGCGAGCACGCGTACGAGAAGATCTGGAGCGACTCGGTCGCCGACCTCGCCGAGGAGCACGGCGTGCCGGTGCTGATCCGCAACCGCCCGGACGACGACGAGCTGTTCGAGCGCCTCAAGGAGGCCGACCCGGACATCATCGTGGCCAACAACTGGCGCACCTGGATCCCCCCGCGCATCTTCGGCCTGCCGCGCCACGGCACGCTGAACGTGCACGACTCCCTGCTGCCGAAGTACGCCGGCTTCTCCCCGCTGATCTGGGCGCTCATCAACGGAGAGCCCGAAGTGGGCGTCACGGCGCACATGATGAACGACGAGCTCGACGCCGGCGACATCGTCCGGCAGGAGGCGGTGCCGGTCGGGCCGACGGACACGGCGACCGACCTGTTCCACAAGACCGTCGACCTCATCGCCCCGGTCACCATCGGCGCGCTCGGCCTGATCGCCGCCGGACAGACCGAGTTCACCCGGCAGGACCGCTCCCAGGCGTCCTTCTTCCACAAGCGTGCCGACGAGGACAGCCGCATCGACTGGAGCTGGCCGGCCGAGGACCTGGAGCGCCTGGTGCGCGCCCAGTCCGAGCCGTACCCGAGCGCCTACACCTTCCACCGGGGCCGGCGGCTCGACGTCCTGGCGTCGTTCGTCTCCGAGGGCCGCTACGGCGGCACGCCCGGCCGCATCTTCTACCGCGAGGGCGACGGCGTGGTGATCGTCGCCGGCGCCGACGCCCGCACCGGACGCAACCGCGGCCTCGCCATCACGCGCGTACGCACCGAGGACGGCCGCGAGTTGCCCGCGGCCGAGTACTTCACCTCCATGGGCGGCTACCTCACCGACCGCCCCTGACGTGCCGGCCCCGGTACGGTCCCGGGGCCGGCCGGCAGCGCCGCCGCGCGGACCCGTTCCGCGCGGCGGCGCTCACGCGCGCGCTACCCACGCCTCCGACTCCCAGGAGGACCGTGAAGGACCTGGCCGACGCCGGGCGGGTCGCATGCGTCCGCGGCCTCACCGACCGCCGCCGGGTCGTGGCCGGCGGCTCAGACGCGCCAGGCGTAACGGCGTTCGGGCCGGCCGGTGGCGCCGTAGCGCAGGGACACCTCCGCGCTGCCCGTGCCGTGGAAGTACTCCAGGTAGCGGCGGGCGCTGACGCGTGAGACGCCGGTCAGGGCCGCGCACTCGGTGGCGGACAGGGTGCCGCCGGCCTCGCGCAGGGCCCGTTCGACGAGTTCGGCGGTCTCCACACTCATGCCCTTGGGCAGGGTGTGCGCCGGGGCGGGCCCGAACGCGCCGGCCAGGACGCGATCCACGTCCGCCTGCCCCCGGACCACCGTCGTGAGCAGCCTGCCCCGCTGGGCGGCGTATCTCTCCAGGCGCAGCCGCAAGTCCTCGAACCCGAACGGCTTGAGGAGGTAGTCGACGACGCCGCGGCGGACCGCGCCGCGCACGGTGTCGGCCTCCGTCGCCGCGCTGATGACCATGACGTCGCAGTCATGGCCCGCGGTGCGCAGCCGGGGTATGACGTCGAGGCCGAAGAGGTCGGGCAGGTACAGGTCGAGCAGGACGAGCTCGGGGCGCAGCTCGTCCACCGCCTCGACGGCCTGCTCCCCCGTGTGGGCCGTGCCGACGACGCGGAACGGCTCGACGCGTTCCACGAAGGCGCGGTGGACCCGGGCCACCATGAAGTCGTCGTCGACCACGAGGACGTCGATCGCACCCGCCTTGTCGCTCGCCTGGGTCATGGGGCCGCTCCTTCCGCCACCGTGCCGGTCAGGTGGCTGACGGTCATGCGTGCGGTGAACACGGCCCCTTCGGGGGTGTTGGCCACCGAGATCTCTCCCCCGTGCCGTTCGCAGACCAGCTTGGTCAGGGCCAGTCCGATGCCGCGCTCGCCCTCGCGGGCGGCCTTGGTGGTGAAACCGTGGGAGAACACCTCGCGGGCCAGCTCGGGAGCGACCCCGGGCCCGGAGTCGCGGACCGCGATCTCCACGCTGGAGGCGTCCTGCCGCAGCGCGACCTCCACCCAGGCGTCGTCCCGGGCGGCGGCGGCGTCGACGGCGTTGTCCACCAGGTTGCCCACCACGGTCGCCACATCGGCGGCGTCCTCCGGGGCGAGGCGCTCCAGCGCGGTGTCGTCCGAGATCCGCAGGCTGACCTTCCGCTCGGCCGCCAGGGACGCCTTCGCCATCAGCAGCGCGGCCAGCGCGGTGTCCCGGACGCGGCGGCTGAGGGTGACGTCCAGGGACTGGCGGTGCCGGCTCAACGCGCGGATGTAGCGCACGACTTCGTCCTGCTCACCGATCTGGATCAGCCCCGAGATGGTGTGCAGCTGGTTGGCGAACTCGTGTGCCTGGGCGCGCAGCAGCTCGGCGGAGCTGCGGAAGGAACCGATCTCCCGCTCCAGCCGGGCCAGTTCGGTGCGGTCGCGCAGGGTGGTGACCGAGCCGAGGGCCCGGCCGTCCTTGGTGACGGTCATCCGGTTCATCACCAGGACCCGGCCGTGGCGCACGACGACCTCGTCGCGCTCGCCGGCGGCCGTGCCGGACAGCACGTCACGCAGCCGCCCGTCGATGCCGAGGCCCGTGAGGCTCTGGCCGACGCAGTCCTCGGGCAGGTCGAGCAGCCGGCGGCCCATGTCGTTGACGAGGGTGAGCCGGTGCTGCGGGTCCAGGGCGATCACGCCCTCGGCGATCCCGTACAGCATGGCCTCCCGGTGCTCGGCGAGCCCGGCGATCTCACCCGGCTCCAGCCCGAGGGTCTGGCGTTTCACCCGCCGCGCCAGCAGCCAGGAGCCGGCGACGCCGAGTCCGCTGGCGATGCCGAGGTAGGCGAGCAGGTAGGAGGAGGCGCCGTTGAGCCGTTGCCAGACCGTCGGATCGGCCTCGCCGATCATCACCGTGCCCAGGATCCGGCCGAGGTTCTCCTCCGTCGCCCCGAGGACGGGCACCTGGGCGGCCAGCTCGCGGTCGCCGTCGAGGGTCAGCTGCCCGGACCAGCCGCGTCCGCGGGCGGTGCCCGGCCCGAGCCGCATGCGCTCCCCGACGACGGTGGGGTTCGTGGAGCTGACGATCCGCCCGGTCCCGTCGGCCACCGACACCGACGTCACCCCCGACTGGGCCTGCGTGGCGAGCACCAGCGGGGCGAGCGCCTCGCCCGGCGCGGGGCGCACCAGCTGGCTGCGGACCAGGGGGTTGGCGGCCAGCTGTTCGGCGAGCGCGCTCACCCGGCGACCCTCGACACGGTTGAAGGTGGCCTGCGACTGGGCGAGGGAGACCGCGGCGACAGCCAGCAGCACCACCACGACGATGGCGAGCTGGAGCACCAGCATCTCGCCCGCGAGCGAATGGCGACGAAAGGTGGCGACCACGACGAACTCAATCTCCGGTGCCGCCGCGAGGGGGGCGGCTCATGTGCCGAGCCGGACCATCATGACGCCCACCAGCCGAAATCGAAAGAGAGAGGTCACCGCCCGCCCGGCTTGGGGCCGATGCCCCGCAACTCCCTGATGGTGCCGCCGAGCTTCGCGCGGAAGGACTCCAGGAGCGACGGTTTCACACTGACCACCCAGCGCGTGCCGACGAGGTACTTGCCACCGTAGACACGCGCCTCCTCCAGCCAGGTCTCCTTGAACTTCTCCTCGGGGAAGGTGGTGATGAGGTAGTCGGCCTTCTCGGTGTGGCACAGGCCCTGGCGCAGTTCGTCGGCGTCGATGCGGATCTTCGCCTTGCAGCCGGTCAGCCCGGCGATCACCTCCACCTTGGCCGGTGCGACGACTCCGGCTGCGGGAGCGGCGGTCACGCTCGGCGCCGCCTTGCCGCCGCCGGCGCCCTTGCCGTCGTCACCGCCGCCGCAGGCCGTGACCAGGGGGAGGACGATCAGTGCTCCGGCCGCCGCGAGGGCGCGCGGCCGGTGGGTGCGGGAGGGGGTGCGGCGGGGGGATCGTGCGGTCGGTTGCTGCTGGGACACGTCGCCTCTCCGGGTGCGTCTTTCGGCAGGTTTTCGGCAGGAGCGGGTTTCCGACAGGAGTACGCACAGGTCCGGGCGGGTGTTCACGCCTCACGCGGCCTCCTCCACCGCCTCGCCCCGCGTCCCGTCGGCCGGTCCCGCGAACTGGGTGCGGTACAGCTCCGCGTACCGCCGCCCGGCCGCGAGGAGTTCCTCGTGCGTGCCCCGCTCCACGATCCGGCCGGCCTCGACGACCAGGATCTGATCGGCCGCGCGGACAGTGGACAGGCGGTGGGCGATCACGACGGCGGTCCGGCCTTCGAGTGCTTCGGCGAGGGCTTCCTGGACGGCGGCCTCGGAGGTGTTGTCGAGGTGGGCGGTGGCCTCGTCGAGGATGACGACGCGCTGGCGGGCCAGCAGCAGCCGGGCGATGGTCATGCGCTGGCGTTCACCGCCGGACAGGCGGTAGCCGCGTTCGCCGACCACGGTGTCGAGGCCGTCGGGCAGGGACCGCACGAGGTCGTCGAGGCGGGCCCGGCGCAGGGCGTCCCACAGCTCGTCCTGCGTGGCCTCGGGGCGGGCGAGCAGGAGGTTGGCGCGGACGGTGTCGTGGAAGAGGTGGCCGTCCTGGGTGACCATGCCGAGGGTCTGGCGCAGCGACCGGGCCGTGAGGTCGCGGACGTCGACGCCGCCGATGCGCACGGCGCCCTCGTCGGTGTCGTACAGGCGCGGCATGAGCTGGGCGATGGTCGACTTGCCCGCGCCGGAGGAGCCGACGAGCGCCACGGTCCGGCCGGGTTCGGCGCGGAAGGACAGGCCGTGCAGGACCTCGTCGCCGCCCCGTTCGTCCAGGGACGCGACCTCTTCCAGGGAGGCCAGGGAGACCTTGTCGGCGGCGGGGTAGCCGAAGCGGACGTTGTCGAACTCGACCGCGACAGGCCCCTCGGGCACCGGGCGCGCGTCCGGCTTCTCCTCGATGAGCGGCCGGAGGTCGAGCACCTCGAAGACGCGCTCGAAGCTGACCAGGGCGCTCATCACCTCGACGCGCGCCCCCGCGAGCGCCGTCAGCGGCGCGTAGAGCCGGGTCAGGAGCAGGGCGAGCGACACGACGGCGCCGGGTTCGAGGGAGCCGCGCAGGGCGAACCAGCCGCCGAGGCCGTAGACGAGGGCCAGGGCGAGGGCGGAGACCAGGGTGAGAGCGGTGATGAAGGCCGCCTGGGCGGTCGCCGTCCGGACCCCGATGTCCGCGACCCTGCGGGCTCGTTCGGCGAACTCCCGTGACTCCTCCTCGGGACGGCCGAAGAGCTTGACCAGGGTGGCGCCGGGGGCGGAGAACCGCTCGGTCATGCGGGTGCCCATCGCGGCGTTCAGCGTCGCGGCCTCCCGCTGCATCCTGGCCATCCGGCTGCCCATCCGCCGGGCCGGGATCACGAACACCGGCAGCAGCACCAGGGCGAGCAGGGTGATCTGCCAGGACAGGGTGAGCATCACCGCGAGGGTGAGCAGCAGCGTGACGAGGTTGCTGACCACTCCGGAGAGGGTGTTGCTGAACGCGCGCTGGGCGCCGATGACGTCGTTGTTGAGCCGGGAGACGAGGGCGCCCGTACGAGTGCGTGTGAAGAACGCGACCGGCATGCGCTGCACATGGTCGAAGACCGCGGTCCGCAGATCGAGGATCAGATGCTCCCCGAGCGTCGCCGACAGTCTCCGGCCGAGGATGCCCAGCGCCGCCTCCACCACCGCGATCAGCGCGATGAGCAGGGCCAGGCGTACGACCCTGCCCTCGTCGCCGTCCGACACGATCGTGTCCACGACCCGTCCGGCCAGGACGGGTGTCGCCACGGCCAGCAGGGCGGTGCCCACGCCGAGCAGGACGAAGAGGGCGATGCGCCGCCGGTGCGGGCGGGCGAACGCGCCGATGCGGCGCAGGGTCGCCAAGGCGAAGGGACGGCGGTCCTGTTCGGCGTTGATGACACTGTGCAGCTGTGTCCACGCCGTGGTCTCCATGCTCATGGGAGCGACCGTAGAACCTCAAGCAATGTTGAGGTCAAGGAGCTCGCGCATTTCCCCGACATCCCGCACAATCAGCCCGATCCCCCTCTTCCCCGTCTCTCCGCGCAAAGGCCCCGATGACGCTCCCCACCCAGCCGCTTTCCGCGCGCAATCCCCGGTCCCCGCTCCCGCAACCCGCAGTTGGCCCCGCCTGGACAGCCTCTGAAGACGTGACAGCGGTCCAACTCCCCGAACTCCGCCCGGGACGACTCCCCCGTCGCGTCCCGGTCCGCCGCCTGAGGCAGATCCTGTGTCTGCTCCCGCTCCTGCTCGTGACCGTGGTCGCGGTGCGGCACCGGTCGGTGCTGGCCGCCGGTTTCGCGCATCTGGGCACCGCCGAGTGGCCCTGGCTGCTGGCCGCGGTCGGCGCGACCTGTCTGACCTGGGTCGCCGCCTCCTGCACGCGGCAGGGCGCGGTCGTCGAGCGGCTGCCCCGACGGCGGCTGCTGGCCACGCAGTTCGCGGCCGGCGCGGCCAACCACCTGCTGCCGACCGGGCTGGGCGCGAGCGCGGTCAACCTGCGGTTCATGACCGTGTGCGGGCTGCCGCTCGCCCGCTCCTCGGCGGCCCTCGGCCTGTACCTGCTCGCCGAGAGCATCGGCCGGGTGGCACTGCTCGGTGCCCTGCTTGTCGCGTTCCCCGACGCGCTGCGGCTCGGCGCACTGGTGCCGGAGACGGCGTTCGGTCCGCTGCTGGCCGGCGTCGCGGTGGTGCTCGTGATCGCCGTGACCGTGCTCGCCCTCGTGCGGCGGCTGCGCTCGGCCCTGGTGTCGTTCCTGCGGACGGCGCTCGGCGAGGCGCGTACGGTGCACACCCGCCCGGCGCGGGCGCTGGCGCTGTGGGGCGGATCGTTCGCCTTCCCCGCCTTGCAGGCGTCCGTCCTGGTGCTGACGGGGCGGGCGCTGGGGCTGGACGTCCCGCCCGCGCACATGGCGGTGGCCTATCTGGCGGCGACGGTCGCCGTCGCGCTGGTGCCCACGCCCGGCGGCATCGGCTCGGTGGAGGCGGCGCTCGTCATGGCGCTGGTGGCGGCGGGCGGCCCGGCTGCCGTGGCCACCGCGGTGGTCCTGGCCTTCCGGGTCATCACCGTCTGGCTGCCGCTGGTGCCGGGGGCGCTGACGCTGGCGGCGCTGGTCCGGCTGAAGGTGATCTGATCCGGGTTCCGGCTGAGGGTGATCCCGTCCGGGTAGCGTGCCGGTTCCGTCACGCAGAAGGGACGTCACCATGCCGGTGCGGATCGAACGTCAGGGCCATGTGACCACCGTCGTCCTCTCCCGCCCCGAGGCACGCAACGCGGTCGACCGTCCGACCGCGGCGGAACTCGTCGCCGCGTTCCGGGAGTTCGACGCGGACGACGAGGCCCGGGTGGCGGTGCTGTGGGGTGAGGGCGGCACCTTCTGCGCGGGCGCCGACCTGAAGGCACTCGGCACCGAGCGCGGCAATCGCGTCGAGCCGGAGGGCGACGGCCCGATGGGCCCGACCCGGCTGCGGCTGTCCAAGCCCGTGATCGCCGCCGTCGCCGGGCACGCCGTGGCCGGAGGCCTGGAACTGGCCCTCTGGTGCGACCTGCGCGTCGCCGAGGAGGACGCCGTGTTCGGCGTGTTCTGCCGCCGCTGGGGCGTGCCCCTCATCGACGGCGGCACCGTGCGGCTGCCCCGGCTGATCGGCACGAGCCGCGCCCTCGACCTGATCCTCACCGGCCGCCCCGTCCCGGCCGCCGAGGCCCACGGCATGGGGCTGGTCAACCGCCTGGTGCCGCCCGGCCGGTCCCGGGCCGCGGCCGAGGAACTGGCCGCGGAGATCGCCCGGTTCCCGCAGTCCTGCCTGCGCTCCGACCGGGCCTCCGTCCTGGACCAGGAGGGCCTGGACGAACGGGCCGCGCTGCACGCCGAGTTCCGGCACGGCACGGGCGTCCTGGACGAGGGCCTCGAGGGGGCCGCCCGGTTCGCCTCCGGTGAGGGCCGGCACGGGTCGTTCACGGACCGGTGAGCGAGCCGGGCGTGACAGCGCGTCATGTGCAGTAACTCACCCTCCGCTCACCCCCGTCCGCGGTACGGAACCCCGTACGGGATACGGCAGGATGAACGATCGCGCCGACCGCAGGTCAGGGTGGTCGGGCACCTTCGGACATCCCGGAAGACGAGCAGGTGACGACGTGACGAGACTTCACATCCGGCCGCCGATGACGGCGTTCGCGGCAGCTCCCCGCCCGGGAGGTGACCGGTGAACCGGGCACTGACCGTGGACGATCTGCTGTTCGCCGGCATCGCCCTGGCCTCGGGCCTGCTGGCGGCGTTCGCGCTGCGCATGCTGCTGCGCTGGCTGGGCAGGCACGCCGATCGCACCCGCTGGACCGGCGACGACGTCATCGTGCACGCGCTGCGGGCCGTGGTGCCCTGGGCCGCGGTCGTGGGCGGCGCGGCGGGCGCGGCGGCGGTGCTGCCGCTGACCCGCACGGTGCAGCACACGACCAACCAGGTGCTCACCGTGCTGCTCATCTTCGTCGCGACGGTGTCGGCGGCCCGGGTGGTGACCGGGCTGGTGCGCACGGTCACGCAGTCCCGCTCCGGGGTCGCCGGGTCGGCCACGATCTTCGTCAACATCACCCGGATCCTGGTCCTGGCGATCGGCTTCCTGGTGGTCCTCCAGACCTTGGGCATCTCCATAGCCCCGCTGCTCACCGCCCTCGGCGTCGGCGGTCTGGCGGTCGCGCTGGCGCTTCAGGACACCCTCGCCAACCTCTTCGCGGGCATCCACATCCTCGCCTCCAAGACCGTCCAGCCCGGTGACTACATCAAGCTCAGCAGCGGTGAGGAGGGCTACGTCGAGGACATCAACTGGCGGCAGACGACGATCCGCAATCTGTCCAACAACCTCATCGTGCTCCCCAACGGTCAGCTCGCGCAGGCGAACATGACCAACTTCATGCGCCCCGAGGAGCAGCTGACCATCCTGGTCCAGGTCGGGGTGGCCTACGACAGCGACCTCGACCACGTGGAGCGGGTGACCAACGAGGTCATCGCCGAGACGATGACCGAGGTCGACGGCGCCGTGCCGGACCACGAGCCCATCATCCGGTTCCACACCTTCGGCGACTCGCGCATCGGCTTCACTGTCATCCTGGGCGTCGGCGAGTTCAGCGACCAGTACCGGATCAAGCACGAGTTCATCAAGCGCCTGCACAAGCGCTACCGCGCGGAGGGCATCCGCATCCCCGCCCCGGCGCGCACGGTGGCGCTCCAGCAGGGCGGGGTCGTCATCCCGCAGCAGCGGACCGGCGAGATCGAGCCGGGCGGGCTGAGCACCGCCCGGTTCGACTGAGGCGCGCCAGGGCGTCCGAGGGGCACCTCGGCCGAGGCACGCGGGCCCGGCCGAGGCGCCCCCGGTTCGTTACAGCGTCGCGGAGTTGTCGTGGTGGTGGCCGTCCCTGCGGTCGCGCGGCGCCGACAGGGACGCCTTGACCGGCGTCACGGTCCAGTCCGCGTGCCCCGGCATCCGCGGCGTCTTCGTGCCGTACAGCCAGTCCCGCAGGAAACCGCCGAGGTCCTGGCCGGAGACCTCCGAGGCGACGGCGATGAAGTCCTGCGTCGAGGCGGTGGAGTCGCGGTGGCGCTCCAGGAACGCGCGCTCCAGGGCCGTGAAGGCCTCCTCGCCGACCTGCTGCCGCAGCGCGTACAGCACGAGCACGCCGCCCAGATAGCGCTGGCTGTCGAACAGGTTGGCCGCGCTGGGCGCCGCCACCGGCCCGGAGTCGCGGCGCCACTGGTCGCCCTGGGCGTAGGTGTGCTTCATACGGGCTTCCAGCGTGGTCATGCCCAGCGAATCGGCCCAGCCGCGCTCGTAGCGGTACAGCAGGCCGTAGAAGTCGGCGTGGCCCTCGTTCAGCCACAGGTCGGCCCAGGTGGCGGGGGTGACGCTGTTGCCGAAGTAGGAGTGGACCAGCTCGTGCATCATGTGCGAGCCGATCTTGCTCTCCTCCTGGAGGAGGTAGTTCGGCTTGTAGATCGTGAGGGTCTGGGTCTCCAGGCCCGTGAAGTCGAAGGCGTCCGAGGCGTCGTTGTTGCAGGGCAGCAGGCCGTACGTCTCGAAGGGGTACGCGCCGAGCCGCTGCTCGACCCACGACACCAGCGCCGGGGTGAGCGCCAGGGCCGGCTCCAGCGCGGTGGCCCGGGCGACGGGGACGACATCCCGCAGCGGCAGCCCGTGCGGGCCCTGCCGGTCCTTGATCACATAGTCGCCGACGGTGATCTGCACCACCTCGGTGGCGATCGGCGAGCGGGAGCGGTACGTGTACGCGGTCCGGCCGCCGGACAGCTGCTCGGTGCGCTGGAGCCGGCCGCTGGCGACGCCCCGCAGCCCGGTAGGCACGGTGAGGCGGAAGGTGAAGTCGGCCTTGTCGGAGGGGTGGTCGTTGCAGGGGAAGACGGTGTGTGCCAGGTCGGGCTGGCAGCACACCGCGAACCCGTCCGGGGTGGCCACCCAGCCGCCGGCGGGCGGCGGGGTCCGGCGCGGGTCGGCGCCGTAGGCCACGCACACCGTGGCCCGGGCCTTCGCCGCGAGGGGACGGGCGGGGGTGATGCGCAGCTTCTCGGCCACCTGCTCGAAGGCGGCCGCGCGGCCGTCGACCCGGACGGAGCGTATGTCCAGGCCGCGCGCGTCCAGGGAGAGGCGGCTCAGGGCCTGGGTGGTGCGGACGGTCAGCGTCGCGGTGGCCTCGACGAGCCTGGTCGTGGCGTCGTAGGCGAGGTCGAGGTGGTAGGCCGAGACGCGGTATCCGTCATTGCCGAGGGAGGGGTAGACGGGGTCGCCGAGGGTCTCGGCGCCCGGCGTGGCGCCGGTCCGGCCGGCCGCCTGGGCCGGGATCCCCGTGGTCAGCGCCGCCGCCGTGCCGAGAAGGGCAACCGCGGGGGCCGTCACTCTGGTGCGATATCTCATGGTCCGCTTTCGCTCGGACGGCCGGGTGGTCAGGTCCGGCCGTGGCTTGGAGTGAGTGATCTCTCTCCCAGACACGGGAGCGGGGCGATCGGTTGCACGAAACTGGTCGCGGACCCCTGTCGAGACGAGGTCGGCCACGAGATATCTTGATGTCGAGCAATGTTGCAGACGTGGAGCGGAGCACCCGGTGACTGACTCGACCATCATCTATACGCACACTGACGAGGCCCCCGCCCTGGCGACGTATTCCTTCCTGCCGGTGGTCCGGGCGTACGCGTCGCAGGCGGGTGTCGCCGTGGAGACCCGCGACATCTCGCTGGCCGGACGCATCATCGCCGTGTTCCCGGAGTACCTGACCGAGGACCAGCGCATCCCGGACGCCCTCGCGGAGCTCGGTGAGCTGGCCAAGACGCCCGCCGCCAACATCATCAAGCTGCCGAACATCTCGGCGTCCATCCCGCAGCTCAAGGCCGCCGTCGCCGAGCTGCAGGAGCAGGGCTACGCGCTGCCGGACTACCCGGACGACCCGAAGACCGACGAGGAGCGCGAGATCCGCGCCCGCTACGACAAGGTCAAGGGCTCGGCGGTGAACCCGGTCCTGCGTGAGGGCAACTCCGACCGGCGCGCCCCGGCCTCGGTCAAGAACTACGCCAAGTCCCACCCGCACCGCATGGGCGCCTGGACCCCCGAGTCCAAGACCAACGTGGCGACCATGGGCCAGAACGACTTCCGCTCCACCGAGAAGTCCGTCGTGATCGCCGAGGACGGCGCGCTGCGCATCGAGCTGGTCGGCGACGACGGCACCACCACGGTGCTGCGCGAGTCGGTACCCGTGCTCGCCGGTGAGGTCGTCGACGCCTCCGTGATGCGCGTCGCCGCGCTGCGCGAGTTCCTGACCGCGCAGGTCGCCGAGGCCAAGGCCCAGGGCGTGCTGTTCTCGGTGCACCTGAAGGCCACGATGATGAAGGTCTCCGACCCGATCGTCTTCGGCCACGTGGTGCGCGCCTTCTTCCCGAAGACGTTCGCGCAGTACGGCGACAAGCTCGCCGCGGCCGGCCTCACCCCGAACGACGGTCTGGGCGGCATCTGGAAGGGCCTGGACTCCCTGCCGGAGGGCGCCGAGATCAAGGCCTCCTTCGACGCCGAGCTCGCCGAGGGCCCGGAGCTGGCGATGGTCGACTCCGACAAGGGCATCACCAACCTGCACGTGCCCTCCGACGTCATCATCGACGCCTCCATGCCGGCCATGATCCGCACCTCCGGCCACATGTGGGGCCCGGACGGGCAGGAGCACGACGCCCTCGCGGTCATCCCGGACTCCTCCTACGCGGGCGTCTACCAGGCCGTGATCGAGGACTGCCGGGCCAACGGCGCCTTCGACCCGTCGACCATGGGCTCGGTGCCGAACGTCGGCCTCATGGCGCAGAAGGCCGAGGAGTACGGCAGCCACGACAAGACCTTCGAGATCGCCACCACGGGCACGGTGCGCCTGGTCGACGCCAACGGCACCGCCCTCCTCGAGCAGACGGTCTCGGCCGGTGACATCTTCCGCGCCTGCCAGACCAAGGACGCGCCGATCAAGGACTGGGTGAAGCTGGCCGTCACCCGCGCCCGCGCCACCGGCGACCCGGCGGTGTTCTGGCTGGACGAGACCCGCGCGCACGACGCCAACCTGATCGCCAAGGTCAACACCTACCTCGCCGAGCACGACACCGAGGGCCTGGACATCCGGATCCTCAACCCGGTCGAGGCGACGAAGCTGTCGGTGGAGCGCATCCGCCGCGGCGAGAACACGATCTCGGTCACGGGCAACGTGCTGCGCGACTACCTGACCGACCTGTTCCCGATCCTGGAGCTGGGCACCAGCGCCAAGATGCTGTCGGTCGTCCCGCTGATGGCGGGCGGCGGCCTGTTCGAGACGGGTGCGGGCGGCTCGGCGCCGAAGCACGTGCAGCAGCTGGTCAAGGAGAACTACCTGCGCTGGGACTCCCTGGGTGAGTTCTTCGCCCTGGTGCCGTCCTTCGAGCAGCTCGCGAAGGTGGAGGGCAACGCCCGCGCCCAGGTCCTGGCCGACACCCTCGACCGCGCCACGGCGACCTTCCTCAACGAGGACAAGTCCCCCACCCGGCGCGTCGGCGGCATCGACAACCGCGGCAGCCACTTCTACCTGTCCCTGTACTGGGCGCAGGAGCTGGCCGGGCAGACCGACGACGCGGACCTGGCGAAGGCCTTCGCCCCGCTCGCCGAGACGCTCACGGCCAACGAGCAGAAGATCGTCGACGAGCTGATCGCCGTCCAGGGCAAGCCGGTCGACATCGGCGGCTACTACCAGCCCGACCCGGCGAAGGCCGCGCAGGTCATGCGCCCGTCCACCACGTGGAACGAGGCCCTGGCGTCCCTGAGCTGACGCCCCGGGCCGCTTCGGCCCACTGACTCCGCCCCGGCCGGCACAGCGCCCGGCCGGGGCGGAGCCGTGTGCGCCCCTCCCCCGGCCCTCACCACTCCCGCGTGGCGATCAGCTCCTCCACGTCCGCCTCCGGGAAGCCGTACGCGCGCGCGACGAAGCCGAACTCCCCGGCTATCTCCTCCCGGGCCACCGTCTCGATCTCACTGCCGGCCGCCTCGAACGCGGCCTCCAGGTCGTTGAACTCCTCCGTGGCCGCCTGTGTCAGCGCGTACAGCGCGGCGAGGCCGGCGGGGCGCTCCCGCTCGATGCGCTCGCACAGGGCGAGCAGGATCGCGCGGCCGCGGTCCACCACGTGGTCCGGGTAGTAGCCGTCGTCGTACAGCCCCCGGAGGAACGGGTGGGTGCTCACCTGCTGGTTGCTGATCGGCATGGCGTCCTCGGCCTGGATGGTCGGTCGATGTGGCACCTTGATCCTGCCGGACACCACTGACAACCCCCCTGGAGCCGCCTCGTGACCGACGCCCCGCCGCCCTTCGAGCTGCTGCCCGGGGCCGGGCATTCCCCGGTGATCCTCCATGTGCCGCACGCCGCGCGGGAGATACCGCGGAGCGTGCGCGCGGGCATCGCGCTCGGCGACGGGGAACTGGCACGGGAGCTGGACCACATCACGGACGCGCACACGGACCGGATCGCCGAGGTCGCGGCCGGGCTGGCCGGCGTCACGCCGTGGCGGTTCGTCAACCGGCTGTCGCGCCTGGTCGTCGACCCGGAGCGGTTCCCGGACGAGCGTGAGGAGATGCTCGCCGTCGGCATGGGGGCGGTGTACACGCGGACCACGCACGGTGACGCGCTGCGCTCCGAGGGCGTCGAGGCCGGGCCGCTCGTCCAGCGGTACTTCCTGCCCTACGCGCGGGCGATGACCGAGGCGGTGGCGGACCGGCTGGAAGCCACCGGGCGGGCCGTGATCATCGACGTGCACTCCTACCCGAGCCGGAGGCTGCCCTACGAGCTGCACGGGGAGGGGCCCCGCCCGGCGGTCTGTCTCGGCACCGACTCCTTCCACACGCCGCCCGCACTGCTGGACGCGGCCCGGGAGGCGTTCGGGGAGAGCTTCGGGGAGACGGAGCTCGACACGCCGTTCAGCGGGACCTACGTCCCCCTGGAGTTCTACGGGAAGCGGCCCGAGGTGAGCGCGCTCATGGTCGAGATCCGCCGGGACACCTACATGACCGAGCCTGGCGGCCCCGCCGGGCCCGGCCTGGAGCGGCTCGGCGGAGCACTGGCCGGGCTGGTCGACGCCGTGTCCCCCGCTGAGCCGTCCGGCCGGTGATCCGGGGCCCGGCCTGATGGCCGGACCCCGGCCCGGTTCCACACCCCGGCCCGGTGGCTCCCCCCGGCCCGGTGGCTAGGCCCGAAGCCACTCCGTGACCACCACGTCCTCGCCTGTCCGCAACCGGAGGGCGAACGGGCCGGACAGGGGCACGTCGCCGGTGAAGCGGCCCAGGTCGTCGGCCGTGAGCGGGGAGCCGGGACGCGGTCCGCCGAGGACCTCGATCCGGGCCGGCTGGGGCGGCAGCACCTGCCCCATCAGCCCCCGTGCGGTCACCTCGACGTCGACGGTCACCTCGCCCGCCCGGAAGGTCAGCATCCGGGGCACGTCGGTGACGCCCCGGACCGGGAGGGCGTCGACCAGCGAGTCGAAGGTCAGCTCGGCCACACGCGCGTCCAGGTCGTGCAGCGCGTAGGCGTCGACCGCGAGCTGCTGGAGCTCCGCCGGCACCGGGTCGAGGACGGCGGCGGCCTGCCGCAGCTCCTCCTCCAGCAACCCCGCGTCGAACTCCTCGCCGGTCCAGTCCTCTTCGCCCGACAGGCCGTCGGCGTCCGGGCCGTCGCCCGGATCCCCGTTCATGCCGCCCTCGTACGTGTCGCCGTGGTCTACGTCGCCATGGTTTACGTCGCCGTGGTTCATGTCGCCGTCGTCCATGTCGCTCACATCGCCCCCCGCGCCTCGAGCCGGGCCCGCAGGCGCCGCAGACAGCGCTGGCGCAGTGGCCCGATGCTGCCCACCGCGATTCCCAGCGCGGCGGACACGTCCTGGTAGCTGGGCGGCGGCGTGGCCATCAGCACGCGCAGCAACTGCCTGCACCGCTCGCCCAGTTCCTCGAACTCCTGCCACAGCCGCCGTACGCGTTCGCTCTGCGCGGCGGCCTCCTCCGAGTCGAGCAGCGACTGTTCCGGGGTGCCGTCCTCGCTGACCCGGTCCAGCAGCCGCGGATCGTCCGTCAGGGTCAGCCGCTGGGAGTTCCTGATGACCTTGAGACACTCGTTGCGGGCCGTGCTGGCCAGCCACGCGCCCGCCTTGCCCGGCTCACGGATCCGGCCCAGGTGCTGGGCGAAGCGGAACCAGGCGGTCTGGTACACCTCGTGGGCGTCGGCGTCGGAGAGCCGGTGGGCCCGGACGACGGACCACACCAGCGGGCTCAGCCCCTCCACGAGCGCCTTCCAGGCCCCCGCGTCACCCTCGGCGGCCGCCTGGACGAGCGCTCCGGCATCAGTACGGTCCACGGCAGCCCCACCCCTCGAATACGGCACGTCATCGTACGCCGTGGAGGGGGCGGCTCCGGTCCTCACAGCCCGGGGCCGAGGCGCACGACGGGGACCGGGCGCCAGGTGGGCGGACGCAGCGCCGGGACGTGCGCGCCGCGCACCTCCGCGAACTCCACCTCGGAGGCGAGTAGTTGGCGCCGGGCCGTGCGCGGGTCGGTCTCCTTGTGCGCCGTCATGTGGGCGGCGACCAGGCCGGCCGTCACGGGGGTGGCGAAGGAGGTGCCGCTCCACTGCGCGTAGCCCTCGAACATCACCTGGTCCGGCTTGGCGGCGTTGCCCTCGTCGCTCAGCACGCCGCTGTGGCGGGGGTGCTGGCAGGTGCAGCCGTAGGAGAAGCCGTAGCGGCAGGCGTCGTACGTGGAGTGCTGGTACACGTACGGGACGGGCGAGTCGAAGCCGGTGAGGGCGCTGGTGAGGCGCTCCCCGGGGGCGTAGACCTTCACCCAGGGGCCGTGGTTGGTGAAGCAGGCGCCGAACTCGCCGTCGCTGCGCAGGGCGCCGACCGACAGCACGGAGTCCTCCCAGCCGGGCAGATCGGCGTAGGCGGCGGGCCAGAACGGCGCGGCGCTGGCGTTGTTGCCGGCGGCGGCGACCAGCAGGGTGCGCTGCTCGCGCAGTTCCCGCATGAAGTTCTCGACGCCGAGCAGACCGTCGCTGCGGCCGTTGGAGGTGCCGGCGGAGAGGCTGAGGACGTCGGGCCAGCCTCCGGCGTCGACGGCCTCGAAGAGCTTCTCGCCGAACTCCGACTCCAGGACGGCGCCGGCGTCGTTGAGGGTGCCGCGGACGGTGATGTCGGTGTTGGGCGCGACGGCGGCGACGAGCCCGGCGATGAACGTGCCGTGGCCGACGTACTGCTGGAGGATCCCCTGGTCGTCGCACTCCCGCACCTGGGCGTCGCCGCCGGTGTGGGCCAGCAGGCCGCAGGAGCGGTGGTCGTGCATGAGGCCGGTGTCGACGACGAGGACGCCGACGGCGGTGTCCGGGTCGTGGGGCGTGGCGGCGGCGGCCGGGTTGGGGGGCTCGCTGAGCGGGACGGGGACCGGTTCGTCGCCGGGACAGGCGTTGACCGCGATGTGCACCACGTGGTTGCGGGCGACCATCCGGCGCCCGGCCCGGGACTCCTGCTCCCGTACGGAGCGCAGGGCATGGGCGACGGCCCGGTCGCTGTCCCGGGCGCCCTCGCCGGGGTCACCGACGCGGATGCGGGTGATGCCACTGCGGTTGGTCTGCGGGCCCGCGCGGCGGATCTGCTCCTGGTCGAGGTCGGGGGCGGCCGTGAAGTGCGCCCGTACCGTGTCCTCGACGATCCGCGCCTCCTCGCCGTCGCGGACGAGGACCACACCCTTCTCGTACATGAACTCCGCCGAGTCGTCCGGGCCCATCGCCAGGGGGACGTCCGGCATCGAGCGCTGGATGTGGTCGAACTGCTCGTGGAATCGCTGAGGTGCCATGCGGGTCCTCCCGTTGGTGCGACGGCGTCGGCCGGTTCCGCTGAGCGGTCGTCAACATGAGCCGCCTCGTCGCCCTTTGATACAGCTCGAAACCTGTGTGGTGCGCTCCGGGACCACTACCATCCGAGAAGTGACAGCGGGAAGCGACTCGGTGACGGAACTGCTGCCGATGGTGTTCGCCGACCCGGGCGAGGCGCTCGCGAGGGCCCGGGCGCTGCTCGACGCCGACCCCGCCCCGCTGGACGCCTCGGTCGCTCACCAGGTGATCGGCATCTGGCAGCGGGACTTCGGCGACATGCGGCTCGCGCTGCACCACCTGCGGCGGGCCCGGGAGTACGCGGCGCGCGCCGACTCGGCCGACCGCGAGGCGGACGTCCTGGCCACGCTGGGCGTGGCACTGGTGCACGCGGGCCGCACCCGGGAGGGCCTGGCGGCCTTCGAGCGGGGTGTCGCGCGGGGCGCGGGGCACACCAGGGCCCGGGTGCTGTACCGGCGGGCGTATGTGTGGTGGGTGCTCGGTCACCATCGGGAGGCGCTGGAGGACGTGCGCCGGGCGGTGCCGGTGCTGCGGCAGGCGGACGACGTGATCTGGACGGCGCGGGCGCTGACCCTGCGGGCCACCGTGCATCTGGCGCTGGGCGCGGTGGAGCGGGCGGAGGCGGACTTCACGGCGGCCGAGGCACTGTGGGACACCACCGGCCAGGAGCACGACAAGGCCGACGCGGTGGAGAGCCGGGGCCTGGCCGCGTTCCGGTCGGGGGACGTACCGGCGGCGCTGCGGCTGCTGGACGAGGCGGAGGAGCGGTACGCCCGGCTCGGCACGCCGACGTTCATGCTGAACATCCGGCGCTGCGAGGTGCTGATGGCGGCGGGTCTGGCACCGGAGGCGCTGGCCGAGGCGGACACGGCGATCGGCAAGCTGGACGGGATCGGCGGGCAGTCCACCCGCAAGGCGGAACTGCTGCTGGCCGCCGCGCGGGCCGCCCGGCCGGCGGGCGATCCGCACACGGCGATCGCCCGCGCGGCCCTCGCGGTACGGCTGTTCGCCGGGCAGCGGCGCACCTGGTGGGAGACGCACGCCCGGCTGGTGCTGATCGAGGCCCGGCACGCGGCCGGGCGCGGCTCGGGGCGGCTGGTCGCCGACGCCGCCGCGGTGGCCGGGAGGCTGGCGTCCTTCGGCTCCCCGGCCGCGCCGGAGGCCTCGCTGCTCGCGGGCCGGATCGCGCTGGACCTGGGCTGGACGGCGGACGCGGAGCGGCACTTGGCCGTGGCCGCGCGCAGCCGGCGCAGTGGTCCGCCCCTGGCGCGGATGACGGGCTGGGCGGCGCAGGCGCTGCGGGCGCAGGCCGCCGGGTCGGCCCGGGGCGTGCTGGAGGCCTGCCGGCGGGGCCTGGACGTCCTCGACGACCACCGGATGACGCTGGGCGCCTCCGAGTTGCGGGCCCGTGCCACCGAACAGGGCGCGGAGCTGGCCGCCTTGGCGCAGCGGGCCAGTCTGGTCTCCGGCGGGCCTCGGCGGCTGCTGGTGTGGAGCGAGCGCTGGCGGGCGACCGTGCTGTCCACACCGCCGACCCGGCCGCCCGCCGACCCGGAGCTGCTCAGCGGCATGACGGCCTTCCGGGAGATCGCCTCGCGTGCGGAGGCCGCGCGGATGGAGGGCCGGCCGGTTCCGGCGCTGGAGCGCGAACAGCGGCGTCTGGAGCGCGAGATCCGCTCCCGCACGCTGCACATGAGGGGCGAGGCGCCCGGGGACGGCGACCGGTTCGACGTCCGCCGGCTGCTGGAGCGGCTGGGTGACGAGGTCCTGCTGGTGGAGCTGGCCGTCCTCGGCGGGCGGGTGCAGGTCCTGCTGTGCGGGCGGGGGCGGGTGCGCAGGTTCGAGGCCGGGCTGCTCGCCGAGGCCGAGACCGAGGCCGAGCACGTGCAGGCGGGGCTGCGGCGGCTGGCCCACCCGGGGGCGGAGGCCCGGCTTCCGGTGGTGGAGGCGGCGGGGCGGCGGCTGGAGGAGCTGCTCCTCGGCCCGGCCGCGGCGCAGTTGGGCGGGGGTCCGGTGGTGATCGTGCCGCCGGGGCGGCTGCACCGGGTGCCGTGGGCGCTGCTGCCGTCGCTGCGGGAACGGGTGCTCAGCGTGTCGCCGTCGGCGGGCAGTTGGCTGCGGGCCCGGGAGACCGCGCCGCCGCCGGAGGGCTGCCATGTGCTGGTGCGCGGCCCGGGCCTGGCGACCGGCGGGGCCGAGGTGCCCGAGCTGGCCGGCCGGTACGGCTGTGCGACGGTCCTGGAGGGGGACGAGGCGCGGGTGCCGCGGGTACTGGAGGAGCTGGACGGGGCGGCACTGGCGCACATCGCCGCGCACGGCACGTTCCGCGCGGACAGTCCGCTGTTCTCGTCCCTGCGGATGGCCGACGGGCCGATCGTCGTGCACGACTTCGAACGGCTGGACCGCAGCCCGTACCGGATCATCCTGTCCTGCTGCGACACCGCCCGCCTCGCCTCCGTCGGCGCCGACGAACTGCTGGGCCTGGTCACGGCGTTGCTGCCGCTCGGCACGGCCGGGGTGGTGGCGTGCAGCGCGCCCGTGAACGACGCCGCGGTGGTGCCGCTGATGCTCGCGCTGCACAAGGGCCTCGACGCCGGCCTGTCCCTGGCGGAGGCCCTGCGCGACGCCCGAGCCGCCCTCCCGGGCGACACGCTCCACCAGGCGACAGGTTGGGCGTTCTCGGCGTTCGGGGCGGCTTGAGGCGGGTTGTGGTGGGGGGCGGCGTCGGCCCGACCTGTCGGGGGCTGACCCGGGTGCAGTGCTCGGGGCGGCCTGCCCTGGGTCTTGTTCGAGAGCCTCGCCCGGGCCCGACCCGTCGGGGGCCTGACCCGGTTCCGGTACTCAGGGCGGCCTGCCCCGGGTCTCGTTCGGGGGCCGGCCCCCGTCCAGGCCCGTCGCGGGCCTGACCCGGTTCCCGTACTCAGGGCGGCCTGCCCCGGGTCTCGTTCGGGGTCGGGCCCCCGTCCGGACCCGTCGGGGGGCTGACCCGGGTCCCGTACTCGGCCCCGTCCAGACCCTTCGGGGGCCCGACTGCGCTCCCATACCACGGCGGCGGCCCGCCCCGTTCCCGCTGTTCACGCCCCCCGTGTGGCGGCCTGACCCGTCCCCTGTTCGGGTCAGGCCGCCGGTCCTGGGGCGGCTCAGGCCGCCCGTCTCCGGGGCGGCTCAGGCCGCCGGTCCTGAGCCTCCTCAGGCCGGTTGCGCCTCCGGTGTGCGGTGCAGGCACGGCAGGGCGCCGCGGTCGCTCGCGCCGAGGCGGGCGTAGGCGCTGTACAGGTGGTTCCCGACGGTGCGGACGGACAGCGTGAGGCGCTCGGCGATCTGCCGGTTGGTGAGGCCGGTCGCGGCCAGGGTGACGATCTGCCGCTGCCGGGCGGTGAGTTCGCCGAGGACCAGCCCGGACAGCGCGGGCGTGCGGGCGCCCTGGCAGCGCCGGGCCAGGGCGACGGCCCGGGTGCGGGAGTGCCGGGCGGCGCGCGGGTCGCGGTGGACGCCCACGGCCTGGGCGTACGCCTCGGCGGCGAACAGCAGGAAGCCCCGCCGCTCCAGTTCCCCGGCCACCTCGTCCAGGTCCGGGCCGTCGGCGCGGGTGAGCGCGTCGGCATGGCGGGCGAAGACTCCGTCGAGCCGGTCGATGACCTTCTCGGGGGCGCCGAGGCGCACGGCGTCGTAGGGGTCGGTGAGATCCTCCAGGTTCGGGTCCAGGTCGCCCGGGCTGTCCACCGCCGCCGACGCGCGGTCGAGTTCGGCCCGGCAGGACGCGTCGCCCGGCTCGCTCCGCAGGCCTTCCCGCGCCCAGGCCGCAGCCTCCCGCACCTCCCCGCGCAGCCACGAGAACCTGGCGCGCACGGCCGCGTACCCGCCCGGCAGCGCACCGCCCTCGGCGACCAGCCACTCCCCCACCGGCGTGGCCACCTCCCGTACGTCGGCCCGGGAGATCCGGCGGTCCAGGGCGGCCGACTCGGCGTCGAGGGCGGCGGTGTACACATCAGCCGCCCGGGCCATGCGGCGGGCCCGCAGCCGGCCCGCCGCGGCCCGGAGCACCGGCCCGTACAGGGGGTGGGCGAGACGGACGGCAGCGTGGTCGTCGACCTCGATCAGGCCGTCGGACTCCAGCACTTCGAGGGCGCCGAGATCCAGGTCGTCCAGGTGCGGGGGCAGGGGCTCGGCGAAGGCGAGGCGGTCCAGGGTCTCGCGTTCGAGCGGGCAGGTCCGGCCGAGGGCCGGGGCGGCGCGTTCACGGACGGCCGTGGTCAGCGGGACCGGGCCCCGCCAGGCCCGCTCATCGGTGTCCGGGACGGGGGTCAGCAGCCCGCGCACCGCCCCCAGCAGGTCGCGCAGCAGCCGCAGGTCGCCCCGGCTCAGGCGGCGCAGCCGGTTCATGGTGAGCGCGTCGAGCGGGCCGGCACCGGCGGTGAGCAGCCGGCCGGTCTCCTCGTCGGACAGCGGGTCCAGCGCGAGCTGCGGCAGGAGTTCGCCGGTCCACAGCCGGGAGATCGCGCCGGGCACCGGGGTGCCGTCCGTGGCGACGACCAGCAGCCGGGTCCGCCCGTGCACGGCGAGTTGGTGGACGAGGGCGGCGGAGGCGTCGTCGAGCAGGTGCGCGTCGTCCACCAGCAGTGTGCGGACACCGGACAGCAGGCGGACGGCGCGGTGCAACGTGACCGACTCCGGCAGCAGATGGGCGAACGCCGCGAAGGGGACGGCCCGGCTCTCGGGCGCACCGGCCGCCCGCGCGCAGTCGGTGCCGCGGACCGCCTCGGCGGCCAGCCGGGTCTTGCCGCAGCCCGCAGGACCCGTCACCACGATGCCGCGCCGTGCGCCGGTCAACGACCGCCGGACGAGCTCCAGTTCGTCCTCTCGCCCGGCGAACGGCCAGGGCAGCTCCAGCGTCGTCGCGTCCCTCTCGTAAGTCATCACACAGACATGAGCGCGGCTACTCACCTTTGATACAGGGCGACTTGAGTAGCCCCCGACTCAGGTGCCCGGGGCGGGCCGCAGGGCAGGCTGTGGCCCATGACCGCACGCTACTGCTCGCTGGCTCAGGCGCCGGCGCCCGCCCTCGCACCGGGGCCGGCGGCCGAGCGGCTGAGCGCGCTCGCGGCCGGGCGGCGGAAGTGGGTCAACGGCACCGTTCTGCACTACTGGTTCTTCGACGGTGACACCGACGCGTCCGTCATCCCCGTGCCGGGGAGGGGGATGACGCGGCGGGTGTCGTGGGCCGGTGCCGAGGAGCAGCGCGACGTGGTGCGGTCGTGCTTCCGGGAGTGGCAGGACCTCGGCATCGGGATCGCCTTCACCGAGGTCGACGACCGTTCGGAGGCCGAACTGCGCATCGGGTTCCAGGCCGGCGACGGCTCCTGGTCGTCGGTGGGCCGGGACGCGCTGCTCGCCGGGCGGCAGGAACGCACCATGAACTTCGGCTGGGACCTGACCGCGCCCGGGGAGCGCGCGACGGCCCTGCACCAGATCGGGCACGCGCTCGGCATGCTGCACGAGCACCAGAGCCCGTTCGCCGGCATCCACTGGGACGACGAGGCCGTCTACGCCGAACTGGCGGGCCCGCCCCACCACTGGAGCCGGGAGCAGACCCACTACAACATCCTGCGCAAGCTCGGCCCGGACGAGGCCAACGGCTCCTTCTGGGACCCGCAGTCGATCATGGAGTTCCCGTTCGCGCCGGGGCTGATCCTGGAGCCGGAGCAGTATCGCGGGGGCCTCGAGCCGCCCGGCACCCTGTCGGCCGCCGACAAGGAGTCGGTGCTGCGCTGGTATCCGCCGGCGCATCCGCAGGGCTCGCCCGCGCTGGTGCCGTTCCGCTCGGCGCCGCTCGCACTCGCCCCGGGCGAACAGGCGGACTTCGTGATCGACCCGCCGGAGACCCGCACGTACGCGCTGGGCACCTTCGGCGACTGCGATGCCGTCGTAGTGCTCTTCGAGGAGCGGGACGGCCGGCCCCGCTACGTCGCCGGCCGGGACGACGGGGGAACCGAGCAGAACGCCACGATCGGCGCCCGGCTCGTCAAGGGCCGCCGCTACGTCGTCCGCGTACGCCTCTACTCCGCATGGGGCAGCGGCGAGACGGCGGTGATGTGCTGGTGACGGCACCCAGCCGCCGCGCGGACACCTGAACCACAGTCCGGCACCGGGGGAGCGGTCGAGGACGTCGCCCATGGGGGTGGGTGACGTCCTCGACCACGCCATGTTGCCGGGACCACCGGCTCCCGCAGGCCGGGGAGCGAGCTGCGGCGGCAGGGGGCACCTGCCGGATCATCGACAGGCCGCCGGGACAGCGCCGGTATCGCATGAGCCCGCGAACGCAAACGGGTGAGTGGCGGCTGCCACTCACCCGTTTGCGTCGGCGCGCCCGCAGGGCCCTGTCAGGACTGCGGACGGCTGCCGTGGTTCGCGCCGTTCTTGCGGCGGGCCTTCTTCTTACGACGTCGCTTCGAGGACATCGGACCTCCTCTTTCCGGCTTTCGGTCACCATCCACCGGATTGCGCGTCCGGTGACTACAGAGCCACTTTCCATCCGACGCGTACGCAAACACAGACGGTGCAGATGCACACGGGTGGCCCATGTCACGGTGGGGCCGGCCCGGCCGCGGTCGAACCTGGACACGGACATGCCGAAGGGCTGTTCTCGGAGGCCTCCGAGAACAGCCCTGATGTGCGACTCGTACGAGTCGGGACGACAGGATTTGAACCTGCGACCCCTTGACCCCCAGTCAAGTGCGCTACCAAGCTGCGCCACGTCCCGTTGCGTATCGCGCGGGTGAACCGCGTGATCGCGCAGGTCAACCCTACCGCATGGGGAGCCGCCCCCCGGCCCGTGCCGACGGCCTCTCCGGGCGCCGGGTCCAGCCGGCGAGACCCACCGCCGAGACGGCGACGGCGAGGACGGCCCACCAGGGGAGGTCCGCCTTGGTCGCGTGGCCGGCGCAGGCCGCCACGGCCAGGAGTGCCGTGACGGCACCTCCGGGCAGCCCGGCCCGCCGGGCTGGTCGTCTCCCCGTCTCGTCCACGTCCTGCTCCCCCTTCACCCACGCAGCCGCATGCCCCCGGGCATCTGAACTCCCGGGCATATGCCGCAAACAATACGCCAATCGGCGGGAACTCCCGACCAGGGCAAAGGGGTTGAGACGGACATGGCATCCGATGGTGGTGGCGGCCGTCCGGGGCCGCGGCGCGGCCGTCCGGGACGACGGAGTGTCCGCCGGTCACCGCCGACACCGCACACTGTGTCCAGGTCGCTCCCCCGCCGCTCAGGGCTAGGGTCGCCCGCATGACGCACAGCTTCGTACTCCACATCCCCGACGCCGAGCTCGAACCCGAGCCCCTCGCGCCCGAGCAGATCGTCTCCGGGACGCCCGAGGTGACCGGGAAGGTGGTCTGGGAGTCGGAGGACGGCCGTCAGGTCCGGGGCGTCTGGCAGATCACGCCCGGCGTGGTCACCGACACCGAGGCCGACGAACTGTTCGTCGTGATCAGCGGCTCGGCGACGATCGAGGTCGAGGGCGGGCCGACGCTCAAGGTCGGGCCCGGCGACATGGCCGTCCTGCGCGAGGGCGACCGTACGACGTGGACGGTGCACGAGACCCTGCGCAAGGCGTACGCGATCAACCTCTGAGCGAGTGCGCGATCAGGGCGCCGGTGCCGTGGATCCCCGGATCTCCAGGCTGGGCGTGGCCAGTTGGACCCGGCCCGCTCCACCGGCGCCCTTGAGGCGTTCCAGGAGGCAGCGGGCCGCGCGACGGCCGACCTCATGGCTCGAGTTGTCGACCGTCGTCAGCCATACGTGCCGCAGCCGGGCGATGCTCGTGTTGTCGTAGCCGACGACGGACAGGTCGCGCGGCACGCGCAGCCCCAGCTCCTCGGCCGCCGAGAGCACACCGATGGCGGCGATGTCGTTGACGGCGAAGACGGCCGTGGGCCGGTCGGGGCGGCTGAGCAGCCGGACGGTGGTGCGGTAGCCGCCCTCCTCGGTCATGTCGCTCGGCTCGACCACGACCTGCTCCGCGAGACCGTGCCGGCGCATCGTCGCCTCGAAGCTCCGGCGGCGCAGCTCGCCCACCGCTCCGTAGCCCGCGATGTGAGCGATACGGCGGTGTCCGAGGCCGGTCAGGTGCTCGGTGACCAGCCGGGCGCCCCGTTCGTCGTCGCCCGCCACGACGTCGACGCCCGGCGGGGCCGGTTCGCGGGAGCCGGCCAGCACGACCGGGATGCGCTCGGCCACCTGGCCGAGGGCCGCCGCGTCGGGCAGCGTGCCGACCACGACCAGACCGTCGACCCGCAGGTCCAGCAGCGGATCGGCCGGGTCCTGACCGGTGCGGCGGTTGAGACGGGCGTCGGCCAGCAGCATGCGCAGGCCGCCTGCGTGCAGCAGGGAGTTCAGGCCGTCGAGGAGGTCCACGAACCAGGGGTTGCGCAGGTCGTTCAGGAGGACGCCGACGGTGCGGGTGCGCTGTTCACTGAGGCTGCGGGCGGCGGCGTTGGGCCGGTAGCCGAGCTCCCGGGCGGCCCGGAGCACGGCGTCCCGCTTCTCGGGGCGCACCTGGTCGGAGCCACGCAGCACGAGGGAGACCAGCGACTTGGAGACGCCGGCCCGTTCGGCCACGTCCCGGATCGTCGGCGCTCTCATGGGATGGACCGTTCCATGGGGCGGCACGGCTTGTCAAAGGGTTGACAGCGTCGGCGAACCCCGCTCAGGGTGGCCTGGACAGGTTCTGGAACGGTCCAAAGAGGGGCTCTCATGGTGGACACGCTCGGCGTCGCCGTCATCGGATTCGGCTGGATGGGGCGGGTGCACACGCAGGCGTACGCGCGTGTGCGGCACCACTATCCGCGGCTGCCCCTCGTCCCGGAGCTGGTGACGGTCGCGGAGGAGGTGCCGGGCCGGGCGGAGGAGGCCGCCGCGCAGTTCGGTTTCGCCTCGACGACGCGGGACTGGCGCGAGGTGGCCGCCGACCCCCGGGTGCGGGCGGTCAGCATCACCGCGCCGAACTTCCTGCACCGCGAGATCGGCGTCGCCATGGCCGAGGCGGGCAAGCACATCTGGATCGAGAAGCCGGTGGGTCTCACCGCCGAGGACGCCGGAGCGGTCGCGGACGCGGTCGCCAAGGCCGGTGTGCAGGGCACCGTGGGCTTCAACTACCGCAACGCGCCCGCCGTCGAGGCGGCCCGCGAGCTGATCGTCTCCGGGGAGATCGGCACGGTCACCCATGTCCGCGTCCGGCTGCTCAGCGACTACGCGGCCCACCCCGAGGGCGCGCTGACCTGGCGCTACGAGCGGGAGCGGGGCGGCAGCGGGGTGCTCGGCGACCTGGCGTCGCACGGCGTGGACCTGGCCCGCCATCTGCTCGGCGACATCACGTCCCTGACGGCCGACACGGCGATCTTCCTCCCGGAGCGGGCCCGCCCCACCGGCGCCACGGCGGGCCACAGCCGCGCCGCCGGAGGCGAACTCGGCCCCGTCGAGAACGAGGACTACGTCAGCTGTCTGCTGCGCTTCGCCTCCGGGGCGCGCGGCGTCCTGGAGGCCTGCCGGGTCTCGGTCGGCGAGCAGAACAACTACGGCTTCGAGGTGCACGGCACCAAGGGCGCCGTGTTCTGGGACTTCCGCCGCATGAACGAGCTCGGCGTCAGCCGCGGCACGACGTACCAGGACCAGTCCGTCACCACGGTCCATGTCGGCCCGGGCCACGGGGAGTTCGCGGCGTTCCAGCCCGGTGCCGCGAACGCCATGGGGTACGACGACCTGAAGGTCATCGAGGCGTACCGCTTCCTCAGGTCGGTCGCCGAGGGCACACCGCACGGAGCGACGCTCACGGACGCCGTGCACAGCGCCGCCGCGCTGGACGCGATGGCACGGTCGGCGCGGAGCGGGAACTGGGCGGAGGTCACCGGGCGGGCATGAGTCGCGCCCTCAGGCGGGGCCGGTGAGCCTGCGGCCCAGGTAGACCTTCACGGGCACGAGGGCCAGCCACATCCACATGATCCTGGGGCCGGCGACCATGGCCAGCGGGACGGTCGCGAGGAAGACCACCACGGACGCGGCGCTGTCGAGGAGGTAGAGGGCGGTCGCCGCCTCGGAGGGCGTGCCGTGGCGCAGCCAGGGGCGTTTGGCCAGCAGGGCGGCCAGCCCCAGGTGGCAGGCGCCCAGCGCGGCGACGGCACCCGCGTAGACGGCCACCGACACGGGCTGCGTGCCGTACTCGGCGAGCAGCCGGGTCGGGAAGGGCACGAGGGCCGCGACGCCGAGGCCGACCATCGAGATGCCGATCACCTGGCCGTCGATCTGCCGGACGTCCTGGAAGATCCGCCGGTGGTCACGCCAGAAACTCCCCAGCACAGCGACGCTCAGCGCATACGCCCCGAGGTCCGGGAGCAGCTCGACCAAGGCCCTGCGGTAGGCGGCGGGGTCGAGCTCCCGGGGCACGGAGAGATCCAGGACGAGCAGGGTGATGGCGATGGCGAACACACCGTCGACCAGGGTCACCAACCGCTCGGGGCCGCCGTCCGGGCGCGAGGTCCACATGCGCCCGACGGTAGGGGCCCGCACGCGGCTCCTCCCGGCCCCACGCCCGGCATCACCCGTGGATCACACGGCCGCCTGCGGGGGCATGTTGTACGGCGTCACCACCTGGATCGCCGACGGCAGGGTCGGCCCCGCAGGCGGCAGCGCGTCGTGGGCGCGCATCACGGTGTGACAGGCCTCGCGCACGTCCTGGCGCAGGTCGTGGTGGAGCACGGCGGACAGCCGGTGCTCGCGCAGCAGGCGGGTGTTGTCGTGGTCGAGGTCGTGCGCGACGAACACCGCGCAGTCGCGGCCGAGGTCGTCGAAGGCGCGCAGCGTGGCGATGTTGCCGCCGCCGATCGAGTACACCGCGCGGATGCCGGGGTCGCGTTCCAGAGCGGCCCGGACGAGGTCGTACTGGGTGGCGTCCAGCCCCTGCCCCTCGGCGATCTCGACCAGTGTGCGCTCGGGGTGCCGGGCGCGCATGGCGCTGCGGAAGCCCATCTCGCGCTCCTCCTCGTTGCGGAAGAAGCCGCTGCTGAGGCTGGTGAGGATGTTACCCGGGCGCTCCCCCAGCCACTGGCCCATCAGGTACGCGGCCGTCGCACCCGCGGCCCGGTCGTCTATGCCGACGTAGGCGAGGCGGGCGCTGGCGGGCAGGTCGGTCACCAGGGTCACGACCGGGACCCCGGCGGCTTCGAGCCGGCCGACCGCGGCGGTGACCTCGGGGACGTCCGGGGCCTTGAGGATCACGCCCTGCGAGCCGCGCCTGGCGATCCGGTCCAGTATCCGTACGAGTTCCCCGGCCGGGCCGGTCTCGCGGAAGTGGAAGCGGGAGCGGAGCACCGCCGGACGCAGGGAGGGCAGCTCGGCCTCCAGGGCGGCGCGGATCGCCGTGGTGAACCGCTCGGGTGCCTGCATCACGATGTCGACCATGAACGTGCGGCCGACGAGCCGCACCTGGGTGCGCTGCCGGTCGAGATCGGCGATGGCCTGGCGGACCTCCCGGGCGGTGCTCTCGCGCACTCCTCCCCTGCCGTTCAGCACCCGGTCGACGGTCGCCTCGCTCAGGCCCGCCTGACGGGCGATCTCCCGGATCGGGAACGGGTGGCCCATACGCCGGCTCCTTGAGGGGTTTTTGATGGCTCGCTGCTGGTTGTTCGAGGGGTTTGTACTGACAAGAATGACAGGGCTGCGTCGCTCTGTGACCCCGAAGGGACGACGATGTCCTTCACTTCCGTACACCACCGTGCCTGGCTGTCCGAACAGGACTGCGATCTCGACGCGTTCCGCGCGCTGGTCGAGCAGGCCACCGACCCCGCCGACTATCCGCACGCCCGCGCCGTGGAGCGCAACGTGCTCGTCTACGACTGCGGCCTGCTCGAAGGCGACCGGGTGGTCCAGGCCGAGCTGGTGCGGGCGCTCGCCGACGGGCCCGGCATCGTGGTCTTCCGCGGTGCCTTTCCCGACCCGGACGTCGTGGACCGGGCCACCGCCGTGTTCGAGGCACTGATCGCCGAGCAGCGCGCCTCGGGTGCGGCCGCCGGTGACCACTTCGCCAAGCCCGGCGCGAACGACCGGGTGTGGAACGCGCTGGAGAAGGCGGCCCTCCACGACCCGGAGGCGTTCGCCGACTACTACGCGAACGACATCCTGGCCCTGGTGGCCACCGCCTGGCTCGGCCCCGCCTACCAGGTGACCTCCCAGCTCAACGTGGTCAACCCGGGCGGTGCCGCGCAGACCGTGCACCGCGACTACCACCTGGGCTTCCTGTCGAACGAGGCCGCCGCCGCCTATCCGGCGCAGGTGCACCGCCTCTCCCCCGTGCTGACGCTCCAGGGGGCGGTCGCGCACTGCGACATGCCCGTGGAGTCCGGGCCGACGATGTACCTGCCGCACTCGCAGAAGTACGAGCCGGGCTATCTCGCCTGGCGGCTGCCGGAGTTCCGGGCGTACTTCGACGCGCACCAGGTGCAGCTGCCCCTCGCCAAGGGCGACGCCGTGTTCTTCAACCCGGCCCTCTTCCACGCGGCCGGAACCAACCGCTCGGCGGACATCCGGCGCATGGCCAACCTGCTGCAGGTGTCGTCCGCGTTCGGGCGTGCCATGGAGACGGTGGACCGGGAGGCGGTGGTCAACGCGGTGTACCCGGCCCTTCTCAAGCGGAAGGCCGAGGGTGCCGACCCGGGCTGGCTGGAGCACGTGGTGGCGGCGAGCGCCGAGGGCTACCCCTTCCCCACCAACCTCGACAGCGATCCGCCGGTCGACGGCCTGGCCCCGCCCTCGCAGGCGGATCTGATGCGGCGCGCGTTGCGCGAGGAATGGACGCCGGAGGCGCTCCGAGCGGAGCTGCGGTCCGGCGCCGAACGGCGAGAGAGCTGAGGAACTCGATGGGACTTCTCGACGACAAGGTCGTCCTGGTCAACGGCGGCAGTCAGGGGGTCGGCGCGGCCATCGCGCGGGCCGCGGTCCGCGAGGGGGCGGTCGTGGCCGTCACCGGGCGGCGCCCGGAGCCCGGCGAGGCGCTGGTGGAGGAGCTGACCGCCGCGGGCGGCAAGGCCCTGTACGTCCGGGCCGACCTGTCGGACGCCGAGCAGGCGAAGGACGCCGTGGCCCGGGTCGTCCAGACGTACGGCCGGGTCGACTGCCTCGTGAACTCCGCCGGGCTGACGTCCCGTGGAACGCTGCTGGACACCACGCCCGAGCTGTTCGACCAGCACATCGGGATCAACCTCAAGGGCCCGTTCTTCGCGATGCAGGCGGCGGTCGCGGACATGGTGGGGCGCGAGGCGCCCGGCACGATCGTCAACATCATCACGTCGTCGGCGCACGGCGGGCAGCCGTTCCTCGCGCCCTATGTCGCCGCCAAGGCGGGGCTGATCGGCCTGACCCGCAACGCCGCGCACGCACACCGGTGGGACCGGGTCCGGATCAACGGCCTGAACATCGGCTGGACCGCGACGGAAGGCGAGGACGCCACGCAGAAGGCGTTCCACGGGGCGGGGGACGACTGGCGCGAGGAGGCCGCCGCGAAGCTGCCGATGGGCAAGCTCGGCCAGCCGGACGAGATCGCCGACTTTGTTGTGTTCCTGCTGTCGGAGCGGTCCGGGGTGGTCACCGGGTCGGTCATCGACTGGGACCAGAACGTGTTGGGGGGACTCGACTGAGGATGTGCCGCGCACTGCCGTCGGTTGTGTGCGGCGCCGTTGTGGCTGATCGCGCCCACGCGGCAGAGCCGCACATCGAAAACAGCCCCGCGCCCCCAAAAGCAAGGGCGCAGCCCCACCCCCCGTTTACCTCTAGGAGCACCACCCCATGCGTATCGGAATCCTCGGCCTCGGCCGCATCGGCGCCTTCCACGCCGAGACCCTCTCCGGACTCGACGCCGTCGACTCCCTCGTCCTGACCGACCCGTTCGCGGACGCCGCCAAGGCCGCCGCCGAGCGGTTCGGGGCCGATGTCGTGGACTCGCCGGAGGCCCTGCTGGCCGCCGGTGTCGACGGCATCGTCATCGCGGCCGCCACGGACGCCCACCCGGCGCTGATCCTGGCCGGTGTCGAGGCCGGTGTCCCCGTCTTCTGCGAGAAGCCCGTCGCCAGGACCATGGCCGAGGGTGTGGAGGTGCTCAAGGCCGTCGCCGGCCGGGACGTGCCGATCCAGATCGGCTACAACCGCCGTTTCGACGCCGGGTTCGTCAACGCCCGGGCGGCCGTGCGGAGCGGTGAGCTCGGCACGCTGCACACGGTCCGCTCGACCACGCTGGACCCGGCGCCGCCACCGGCCGCGTACATCGCCGCCTCCGGCGGCATCTTCCGCGACTGCTCGGTGCACGACTTCGACATCATCCGCTGGGTGACCGGCCGCGAGGTGACGGAGGTGTACGCCGTCGGCGGCAACCGGGGCGCCGATTTCATCAAGGAGGCCGGTGACGCCGACACCACCGGCGCGATCCTCACCCTCGACGACGGCACCCTCGCGGTCGTGTCCAACTCCCGTCACAACGCCCGTGGTTACGACGTCCGCATGGAGATCCACGGCTTCCAGGACTCCATCGCCGTCGGCCTGGAGGACAAGCTGCCGCTGCGCTCGGTCGAGCCCGGGGTGACCTTCCCGGCGGGCACGCCGCACGACTTCTTCATGGACCGCTTCACCGACGCCTACCGCGCCGAACTGACCGCGTTCACCGAGGTCGTCGCCGGCACCCGCCCCTCCCCCTGCACGATCGAGGACGCCCTGGAGGCGGGCTGGATCGCCGACGCGTGCACCCTCTCCCTGCACGAGCACCGTCCCGTCACGATCGAGGAGGTACGGCAGGCCTGAGCGAGACGGGCCGGGAACCCCTGCGCATCGGCGTGCTGGGAGCGGCGCGGATCACCGGACGCTCCCTGATGGACCCGGCCCGGACCAGGATCTGACCGGCGCACGGAAAAGGGCCCGGGGCGTGGCCCCGGGCCCTTTTCACGCGTACAGCGCGGGTTTGTCCACGAGTTCGACCTCGACCCGGCCGCCGTCCCGCAGCGCCCGCACCCCCGCCTCGCACACCGCCGCCGCGGCGTAGCCGTCCCAGGTGCTCGGGCCGGTCACCTCGCCACGGCGGGTGGCGTCGATCCAGCTCTGGATCTCGTGGTCGTAGGCCGTCTCGAAGCGTTCGGTCCAGTCCTGGGCGATGGTGCCGCCCCAGCGGCCGGCCATGTTGGTGACCAGGGCGTGGCCGTCGCCGATGCGGGCGGTGCCGTGTTCGCAGACCACCTCGGCCTGGACCTGGTAGCCGAAGCCGCAGTTGACGAAGACCTCGACGTCGCTGAGGGCGCCGCCGTCGGTCTCGAAGACGACGAACTGGGGGTCCTGCAAGGTGTCCGGGGCGCTGGCCGACGGGGTGGGGCGCAGCACCGTGACGGCTGTGATCTCGTGGCCCAGCAGCCAGCGGGTCGCGTCCACCTCGTGGGAGACGGAGTCGGTGATCAGCATCGGGCTGGTGAAGAAGGGCGGGCTGGCGACGTTGCGGTGCCGGTTGTGCAGCATGAGCGGACGGCCGAGCTGACCCGTCGTCAGCAGGGCCTTCAGCTTCGCGTACTCGGGGTCGTAGCGGCGCATGAAGCCGACCTGGACCCGGCGGTGGCCGAGTCGCTGTTCGGCTTCGAGGACGCGCAGCGCGGACGCCGCGTCGGGGGTGAGCGGCTTCTCGCACAGGACGGGCAGATCGTGCTCGAAGGCGGCGAGGAGGGTGGCCTCGTGGGCCGGGCCCGGGGAGGCGATCAGGACGGCGTCCACGTCGGGCGCCGTCATCGCGGCAGCGGGGTCGGTGTGGGCGGTGCAGCCGTCGACACGGGCGGCGACGGCCTTCGCGCGCTCCGCGTCGACGTCCACGACGGCCGCCACCCGTGCTCCGCTGGTGACTTCGTGGATGCGGCGCACATGGTCGGCGCCCATCCTTCCGGTACCGATGACCGCGACTCCCAGAGGGGCACGCTCCGTCATGGCCGTCCTTTCGGGTCGTCAGGCGCCGCAGGACCTGAGGAACTTGCGGGTGCGCACCGCGATCGGCAGCGGCTTGTCCGGCTCACAGGGGTACATGTCCTGCTCGACGATGGCGAACAGGTCCACGCCCAGCTTCTGGGCGGCCGTGAGGACCGGTCCCAGCTCGGGGACTCCTGCCGGCGGTTCGCACATCACACCGCGCGCGACGGCCGGGCCGAACGGCACCTCGTTCTTGACGACGTCCGCCAGGATCTCCGGGTCGACCTGCTTGAGGTGGAGGTAGCCGATGCGCTCGCCGTACGTCTCGATCAGCTTGACGCTGTCACCGCCGCAGTAGGCGTAGTGCCCGGTGTCCAGGCAGAGGTTGACCGCGCCGGAGTCGGTCGAGTCGAGGAACCGCTCGACGTGCTCCTCGGTGTCGATGTGGGTGTCGGCGTGCGGGTGGACGACGATGTCCAGGCCGTACCTGTCCTTCACCTCGCGGCCGAGGCGCTCCATGCCCGTGGTGAGGTTGCGCCACTGCTCGGTGGTGAGCTCCGGCGCCTCCAGGATCTCCGCGGTCTTGTCGTCGCGCCAGAAGGACGGGATGACGACGAGGTGCCCCGCGTCCATGGCCTGGGTGAGCGCGGCCACGTTGCTGACCTGCTCCCAGGTGGAGTCCCACTCGGAGGGGCCGCGGTGCAGTCCGCAGAAGATGGTGCCGGCGGAGACCTTCAGGTTCCGCTTGGTCACCTCGTCCGTGAGCCGGGCCGGGTCGGTCGGCAGGTAGCCGTAGGGACCGAGTTCGATCCAGGAGTAGCCGGCCTCGGCGACCTCGTCGAGGAAGCGTTCCCAGGGCACCTGCTGGGGGTCGTCGGGGAACCAGACGCCCCAGGAGTCGGGGGCGGAGCCGACCCGGATGCGGTCGAGCGCGAGGGCCATGTCAGGACTTTCCTTCCGAGGACGTGGCTACGGGAGCGGTGAGGTCCCCCTCTTCGGGGAGCCCTTCGACGTCGACGCCGCGGACCTGCGCCAACTCGTGCTTGAGCGAGGCCAGTTCGGTGCCGCCGGCCATGTGGTTGGTCAGCTCTTCGAGGCTGACCTCGCTGCGGGAGGAGGACAGTTCCATGGTGCCGAGGCGCAGCACGCTGAAGTGGTCGCCGACCATGTAGGCGTGGTGCGGGTTGTGGGTGATGAAGATGACGCCGAGGCCCTTCTCGCGGGCGGCGGCGATGTACTTCAGCACCACACCGGACTGCTTGACGCCGAGGGCGGCGGTCGGCTCGTCCAGGATGAGGACGCGGGCGCCGAAGTAGACGGCGCGGGCGATGGCGACGCACTGGCGCTGGCCGCCGGAGAGCGTGCCGATGGGCTGCTCCAGGTCGTCCAGGACGATGCCCATGTTGCGCAGTTCCTCGTCCGCGGTCCTCTTCATCGTCTCGATGTCGAGACGGCGCAGGGGCCAGGGGCCCTTGGTCATCTCGGAGCCGAGGAAGAAGTTGCGCCACACCGGCATGAGCGGGACGACCGCGAGGTCCTGGTAGACCGTGGCGATGCCCTTGTCGAGGGCCTCGCGCGGGGTGGAGAAGCGCACCGGTTCGCCGTCGACGAGGAACTCGCCCTCGGTGTGCTGGTGCAGTCCCGAGATGATCTTGATGAGGGTGGACTTGCCGGCGCCGTTGTCGCCGAGGACGCAGGTCACCCTGCCGGGGTGGACTTCGAGGCTCACGCCGTGCAGGGCGCGGATGTTGCCGTAGGACTTGCCCGCGTCGCGCAGTTCCACCAGGGGACGCTCGTCGGCGGGCGGGGTGTCCTTCAGGACGGCACCGTGGGTGCCCGTTTCTTCGCTGGTCATCGCGGTCACCTCCGGGTCGCCGTGCGCTGGACCCACAGATTGATGAGAACGGCGCCGAGGAGCATCACGCCGAGGAAGGCCTTGAACCAGTCGGGGTTCCAGCCGGCGTAGACGATGCCCTGCTGCACCATGCCGAACATGAAGGCGCCGAAGACGGGGCCGATCGCGGAGCCGTAGCCACCGGTGAGCAGACAGCCGCCGATGACGGCCGCGGCGATGTAGATGAGCTCCTGGCCCACGCCCTCGCCGGACTGCACGGTGTTGAAGGAGAACAGCTGGTGCATGCCGACGAACCAGGCGCCGAAGCCGACCAGCATGAACAGGGAGATCTTGGTGAAGGTCACCGGGACACCGACGGCGCGCGCCGAGTCCTTGTTGCCGCCGACGGCGAAGATCCAGTTGCCGTACTTGGTGCGCAGCAGCACCCAGGTCGCCAGGGCCGCGAAGACCAGCCACCACACCACGGTGATCTTGACGTTGACCCCGCCCACGGTGAAGGTCGAGGCGAAGATCTTCTGCGCCTGTGTGAAGCCGTCCATGTCGCTGATGTCGTCGGTGGCCACGTTGCCCGTGACCAGCTTCGTGATCGCGAGGTTCACGCCCTGGAGGATCAGGAAGGTGCCCAGGGTGACCAGGAAGCTCGGCAGCCCGGTCTTCACCAGCAGCCAGCCGTTGAACGCGCCGATCGCCAGCGACACGAGCAGGGCGACGATCACGCCGACCCAGACGTTCATGGTCAGCTGGTAGCTGAGCATCGACGCGGTCAGCGCCGAGGTGATCACGGCGACACCGGCGGACAGGTCGAACTCGCCGCCGATCATCAGCAGGGCCACGGGCAGCGCCATGATCCCGATGGTCGACGACTGGTACAGGATGTTCGCCATCGAGCTGCCGTCGCGCACCGGCGGTGCCGCGAACAGGAAGAACACGAGCACCGCGACGGCGCCGAGGAAGACACCGACCTCGGGCCGGGCGAGCAGCCGCAGCGCCAGCGGGCGCTGCCGCGTCCGGCCGTCGGACTGCTTGCGGCCGGGGGCCGGCGGTGTGTCCACCGCCGGCTCGGCGTGCTGGGTCATGCTCATCACCGGGTGCCCTTCGCGGCGAACTCCCCGACCTTGTCGACGTTGGACTTGTCGACGAAGGCCGGACCGGTCAGCACGGGCTGCTCACCGCCACCGCTGTAGTTGCCGTTGTTCTTGTAGAGCCACAGGCCGTCGACTGCCAGGTAACCCTGGAGGTAGGGCTGCTGGTCCACCGCGAACTGGATGTCGCCGCTCTTGACGGCCTTGATGAGGTCCTTGTTGAGGTCGAAGGTGGCGACCTTCGCCTTGCTGCCGGCGTCGCCGATCGACTGCACGGCGGTCAGCGCGAAGGGCGCGCCGAGCGCGACGACGTAGTCGATGGACGGGTCCTGCTTCAGCTTGGCGGTGATCGTCGACTTCACGGACGGCATGTCGGTGCCGTTGACGTTCTGGGTGTCGAGCTTGCCGTCGAAGGTCTTCTCCACGCCGTCGCAGCGCTGGGTGAGGCCCACGTTGCCCTGCTCCTGCACGACGCAGAGCGCGTGCTTGGCGCCGACCTCGTTGAGCTTCTTGCCGAAGGCCTCGCCCGCGACGGACTCGTCCTGGCCGAAGAACTCCAGAAGGTTGAGGTTCTTCCAGTCGCTCAGGCCGGAGTTCAGGCCGACGACGGGTATGCCGGACTTCTCGGCCTTGCCGATGACGCCCTTGAGCGCGTCCGGCTTGGCGAGGGTGACGGCGATGCCGTCGACCTTCTGGTCGATCGCGTTCTGGACCAGGTTGGCCTGGTTGCCCGCGTTCGGGTCGGCGGAGTAGACGAGCTTGATGTTGTCCTTGGCGGCCGCGGCCTCGGCGCCCTTGCGGACGGTGTCCCAGAAGGTGTCGCCGGGCGCCTGGTGCGTGACCAGGGCGACGGTCATGCGCGGCGTGGTGGCCTTGCCGGCCGAGGCGTCCGCCGCGCCTTCCTCGGACTTCTTGCCTCCGGAACTGCTGGAGCAGCCGGCGAGGGTCAGGGCCGCTGCCGCGGCCACGGCGACGACGGGCGCGAACCTGCGGGAGCGGGGGTGAGAAGAGCGGTCCATCTTTCCTGGCACCTCACTGTGCTACTGCGGGGGAAAGGGAGGGATCACGAAGGGATCCGTGGTCCCGGAGCCTTACGGAGTCCGGATCATGATGCCGCAAACCGACTGTTGCGATGGCACGGGATACAAGTCCCTGCCGCGCCCGCTGTCAATACTTTGTTAAGACATCATTTCACAAGCAGGTCCGAATGTAAGTACAAACTATTGACACCGCCGCCCTCCGAGACCTACACCTGGGAGGCGGCAGGTCCCGTGGATCCACGCCCCCACCGTGGCAGGGGGCCACAGGGCCCGCATCCCCCAGCTTCCCGAGGAGGTCGCGCATGGCCGAGCCAGCCCAGTATTTCGATGTGATCACGATGGGCCGTATCGGGGTCGACCTCTACCCCCTGCAGACCGGTGTCCCCCTGGAGGCAGTGGAGACGTTCGGGAAATTCCTGGGAGGTTCGGCGGCCAACGTGGCGGTCGCCGCGGCCCGCCTGGGACGCCGTACGGCGGTGATCACACGCACCGGCGACGACCCCTTCGGCACGTACCTGCACCAGGCGCTGAAGGGCTTCGGCGTCGACGACCGCTGGGTCACCCCCGTCGGCGCGTACCCGACGCCGGTCACGTTCTGCGAGATCTTCCCGCCGGACGACTTCCCGCTGTACTTCTACCGCCGCCCCAAGGCGCCGGACCTGGAGATCCACACCGACGAGCTGGACTTCTTCGCCATCCGCGGGGCCAGGATCTTCTGGATCACCGGCACCGGCCTGAGCGAGGAGCCGAGCCGCTCCGCCACGCTCGCCGCCCTCAAGGCCCGCGACAAGTCCGGCACCACCGTCTTCGACCTCGACTGGCGCCCGATGTTCTGGCGCGACCCCGAGGAGGCCCGCCCGTACTACCGCGAGGCCCTGCGGCACGCCACGGTCGCGGTCGGCAACCTCGACGAGTGCGAGATCGCCACCGGCGTGCGGGAACCGCAGGCCTGCGCGGACGCGCTGCTGGAGGCAGGCGTGGAGCTGGCCGTCGTCAAGCAGGGCCCCAAGGGCGTCCTGGCCGTGCACCGCGACGGCACCCGGGTAGAGGTCCCGCCCGTCCTGGTCGAGGTGGTCAACGGCCTGGGCGCGGGTGACGCCTTCGGCGGCTCGCTCTGCCACGGTCTGCTCGCCGGCTGGGACCTGGAGCGGACCATGCGCCACGCCAACACCGCCGGCGCCCTCGTCGCCTCGCGCCTCGCCTGCTCCTCCGCGATGCCCACCGAGTCCGAGGTCGCCGACCTCCTCACCGGGGTGCCGTCGCCGAGCACGAGCCACTGAAACGGAGCCTTCCTTGAACATCGGCATCCCCGACCTCACCGCGGTCAGAGCCCGCAGCCCCGAGGCGGTCGCGGAAGCGGCCGCCCGCCGGGTGCGCCGCCCGCTGATCGGCGACAGCGGCCGGCTGATGATCGTGGCCGCCGACCACCCGGCGCGCGGCGCCCTCGGGGTCGGTGACCGGCGCCTGGCCATGGCCAACCGCGCGGACCTGCTGGAGCGGCTGTGCACCGCGCTGTCGCGGCCCGGCGTCGACGGGGTGCTCGCCACCGCCGACATCCTGGAGGACCTCCTGCTCCTCGGCGTCCTCGACGACAAGGTCGTCATGGGCTCCATGAACCGCGGCGGTCTGGCCGGGGCGTCCTTCGAGATGGACGACCGCTTCACCGGCCACCGCGCCGAGGACATCGACCGGCTCCGCTTCGACGCGGGCAAGCTCCTGGTCCGCATCGACTACGACGACCCGGGCTCGCTGGCCACGCTGGAGTCCACCGCGCGGGCGATCGACGCCATGGCGGAGCGGCGACTGCCCCTGTTCGTCGAGCCGTTCATCTCCCGGCGGGTCGACGGCAGGGTCCGCAACGACCTGTCCGCCGAGGCCGTCACCCGGTCCGTCGCCATAGCCTCCGGGCTCGGCGGCACCTCGGCGTACACATGGCTGAAGCTGCCCGTCACCGACGACCCTGACGACATGGCCGAGGTCCTGGAGACCTCCACCCTGCCGGTCGTGCTGCTCGGCGGCGAGGTGGGCGAGGACCAGGAGGGCGCCTACGAACGCTGGCGCAAGGCCCTGCGACTGCCCACCGTCCAGGGCATGGTCGTCGGACGGTCGCTGCTCTACCCGGCCGGGGGCAGCGTGGAAGAGGCCGTGGACACGGCCGTCGGTCTGCTGTGATCCGGAGGATGCAATGACGTACCACCTTCCCGCCGGCAAGGCCCTCGGCGGCCCCTACGCCGTCGATGTCACGCCCGAGAAGGCCGGCTGGGGCCACTCCAGTCTGCGGGTCCTGGAGCTGCCGCCCGGTGGCGCGCACTCCTTCGACACCGGTGACAGCGAGTGGATCGTCGTCCCGCTGAGCGGCGGCTGCACGGTCGCAGCGGCGGACGACTTCGGCCAGGAGACATTCGAACTCCAGGGCCGCGCCGACGTGTTCAGCGGCGTCAGCGACTTCGCGTACGTGCCGCGCGACGCCCGCGCGACCGTGACGTCGGCCGGCGGCGGCCGGTTCGCGCTGACCGGCGCGCGCTGCACCCGCCGGCTGCCCGCGCGCTACGGCCCCGCGTCCGAGGTGCCCGTGGAGCTGCGCGGCACCGGGAACTGCTCCCGGCAGGTCAACAACTTCGGCGCGGCCGGGGTATTCGAGTGCGACAAGCTCATCGCGGTCGAGGTGATCACCCCCGGCGGCAACTGGTCGTCGTTCCCGCCGCACAAGCACGACGAGCACCGGCCCGGCGAGGAGTCCGTGCTGGAGGAGATCTACTACTTCGAGTTCGCCGGCCACGACGGGATCCCCGGCCTCGGCTACCAGCGCGTCTCCCCGTCAGGACCGGGCCGGGACACCGACGTGCTGGCGGAGGTGCGCGACGGCGACGTCGTCCTCATCCCGGACGGCTGGCACGGACCCTCGATGGCCACGCCCGGCCACCACATGTACTACCTCAACGTCATGGCGGGCCCGGAGGCCGAGCGCGCCTGGCTGATCTGCGACCACCCCGACCACGCCTGGGTCCGCGACACCTGGCCGGACCAGCCGGTCGACCCCCGCCTCCCCCTCTACACCGCCCCGGAGACCTCCGTATGAGCGCCCCCACCCGCAGACTGACGACCGCCCAGGCGCTGGTCCGGTTCCTGTCCGCCCAGTACACCGAGCGCGACGGCGTGCGCCGCAGGCTGATCGCCGGGACCTGGGGCATCTTCGGCCATGGCAACGTCGCCGGGGTCGGCCAGGCGCTGGTCGAGTACGCCGATGTGATGCCCTACCACCAGGGCCGCAACGAGCAGTCCATGGTGCACGCGGCCGTCGGCTACGCCCGCCAGCTCAACCGCCTGTCCGCGCAGGCGGTGACAACCTCGATCGGCCCGGGCGCCACCAACCTGGTCACCGGCGCCGCCCTGGCGACGATCAACCGGCTGCCGGTGCTGCTCCTGCCCGGCGACTACTTCGCCTCGCACGCCCCCGACCCGCTGCTCCAGCAGCTGGAGCACCCGGTCGAGGCCGACGTGTCGGTCAACGACACCCTGCGCCCGGTGTCGAGGTACTTCGACCGGATCACCCGCCCGGAGGCGCTGATCCCCTCGGCGCTCCAGGCGATGCGGGTGCTGGCCGACCCGGCGGAGACCGGCGCCGTCACCCTCGCCCTGCCCCAGGACGTGCAGGCGGAGGCGTACGACTGGCCGGAGGAGTTCTTCGCCGAGCGGGTCTGGTACGTACGGCGTCCCGCGCCGGACCCGGTCGAGCTGAACGCCGCCGTGGAGGCGATCCGGTCGGCGCGGCGGCCGCTGATCGTGGCCGGCGGCGGCGTGCACCACAGCGAGGCCGAGCAGGCGCTGAAGGCGTTCGTGGAGGCCACCGGCGTCCCGGTCGCCTCCACCCAGGCCGGCAAGGGCTCGCTCCGCCACGACCACCCCGCCGACCTCGGCGGCATCGGGCACACTGGCACCGCGGTCAGTGACGACCTCGCCCGCACCGCCGACCTGGTGATCGGCGTCGGCACCCGCTACACCGACTTCACCACCGCCTCCGGCACGCTCTTCCGGAACCCGGACGTGCGGTTCCTCAACCTCAACATCACCGCCTTCGACGCCCACAAGCTGGCCGCGCGGACGCTGGTGTGCGACGCCCGGTCGGGCCTGGAGAAGCTGGCCGGGGGACTGGCCGGGTACCGCGTGCCGGAGGCCTACGAGGCCGAGTACCGCGCCGGCAAGGAGCGCTGGGACGAGGTCGTCGAGGCCGCCTACCGGGCCGGCGACGACAGCGCGGTCCCGACGCAGACGCAGGTGCTCGGCGCGCTGGACGCGGCCGTCGGCGACGACGACGTGGTGATCAACGCGGCCGGTTCGCTCCCCGGCGACCTGCACAAGCTCTGGCGCTCCCGCAGCCCGCGCCAGTACCACCTGGAGTACGGCTACTCCTGCATGGGCTACGAGATCCCGGCCGCCATCGGCGTCCAGCAGGCCGCCCCGGGCACGCCGGTGTGGGCGCTGGTCGGCGACGGCACCTATCTCATGATGCCGACGGAGATCGTGACTGCCGTCCAGGAGGGCCTGCCCCTGAACATGGTCCTGATCCAGAACCACGGCTACGCCTCCATCGGCGGCCTGTCGGAGGAGACCGGCGGCGAGCGGTTCGGCACCGCCTACCGCTTCCGGGCCGCCGACGGCACCTTCACCGGCGCCCCGCTGCCCGTCGACCTCGCCGCCAACGCGGCCAGCCTCGGCATGGACGTGCTGCGCGCCAAGACGGTGGGCGAACTGCGCGAGGCGCTGGCCGCGGCCCGCGCCTCCGACCGCCCGACGTGCGTGTACGTCGAGACCGACCCGGCCCCGACCGCTCCCCCGGCCGAGGCCTGGTGGGACGTGCCGGTGGCGGAGACCGCCTCCCGCGAGGCGGCCGTCGAGGCCCGCGAGCGCTACGACCGCCAGGTCGCGGACCGCCGCCGCCACCTCTGAACCCCCTGAACCGAAGCTCCGTGAAAGGCCCTTGCGCACCATGAAGACCATCACCCACTGGATCGACGGCAAGCCCGTCGAGGGCACCTCCGGCCGGTTCGGCCCCGTCTACAACCCGGCGACCGGCGCCCAGGAGAAGCAGGTCGCGTTCGCCTCCGCCGACGAGGTCGACGCCGCGGTCGCCTCCGCCAGGGCCGCCTTCGACAGCTGGGGCGAGTCCTCCCTGGCCAAGCGCACGGCGATCCTGTTCAAGTACCGCGAGCTGCTCGACGCCCACCGCGACGAGATCGCCGAGCTGATCACCGCCGAGCACGGCAAGGTGCACTCCGACGCGCTCGGCGAGGTCGCGCGCGGCATGGAGATCGTGGAGCTGGCGTGCGGGATCTCCGTCCAGCTCAAGGGCGAGCTGTCCACCCAGGTCTCCAACCGGGTCGACGTCGCCTCGATCCGCCAGCCGCTGGGCGTGGTCGCCGGCATCACGCCGTTCAACTTCCCGGCGATGGTGCCGATGTGGATGTTCCCGCTGGCGATCGCCTGCGGCAACACCTTCGTGCTGAAGCCGTCGGAGAAGGACCCGTCGGCCTCCTTCCGGCTGGCCGAGCTGGCCACCGAGGCGGGGCTGCCGGAGGGCGTCCTGAACATCGTGCAGGGCGACAAGACGGCCGTGGACCGTCTCCTGGAGCACCCGGACATCGAGGCGGTGTCCTTCGTCGGCTCGACGCCGATCGCCAAGTACATCCAGCGAGCGGCCGTCGAGCACGGCAAGCGGGTGCAGGCCCTCGGCGGCGCCAAGAACCACATGCTGGTGCTGCCCGACGCCGATCTGGAACTCGCCGCCGACCAGGCGATCAACGCCGCGTACGGCTCGGCGGGCGAGCGCTGCATGGCCGTGTCGGTGGTCGTGGCCGTCGGGGACATCGGTGACGAACTGGTCGGCAAGATCGCCGAGCGGGCGAAGAACCTGAGGATCGGCCCCGGCGACGACCCGGCCTCGGAGATGGGCCCCCTGATCACACGCGAGCACCGCGACAAGGTGGCGTCGTACGTGGCGTCGGCTGCCGAGCAGGGCGCGGAGGTCGTGGTCGACGGCACGGGCTTCTCGGTGGAGGGCCACGAGGACGGCTTCTTCCTCGGTGTCTCCCTGCTGGACCGGGTGCCGCTGACGGCGGACGCGTACCGGGACGAGATCTTCGGCCCGGTGCTGGCGGTCGTCCGAGCGGAGACCTACGAGGAGGCCATCCGGCTGATCAACTCCTCGCGCTGGGGCAACGGCACCGCCATCTTCACCCGGGACGGCGGCGCGGCCCGCCGCTTCCAGCTGGAGGTCAAGGCCGGCATGGTCGGCGTCAACGTCCCGATCCCGGTCCCGGTCGGCTACCACTCCTTCGGCGGCTGGAAGGACTCCCTCTTCGGCGACCTGCACATCTACGGCAACGACGGCATCGCCTTCTACACGCAGGGCAAGGTCATCACCACCCGCTGGCCGGACCCGTCCGACGGCGGCATCAACCTCGGTTTCCCGAGCAACTCCTGACACTCGTAAAGGGGGTTGGCCCATGGGGAAGACAGGTGGCCGGGCCCGGGCCACGGCCGTCGCCGCGCTCGGCTCGCTGTACTTCGACCTGGACCGGGGCAGTCCCGTGCCGCTCTACCACCAGCTCGCGCAGCAGCTGGAGGCGGCGATCGAGCACGGGGTGCTCGCCCCGGGGAACCTCCTGGGCAACGAGGTCGGCCTGTCCGTGCGCCTCGGCCTGTCCCGCCCCACCGTCCGCCAGGCCATCCAGTCCCTCGTCGACAAGGGGCTGCTGGTCCGGCGGCGCGGGGTGGGCACGCAGGTGGTGCACAGCCAGGTCAGGCGCCCGCTGGAACTGAGCAGCCTCTACGACGACCTGGAGACGGCGGGGCAGGCGCCGGCCACGGAAGTCGTGCGCAACGAGGTCGTCCCGGCCTCCTGCGAGGTGGCCGCCGCCCTCGGCGTGCCGGAGGGCGACGAGGTGAGGCTCCTGGACCGGCTGCGCCGCACCCACGGCCGGCCGGTGGCCCTGCTCCGCAACCACCTGCCGGTGTCCCTGCCGGCCCTGGACGGCGCCCGCCTGGAGTCGACCGGCCTGTACCGCATGATGCGCTCGGCGGGCATCACCCTGCACAGCGCCCGCCAGACGATCGGCGCCCGCGCGGCCACCGCGCGGGAGGCGGCCCGCCTGGACGAGCCGGAGGGGGCGGCGCTGCTGACGATGCAGCGGACGGCGTACGACGACACCGGGCGCCCGGTCGAGTACGGAACGCACATCTACCGGGCGTCGCTCTACACGTTCGACTTCCAGTTGCTCGTCCGGCCTTGACCGGACTCGGGGGTCGGGTGCAGAGTCGTACATATACACCGTAAACATACGGTTCTCGACCCCACCCGACGCGGGAGTCCAGGCATGGCCCGCAGGAACCAGTCGCCGACCGCTCGAGGAGCCGGATCCTCATGGGCTCCCTCGACCGTCCTTGTCACCGGCGGGGCCGGTTTCATCGGCAGTCACACCTGCGTGGAACTGCTGGACCACGGCTACGAGGTGATCGTGGTCGACGACTACTCCAACAGCACACCCCAGGTGTTCGCCCGGGTGGAACGGATCGCCGGCCGCTTCGTCGGCGCCGTGTACGAGCTGGACATCCGTGATCGGCACGCCCTCTCGGCCGTCTTCGACCGACACTCCGTGGACGCCGTTGTGCACTTCGCCGCGCACAAGGCGGGGGGCCTGTCGACACGGATGCCCGTCGCGTACTACGACACCAACGTCGGCGGGACCACCGCCCTGCTGCGGACCATGCAGGAACACGAGGTGCACCGGCTGGTCTACCCCTCCTCCTGCTGGGTCTACGGCGACGCCGGCAGCGGGCCGCTCGACGAGGCCACGCCCATCCGGCCGGGGACGCCCTACGCGTCCTCGAAGTGGATCTGCGAGCAGATCCTCGCGGACGTGTGCCGCCGCCACCCCGAGTTCACCGTGCTGTGCCTGCGCTACCCCGTTCCGGCCGGGGCCCACCCGAGCGGGCTCCTCGGCGAGGACCCGCGCCACACGCCCCAGAACCTGCTGCCGTACCTGGCGCAGGTGGCGGTGGGCCGGCGCGAGAAGCTCCCCGTCCACGGCGACGACTACCCGACCCGCGACGGCACCGGGATCCGTGACTACCTGCACGTCATGGACGCCGTCGAGGCACACCGCGTCGCACTGGACCACCTGGCCGACGCGCCGGGCATGAAGGTGTACAACCTGGGCGCGGGCGCGGGCAGTTCGGTCCTCGACGTCATCGACACGTTCTCCCGGGCCTGCGGCAAGCCCATACCGTACGACGTGGGGCCCCGCCGCCGCGGGGACGTCGCCGAGCTGGTCGCCGACGCGACGGCCGTGGAGCGCGCCTGGGGCTGGCGCCCCACCAGGGGTCTCGCCGACGTGTGCCGGGACGCCTGGCGTTTTCAGCGGCTCAATCCGCAGGGGTACGTGGAGACCGCGCGGCGGCCCGGGGCGAAGGAGTAGGCCGCCATGCGTCCCCCGCCGACCGGCCGAGGCGTACCGGGCCGGCGACCGGCGGCCTTTCACGTCTCGCTGGTGGCGCTCCTCACCGTGACTTACGTGGCCGTCCCGGTCCTTCGTACGCCGTCGTGGGCCCTCATCGGGCTGGCGGGGGTCGCGGCCGTCCTGGCCGGAACCCGCATCCACCGCCCCCCTCGTGCCCGGCCGTGGCTGCTGCTCGCCGCCGGGCTGCTGGTCTTCACCGCGGGCGGCACCTTCTCCCTGGCCCAGGAGGCGTACTTCTCCGGGCCGGCCCCGTTCCCGTCCCCGGCGGACGCCTTGTACCTCGCTGTCTACCCGCTGCTCGCGCTGGGCCTGTCGGGTCTGCTGCGCTACCGCTGGACGGGCCGTGACCTGCCGGGACTGCTCGACGCCTTGGTCATCACCGGCGGGCTCGTGCTGCCGGTGTGGGTCTACCTGGTGCAACCGCTCGCCCGGCAGGAGGGGCTGACCTGGCAGCAGCGGGCGATCAGCGTCGCCTGCCCGCTCGGGGACGTCCTGGTGCTGGCCCTGCTGGTCCGGCTGCTCGCGCGCTGCCCCTCCCCCGGCAGGAACCGGGCCGCCCAGCTGCTCGTCCTGGGCTCGCTCACCCTGCTCGGCTTCGACATCGCCCACAGCGTCCTCCGGCTCGACGGCACCTGGCAGACGGGCACACTCCTCGCCTCCGGCGGCATCGTGTTCTGCACCGCCTGGGGTCTGGCCGCGCTGCATCCCTCGATGGCCCGGCTCGTCGCCCCGGACCCGCCGCCCCAGTCCCTGGTGCCGCCCCGGCGCCGACTGGTGCCGCTCGCCGTCGCGACGCTGATTCCGCCCGCGATCCTCGTCCACGAGGAGAGCCTGGGCCTGGCCTTCGACGCGACCGTACTGGCCGCGTTCTCGGGGGCGCTGTTCCTGCTGGTGATCCTCCGGCTCACCCAGATGGTCGTCGCGCACCGCCGGGCCATGACCAGGGAACTGGCGCTGCGCGCCGCGGCCGCGTCCCTGGTGGGCGCGTTCTGGCCGGCGGAGATAGAGCGTGCCTGCGACGAGGCGGTGACCGAACTGTTCGGACCCCAGGGCCGTCACGCGACTCTGGTGCTGCCGGCCGAGGAGGCACAGGACCTGTACGCGCGCCTGGCGCGCTGCCCGGGCTGGGCCGGCGGCACGGGGGACGGACCCGCCGAAGTGGCCGGTCGCCGCACCGTCCTGGTTCCGGTCGCTGCGCTCGGGCCCGAACTCGCCGCCCAGCTCGGCGACCTGCCGACCGCGCTGCTCTGCCCCATGGTCCAGCCCGCCCGCCCGGCCGGGGGCGAGCTGCCGGGCGCGCTGCTGGCGGCCGGTTCCGAGCGTCAGCTCACGGAGATGCGCGGCTCCCTGGAGTTGCTCGCCTCGCACGCGGGGCTGGCCACGGAACGCATCGCGCTGCGGCGGGAGGTCATCCGGCAGGAGAGCGAGGCGTACTTCCGGACTCTGGTGCACAACGCCTCGGACGTCATCCTCATCGTCGACGACGACACCAGCGTCCGCTACGCCAGCCCGTCCGCCCGGACCGTGTTCGGCGGCGCCGACCTCACTGGGACTCCGCTGCCCCGGCTGGTCGATGCCCGCGACCGGGACCGGGTCGCCAGCACGCTGGACACCCTGCGCGGCGACGGGCGGCAGGAGGCGCACGACCACTGGCGGGTCAGCCGCGGGAGCGCCCGCATCGAGGTGGAGGTGCGCTGCCGCGACCTGCGGCAGGACCCGACGGTGGGCGGTCTGGTCGTCACGCTGCGGGACGTCACCGAGCAGCGGCAGCTGGAGCACGAGCTCACCCAGCGAGCCTTCCACGACGCCCTGACCGGCCTGCCCAACCGCGCCCTGCTGCTGGAGCGGACCGAGCGTGCGCTGCGCAGGGGCCACCGGGAGTCCACGACCACCTGTCTGCTCTTCATCGACCTGGACGACTTCAAGATCGTCAACGACACGCTCGGCCACCCGGTCGGCGACCGGCTGCTGTGCGCGGTCGCCGAGCGCCTGTCCGGGACCCTGCGGCGCACCGACACCGCAGCCCGGCTCGGCGGAGACGAGTTCGCCGTACTGGTGGAGGACGCGGAGCAGCCGATCGACGCCGAGGTGCTCGCCGCGCACGTGGTCCGCACCCTCAGCCGGCCCTTCCACCTCGCCGTGGAGTCGGTGAGCGTGTCGGCCAGCGTGGGGGTGGCCACGGCCCGGGACAGCACCGACGCCGGGGAACTGCTGGCCCTCGCCGACCTGGCCCTCTACGCGGCCAAGGCGTCCGGCAAGCGCACCTGGCGCCGCTTCAGGCCCCAGCAGCGGATCCGGGTGGTGGAACGCCATGACCTGCGCGTACGGCTGGACCAGGTCGTCGACAAGGAGGAGTTCGGCCTGCTCTACCAGCCGGTGGTGGGTATCGACAGCGGCGACATCGTGGGCTTCGAGGCGCTGGCCCGCTGGCCGGACCTCGGGACCGATCCGGTTCCGCCGGGCCAGTTCATCCCGCTCGCCGAGGAGACCGGCCACATCTCGACACTGGGAGCGTGGGTGCTGCGCAAGGCCACGGCCGACATGGCCCGGCTCCAGCGCCGCACGCCCTGGCGCGCTCCGCCCTGTCTCAGCGTCAACGTGTCGGCCCGCCAGTGGCGGGACACGGGCTTCCTCGACGAGGTGTGCACCGCTCTGGACACGACGGGCCTCGCCGCGGGCACGCTGCAACTGGAACTCACCGAGTCGGTGCTCATGCAGCGGACCCAGCGGATCGACGCTCAGATCCAGGCCCTCAAGGACCGGGGGGTGCGCATCGCGGTCGACGACTTCGGCACCGGATACTCCTCGCTGCGCTACCTGCGGGACTTCCCCATCGACGTGCTGAAGATCGACAAGTCGTTCGTGGACGGCCTCCCGGAGGACCCCCAGCAGGTCGCGCTGGTCGAGGGCATTGTGCATCTGGCCGACACGCTCGGCCTCCAGGTGATCGCCGAGGGCATCGAGCAGCAGCCGCAGCGGGAACTGCTGGCGCTCATCGGATGCCGGTACGGCCAGGGCTTCCTGTTCGCGCGTCCGCTCACGGTGGAGCAGGGCGAGGCCATGCTGCGAGAGCACGACGGCGTCCGCCCGAGGGCTGATTGAGAGAACGGCCGCGGGGGTGAGAGCGAGTGGGAGAGAGCGGCAGAGGAGGTGAGAGCGACCGCGGGGCCGATTCAGCCCCGGCCCGCTCCCGGACCCCGGCGGCGCCACGCCGATGACGCCGACAGGCCGAACGCCGTCTCCACCAGCGCGATGTGGCTGAACGCCTTGGGCGCGTTGCCCAGCTGGCGGCCGGTGTCCGGGTCCCACTGCTCGGCCAGCAGCCCGACGTCGTTGCGGACGGCGAGGACCCGTTCGAAGCCCTCACGGGCCTGCTGCCGGTGCCCGGTGGCGGCGAGGGCGTCGGCGTACCACAGGGAGCAGGAGACGAACGTGCCCTCGGTGCCGTCCGCGGCCCCGGGCCGGGTGCCGTCCGGCGCGTACCGGCGGAGGAACCCGCCGTGGCCGAGACGGCCCAGGGCCCGCACGGTGCCGCGCACCCGCTCGTCGTGGGCGGACAGGAACCCGACCCGGGGGATGAGCAGTGACGAGGCGTCCAGGCCGGGCGCGCCATAGGACTGCACGAAGGTGCGCCGGGCGGTGTCCCAGCCCTCCCGGCAGACCTGCCGGTGCACCTCCTCGCGCATGGCCTGCCATTCGCCGGCGGAGCCGTTGCGCCCGAGCAGCTCGCCCATGCGCACGGCCCGGTCGGCTGCCACCCACGTCATGACCTTGGAGTGCACGAACTGGCGGCGTGCCCCGTCCACCTGCCACAGCCCCTGGTCCGGTTCGCGCCAGTGCCGCAGCAGGAAGCCCATGAGCGACTCGACCAGGTCCCACACATGGGCGGGCATCGGGATCCCGGCGCGCAGCGACAGCCAGAGGGTGTCCATGACCTCGCCGTAGACGTCCAGTTGGAAGGTGCTCACCGCCGACGTGCCGAACCGCACAGGCCGCGAGCCCTCGTAACCGGGCAGCCAGGGTGCCTCGGTCTCCCGCAGCAGCCGCTGCCCCTTGACGCCGTAGACGGGCTGGAGATCGGCGGGGTCGCCGGCGACGGCCCGCACCAGCCAGTCCAGCCAGGCCGTGGCCTCGTCGCGGTAACCGCTCCGCAGCAGGCAGGACAGGGTCCGGCTGGAGTCGCGCAGCCAGCAGAACCGGTAGTCCCAGTTGTTCTCGCCGCCGATACGGCCGGGCAGGGAGGTGGTGGGGGCGGCGACGATGGCGCCCGTGGGGGCGTAGGTGAGGGCCTTGAGGGTGATCAGGGAACGCACCACGGCGTCGCGCCACGGACCGTGGTAGCGGCACCGGCCGGTCCAGCGCCGCCAGAAGTCGGCGGTCTCCTTCAGGGCGGTCTCCGCCGGGACGGACATGGGTGAAGGGGGCGCGGACCGGTACGAGGGCGTCCACCCGAGGGTGAGGCCCAGCCGGCGCCCGGCCGTCACGGTGAAGTCCCAGACGGTGGCGTCCTCGTCGCCCCGGTCGCGGACATGGCCGTCGCAGCCGAGCCAGACGGCGTCGGGGCCGGCGACCGCGACGGTGCAGTGGCCGACGTCCCGGACCCAGGGCACGACGCGGCCCTGGTGGAAGCGCAGGCGCAGTTCGCTGCGCAGGTCCACCGTGCCGGACAGGCCTTCGACCAGGCGGACGATGCAGGGCACGTCGGCGCGCGGCGGCATCAGGTCCGTGACACGCACCGTTCCGGTGGGTGTCTCCCAGACGGAGTCGAGGACGAGTGTGTCGGCCCGGTAGGAACGGCGGGTGCAGCGGCCTGCGAAGAGGGGGGCGAGTCGCCAGCGTCCGTTGCCCTCGGTTCCCAGCAGGGCCGCGAGACAGGCCGGGGAGTCGAAGCGGGGCAGGCAAAGCCAGTCGACCGACCCGTCCCGGCCGACCATGGCGGCCGTCTCCAGATCGCTGATGAGCGCGTAATCCTCGATGGGTGCATTCATGATCGGGACTACGCCGTTGTGCACTTCGCCGATTTCCACACTACGCCGGTTGAACCGGCACTGCTCTTGACCTCGGAGATAAATCGGGCAATATGTACGTATACGCCGTAAATATATAGCGTCTCCTCAAGGCGTCACACGCGGAGATACCGGCATCATGAACCACACGCACCAGCTTTCCGAGCTCCCCACCGCATCCCCCACCAACGGCGCCGTGCACCCCCGGCGCCGGGCCGGCGACCGTCCTCCAGCCCGCGCCACCGTGAGTCTGGTCGTCCCCGCCCGGAACGAGGCCCGCAACATCCCCTGGGTCTTCGAGCAGATCCCGGACTGTGTCGACGAGGTCATCCTGGTCGACGGGGACTCCGTCGACGCCACGGTGCACATGGCCACCCGGTGCCTGCCGACCGTCCGCCATGTCGAGCAGAGCGGCCCGGGCAAGGGCAACGCCCTGCGCACCGGTTTCCTCTCGGCGACCGGCGACCACATCGTGATGATGGACGCGGACGGCAGCATGCTTCCGGGGGAGATCCCGCACTACCTGCACTTCCTCGACAACGGCTTCGACTTCGTCAAGGGCTCGCGTTTCATCGCGGGCGGCGGCTCCCTGGACATCACCCGCATCCGGCGGCTCGGCAACCAGGTGCTGCTGGCAGCCGTGAACCACCTCTACGACACCAAACTGACCGACCTCTGCTACGGGTTCTGCGCCTTTCGCCGTGACTTCCTCGACGACCTCGACCTGCACTCCTCCGGATTCGAGATCGAGACCGAGATGATCGCCCATGCGCTGCGCTCGGGGCTGCGCATCGCCGAGGTCCCGAGTCTCGAACTGCCGCGGCGCAGCGGGCGGTCCAACCTGCACGCGATCTCGGATGGGCGGCGGGTCCTGCGGACGCTGCTGTCGGAACGCCCGAGTGCACGGGCCGCACAGGTCAGGCCGGGCAGACGATGAGCGCCGTCAGCCAGCGGCTGCCCGTTCCCGGCGACGCCCCCGTGGGCGTGATCGACATCGATCTGGCCCTGCCCGGCGAGTTCAGCCTGCCGGGCGGCCGCAAACGGACCCGCCCCCAGGGACGAGTCATGGCGCTGGTGCGGCTGCGCGGCCGTCCACTGGGCATGGTGTACGGCGACAGTGCGCACACGGCGGACCTGTGGCAGACCCTGGCCCTGGCGGCCCAGCGGGACCTCGGTGCGCCACCGGTCCGTTCCGTCTCGAGAACGCGCCTGGCCGAGGTTCCGCCCGTGCGGGCACGCCATGCGAAAGCGCCGTTCATCAGCGTCATCGTCCCGACCCACAACCGTTGCGATCTGCTGCGCCGGTGCCTCGACTCCGTGCTGGGGGTGGAGTACCCCGGCGCACTGTTCGAGATCATCGTGGTGGACAACGCGCCCGCGGACGACGCCACCGAGCGACTCGTCCGCGAGACGTACGGAAACAGGGTCCGCTACGTGAGGGAACCGGTCGCGGGCGGGGGCCGGGCGCGCAGCCGGGGGCTGGCCTCCGCCCGCGGAAGCATCGCGGCCTTCACGGACGACGACACTCAAGTCGACCCCCGGTGGCTGTCCGCGATCGCCGAGACCTTCTGCCGCGCCCCGGAGACCGACTGCGTGACAGGGCTCATCGCTCCGGCCGAACTCCAGACCGTGGCTCAGACCACCCTGGAACGGCACAACGAGGTCAACAAGGACTACAGTCCACGCACCTGGTCCCTGCGCGATCCGCCCGAGGACCCGCTTTTCCCGTTCACGGCGGGGCAGTTCGGCGGCGGCGCCAACATGGCCTTCCGCACCGAGCTGCTGAGGGACCTCGGGGGGTTCGATCCCGCCACCGGCCCCGGCACCCCGGCGCACGGCGGGGAGGACCTGCTGGCCTTCTTCCAGGTCCTCGCACGCGGCGGCACGCTCGTCCACCAGCCGGACGCCATCGTCTGGCACAGTCAGCGGCGCTCCTGGCAGGCCCTCCGGGCCCAGATGTTCGCTTACGGGGCGGGATTCGGCGCCTTTCTGACAGCGGCGGTGATCCATGAACCGCACATGCTGCCCGCTCTCCTGCGCAGACTCCCCGGAGGCATCCGGTACACGGCGGCCAAGGCACACAGGCTCAACGGGGACGAGGATGCCGGCTGGTCCCGGACCCTCACGCTCGTGGAACTGCAAGGCCTGCTCTACGGCCCGTTGGGCTATCTGCGCGGCCGCTGGTTCCGGTCGAAGGTGTGACGAAGGGACCCGTCGCCCGCCGAGCGGCTCCGCCCTCCAGCGCGTAATGGACTTACGATGGACATACCGCCCGTATTCACCAAACGACGGCACCTCCCTGAAGCCGCATCCGCGGGCGGCGTCTCCGGTTCATTCCCCCATCCCAGCCGTTCCCCCGTCCAGAGGCCCGGCCATGAGGTACGCGCAGACCTCCAGCACTCCGAGCGGTCACTCCGCCATCACGAGCCCCTGCGGTCGGAGGTGTCGGTGAGCAGCCACCGACCCCCCGCTCATTCCGCACCCCCGGTCGGGGACCTGGGGTTGCCGCAGCCGGAGCGGGGCGCCGGGCCGGCAGGCCCAGGCCGGGCCGGCAGATTCCGCTCCGGCCTGTCCAGGACACGCCGCTGGGGTCCCGGCACGTGGACGGCCATCGTCGTCCTGCCCCTCGCCATCGCCGTGTGGCTGCTCTCCCTGCGCGGAGTCCCCCTGGACCGGATGGGGGACCTGGGGCTCCTCCAGGTGCTGCCGAAACTCTTCTGGGTGGCGCCGGCCCTCCTCACCCTCGGCTTCTGCGTCGCGGCAACCGACCGGCGAACTTCCCACGGCTGCTTCGCGGCGTATGTGCTCAGCCTGATCGCCGTCATCCATGCCACGCCTCCCCTGCTGTATCCGGAGCTGCGCTACGCGTGGGGCTGGAAGCACGTCGCCGTCGTCGAGGCGATGCTCCGGCACGACGGCACCGTGCCGGGTGCCGGAGGCTTCGACATCTACAACCAGTGGCCGGGCTTCTTCGAGCTCAACGCAGTACTCGTGCGGGCCATCGGGCTGGAGTCTCCCCTCGGTTACGCCGCTTGGGCGCAGCCGATCTTCAATCTGCTGATGCTGGGCCCGCTCCTCCTGCTCTACCGGTCGATCACCAACGACCGGAGACTGATCTGGGGAGCCGTATGGATCTACTACGCCTGTTCATGGGTGGCACAGGACTACTTCGCGCCCCAGGCCTTCGCGTTCCTTCTCTTCATGTGCGTGATGGCCCTCGTGGTGAAGCAGCTGGCTCCGTTCGGGCCTCGTGGGAAGGGGACGACACGGCGGCGCTGGCCGCGGGGCTTGCTCATCCTGGTGCTGATCCTCGAAGCCGCGATCGTCTCGTCCCATCCGCTGACCCCGATGATGCTGATCAGCGCCCTGCTGCTGCTCTCGCTGCCACGGCGGAACAGGCGGGTGGTGCTGCCCGCCCTGGCGGGGGCCATCGTCCTCACCGCGGTGTGGAACTCGACCGTGGCGAGACCGTACATGGCGGAAAACCTCAACCATCTCATCGGCGCGCTGGCGCGCCCGGAGGCCAACATCTGGTCCGGTGTCGCCCGGCTCGGCGACGCGGCTCCCGGCCAGATCATGGCGGCGTGGGTCGAGCGCGGGCTGTCGGCCGGAGTGCTCCTGCTCGCCGCGACGGGCTTCATCGCGCGCCGCTGGACCCGGCGCACCCCGTTGCCGCTGCTCATGCTCGCTCCGCTGCTGCCGGGGGTCGCCAACGCGTACGGAGGGGAGATGGTCTTCCGGGCCTTCATGTTCGCGCTGCCGGCCGCCGCGTTCCTGATCGCCGCACTGCTCTTCCCGCCCCGCAAGCGCCTGCGGGTGCGGATGCCGGTCGTCTACGTCCTGTTGCTGGCCATGCTCGGCAGTCTGGCGATCGGCTACTACTGCAAGGAGGCGGAGAACTACTTCACCGCCGACGAAGCCGCCGCCACCCGGTACGTCACCACCAGGACCCCGACCGGCTCGCTGATCATCTCCGTGACTTTCGCCGCTCCGGGATTGGAGATGCGCTACGACCAGCACCAGGACATGCAGATCGACGAAGAGAACCTGACCAACAGACGCATGCTCGTGAAGGACCCTGTGGCCGGTCTGGAACCGCTTATCGCCAGAGCGGAAAAGAACCCTGTCTACATCCTTCTCAACCGTGCGCAGGCAGCGGCGGTGGACCTGAGCGGTGCGATGCCGACTGATTTCATGGGACGGCTGAATTCGGCTCTGTCCAGATCACCGGATTTCACCGTCGCCTATCGCAACGAGGACGCGGTGGTCTACCGATACGACGGACCGGAGATCCGATGAACAGGATGCAATGGGGCGTCGCCGTATCAGGATGGGTGGCACTGGCCGCGACCGCCCTCCCGGAGGGGTCCCCGCTGCGCGCGTTGACGACGGCCTCGTTCCTCCTTGCCGGCCCGGGACTGGCCGTCACACTGCTGTGCATGGGAGAAGCGTTCACCGGGAAGCCCCGGCCGACGGTCGTGCTGGCCGCGGTGACCTTGACCGGGGCGGCGAGCCTTGCCCTGTCGGCACTGGCCGCAGAGGCGCTCTTCCTGACCGGCACTTTCACATCGACGCGGGCTCTGCTCGTCCTGGCCGTCCTTTGCTCTGCCATGGCACTGGGCTCCGCCGCACGTCACGGAAAGCGCGTACCGCTCTCCCGCGACGAAGTCGAATAGCCCTCCGACGACGAACTTGACGAACCGGTCACAGCAGAACAATATTGCAGTATATGACGTAAACGTACGGCATAATTTCACCTTCTGGAGGATGTGATCACCTTGGCGCCGCTGACGATTCACTCAGTCCGTTCCCCAAGACTGAAATTTCACTGATCAAGGAAAAGCCGTGGCATCACAAGGCCATCCCCATCCGCAGACGGAGACGACGACCCTGCCCTCCCCGCATTCCGGGGAACGTCGATTCGGTATGACGGTACGGACCAGGTTGGCCGCCACGCTGCCCAGCGAACCGCTCCTGCGCAACGGTCACCTGCTGGCCGTCAGCTCCCTGACGAACACGGTTCTGGGCGCCCTGTTCTGGGTCCTCGCAACCCGCTGGTACGAAGCCGGGACCGTGGGGCTGAACTCCGCCGCCATCTCCGCCGCCACCCTGTTGTCCACCGTCGGCCAGCTCAACCTCTCCGACTTCCTGGTGCGTTTCGTGCCCTCTGCCGGGCGCCACACCCGCGAGTTGGTGCTCACCTGCTACCTCGTCGGTCTCGTCTGCAGCGTGCTGACGGCCCTCGGATTCCTCCTGCTGGTGCCCGTGATCGCCCCCGGTCTGGACTTCCTGCTCAACCCATTGAGCGCTGTCCTCTTCGTCACCTACACGGCGGGGTACACCATCTTCGCTCTCCAGGACGGCGCACTGACCGGTGTGCGACGTCCCGGGTGGGTGGTGGGCGAGAATCTCATCTTCGCCGGGGTCAAGATCCTCGTGCTGGCGGTGGGCGCGGCCCTGGCACTGTTCTCGGCCATCCTCATCTCCTGGGCCGGCGGCCTCGTGGTGGCTCTCCTCGTAGCCAACTTCTTCCTGCTGCGGCGCGCTGTGCCTCGCCACGAGCGGGAGGCTCCGGAGGCGGAACGCCCGCCACGCCTGATCGGATACGCGGCCGCGGACTACCTCGGCGCACTGTGCAGGACCGCCGCGTACAGCGTCGTGCCGCTTCTTGTTCTGAACATCCTGGGTGCGGCGCACAGCGCCTACTTCCTGCTGGCGTGGGCGGTCGGCTGCATCCCTTACCTGCTGGTGGCGAACATGGGAAGTTCCCTCATCGTGGAGGCGACACGCGACCCCTCCCGGCTGACGCAGCACTCGCTGCGGGTGCTGCGCCACTCGGCTCTGCTGATGTCCGGCGGCGTCGCCGCGATGGTCGTCGCCGCGCCGACCCTGCTCTCGTTCTTCGGGCCGGCGTACGCCGAGGAGGGGACCACGCTGCTTCGCCTGCTGGCCCTTTCGGCGCTACCGAACCTGCTGGTGAGTCTGGCTGTCGACGTAGCGCGTATCCGCCGGCGGCTGCGCCTGGTCGTCGGACTCCAGCTGACGCTGTGCGTGTGCGTACTGGGCCTGTCCACCGTCCTGCTGCCGGTGCTCGGACTCACCGGAGCGGGCGTCGCCTGGCTCGTGGCCCAGTGCCTGCTGGCTCTGTACCTCCTGATCCGCTGGTCGCACTGGCTGCCCCGAAGTTCGGAGAACCCGTCATGAACGTCGATCCGCTGCTCCCCGGCAGGCCCCACGGCCGAGCACCCGAACTCGTGGCCGCTGCCCCTCCCCGACGGGATTCCGCAGAGGGCTCCCCCCAGTTCTCCGTGGTGATCTGCGTCTACACGGAGGATCGCTGGGAGGACATCGGGGCAGCTGTGCGGTCGGTCGGAGAACAGTCCTGGCCGGCCCTGGAAATACTGTTGGTCGTCGACCACAATCCCGCGCTGCTCGACCGGCTGGCACGCGTGTACGAAGGGGGCTCGGGCGCAGGGAGGCGGACTCCCGCCGTCCGGGTGCTGGCCAACGAGGGCCCCCGGGGACTGTCCGCCGGCCGGAACACGGGGATCGCCGCATCCCGAGGCACGGTGATCGCATTCCTCGATGACGACGCGGTCGCAGCACCGGACTGGCTGCGGCACATGGCGTCGGCGTACGCCGACCCGCTGGTGATGGCCGTGGGCGGCCGCACGGTCCCGCGCTGGGCTTCCGGACATCGCCCTGCGTGGTTCCCCGAGGAGTTCGACTGGGTGGTCGGCTGCGCCTACCGCGGCCTGCCCCGTGGTCGTGCCCCTGTGCGCAACGTGCTGGGGGGCAACTCCTCCTTCCGCCGGACAGCCTTCGACGAGGCAGGAGGCTTCGCCGTCGGCATCGGTCGCGACGGTGACCGCCGTCCACTGGGCTGCGAGGAAACCGAGTTCTGCATCCGGCTGGCCCAGGCCAGACCCGACGCGGTACTGCTCATGGACGACCGCGCGGTCATTCAGCACAAAGTCCCCGCCGTCCGGGAACGGTTCCGCTACTTCCGCAGGCGGACCTACGCCGAAGGGCTCTCGAAGGCTCAGGTGACTCGCCATGTGGGTGTGGCCAAGGGCCTGGAATCCGAACGTCGTTATACGACCCGGGTGTTGCCTGCCGGGGTGGCGCGCGGGCTGCGCGACGCCCTGCTGGGACGCCGTGGGGGCGCGGGCCGGGCGGGGGCGATCGTGACGGGAGTGACGGCCGCGGCGGCCGGCTACGCGGTCGGCGCCTTGCGGGCCCGCGGGCACGACTCCCCGTTCCGGACCTCCGACGTGCCGCCGTCCGCGGGCCGACACCAGCGGGGCGCCGCCATGGCCGACGTACGCGAGCAAGCAACGCACAGAAGGACATGATCATGGACGTCAGCGTGCACCCACCCGAGGAGCTGACCGCCGCCGAGCGGACGGCCTGGACGACGATGCAGGCGAAGACGTACTCCGAGGGCCGTTCGGAGATGGCGAATCCGTTCCTCGCCCCCGAGTTCACCCGGGCAGTGGGTCGCCACAGGCGTGATGTGCGTGTGGCAGTGGTCCGTGACGGCGGTCCGCACCACGAGCCGGTCGCCTTCTTCCCCTACCAGCGCACCCACACCGGCGTCGGCCGGGCAGTGGGCCTCGGGCTGTCCGACTGCCAGGGCCTGGTGCACGCACCCGGTTTCCACTGGGACGCCCAGGAGTTGCTGACGGCCTGCGGTCTCGCCGTGTGGGAATTCGACCACCTGGCGGCCGGACAACAGCCGTTCGAGCAGTCGGCCACGGGAGTCTTCGCCTCACCGGTCATCGACGTGCAGGAGGGGTGGGAGGAGTATCTCTCCCTGTTGCGTGAGCAGTCGCCGAAGTTCACGCGGACCACGCTCGCCAAGGAACGCAAGCTGCTGCGCAACCACGGCGACGTGCGCTACGTGCACGACGAACGCGACCCCCGAGCGCTGCTCACCGTGATGGACTGGAAGTCGGCGCAGTACCGCAGAACCGGGCGCAGCGACCGATTCGCGCAGCGCTGGATCAGGCAACTCGTCCAGGATCTGTTCCACCACCACTCCGGGCCCTTCGCGGGAATCCTGTCCGTGCTCTACGCGGACGGCGCACCGGTCGCCGCACACTTCGGACTGCGCTCCGACAAGGTGCTGGCCTGCTGGTTCCCGGCGTACGACCCGGACTATTCCAGGTACTCCCCGGGTCTGATCCTGCATCTGCACATGGCGGAAGCCGCCGCGGCGGACGGAATCGCCTACCTGGACCTGGGGCGAGGCCGGAAGGAGTACAAGGACTCCCTCAAGACCGGCGAACTGAACGTGTCGGAAGGGTGGGTGATCCGGCGGCACCACCCCGTTGCGGTGGCCCATCGGGCGCGCCGTGCTCCGGTACGAGCCCTGCGCAACACCGTGGTCTCGCACCCGCAACTGTTCGAGCGGGCCGACCGGTTGCTCAAGGGTATGGGGCGACTGCGCGAGCGAGGAGGTGCACGATGACACAGCCCGTTCCCATCTTCATGTACCACGGCGTCACACGCACACCGTCCTCCTCGATGGCCACGCTGTCCGTGACGCCGGAGGCCTTCGCGGAGCAGATGCAGGTGCTCGGCGAGCGCGGCTTCACCCCGATCACGACCGCCGGGCTCGCAGCGGCTTGGCGAGGCGGCCCACCGCTGCCGAGCCGGCCCGTGCTGATCACCTTCGACGACGGTTATCAGGGGGTGCACCGTTACGCCCTGCCCGTTCTGCGCGCACTCCGCTTCTCCGTGACCGTGTTCGTCACCACGGGCTGGCTCCGAGGCCCGCACGAGTTGGACGGTGCCGCCCTCGACCAGATGCTGGACTGGGAGGAGGTGAGGGACATGGCGGCCGAAGGGGCCGAGATCGGCGGACACAGCCACAGCCACCCGCAGCTGGACCAACTGTCCGACCCGAAGTTGCGGCACGAGGTGGAACGCTGCACGGAGATCATCACGGAACAGCTCGGTTCTCCGCCGGTCTCGTTCGCCTATCCCTACGGCTACTCCACCCGCCGGGTACGGCAGACGGTCCGCGCAGCCGGCTATGCGCAGTCCGTCGCTGTGGGCAACGCCCTGGCCAGTCCGAGCCAGAGCCCCCTCGCGCTGCGGAGGATGACCGTGCGGCGCAGCACCGGGATCGGCGAGTTCACTCGGCTGGCGGAGGGGCGGTCCGTCGCCCGCACCTTCGTCGTGGACAGGGCCCTGACCCAGGGCTACGCGCTGGTGCGCGGTTCTCGTCGGCTGGTGCGGAAGGCAGCCTCGCCCCGTGTCTGACACCAGCGAGGGCACAGGGCGCGGCGCGGCGTGGCGTACGGCTGTCCGGTGCTGCTGGGCCGGCGTGCTCGCCCTGACGTTCGTCCTCGGCTGTTCGTCCGACCCTGAGCCCGCCAGGCCTTCCGTGGGCTGGGGGTTCACCCACACCCAGTACAGCGCTGACGTGGGCGAGCCCAGCGCCATGCGCACGGCTCGGGAGGCTCTCTCCGCGCAGCCGCTCCCGCAGAAGCAGCACATCATGGGCTGGGGTGCCCTCAACCCGGAGCCGTCTCCCGGCCGCTACGACTTCGCGGCCCTGGACAGCCGGATCGCACTCATCAGACGGACGGGGGGAACCCCCGTCATCACCCTCTGCTGCGCCCCCGACTGGATGAAGGGGGGCAGGCCGGGGGACACGGACTGGTCCCGCACGTCCCTGGAGAAAGCGCCTGCCCCTGAGCATTACGACGATTTCGCGCGCCTCGCCGCCACCATCGCCGAGCGGTATCCGGATGTGCGCCACTTCATCGTCTGGAACGAGTTCAAGGGCTTCTTCAACGAGTCGAGGAACCGCTGGGACTACGAGGGCTACACCGACCTGTACAACCACGTCTACCGGGCCTTGAAGAAGGTGAACAAGGCGAATCTGGTCGGCGGGCCCTATCTGGTCATGGACAGCCTCGCGCCCGGCGACACCACGTACGCCTCCCGGCTCGCAGGCCCGTGGGGCAGCGTCGACCGGCGCGTCCTCGACGCCTTCGAGTACTGGAACGCTCGAAAGGCGGGCGCCGACTTCATCGTGGTGGACGGCACGAGCCGTACGCGCGACGACGAAGCGTTCCCCGACGAGTTCGGAGCCACGGACAAGTTCACCGCGGTCAGCCGGTGGCTGCGGGAGCGCACCTCCGTGCCGCTGTGGTGGGCCGAGTACTACGTGGAACCGGACGACGGTGGCCGGTGGAGCGAGGGACACCGCCTGGCCGCGCAGGCGACCGGAATGATCGCCCTGGCCCGGGGAGGCGTTTCCACGGCCTTCTACTGGAACCCGCAGAACCGCAACGGCACGTGCACGGGCTGTCTGTGGCGCAGCACCGAGCTCACCGACGGCACGGGTGGTGAGCCCCGGCCCGCACTGGACCTCATACGGCGGTTCGACGAGGAGTTCCCGCCCGGCACGGTGTACCGGACGGTCGATGTGGCTCCGGCCGACGCACCGCAGGTGCGCGTACTCGGCGATGACAAGGCGATCCTCGTCGTCAATACGCTGGACCGGCCCCAGCGGGTGCGGGTCGACGGGCAGAGGGTGGACCTGGACGGATATCAGGTGCGCTGGCTGACGAGAGGCTGAGGCAGCCCGGGCGGCACCCAGAAACGGGGGCATTCATCCCGTACATTGACGTCATCCGCTTACCCCGAGCCGGAGGCGACCCCTTGGCGAAACAGGAACGGTCCTCACCTTCCCGCCGCGCCAGCGACCGCGGCCGGTACGGCCGGCTGAGCAGGGAACGGGTACTGGCCACCGCCCTGGCACTGGTCGACCGCGAGGGCCTCTCCGCCCTGAGCATGCGCCGCCTCGGTACCGAGCTCGGCGTGGAGGCCATGGCGCTCTACCGGTACGCGGCGAGCAAGGACTCCCTGCTGGACGGGCTGGTGGAGGCGCTGTACCTGGAGCTGGAGGAGCGGCTGGCCGCCGACGGTGACGAGGACTCCGACTGGCGGGCCGGGCTGCACCGGATCGCTCGTGCGACCTACGCCGTGTGCCTCACGCATCCGCAGGCGGTGCCGCTGCTCGCCACGCGTCTGCTGGCGGTCCCGCTGGCCCGCAGGCCCGCCGCCGTCCTGCGGGATCACGAAAGGGTGCTGACCCTGCTGCGGGGTGCCGGTTTCGACGAGGCGACCGTGGCCGGCGTGTTCCGCGCGTTCACGGCGTGGCTGCTGGGCTACGTGTCCGTGGAGCTGCGCCCGATGGTGGACAACCCGGAGGAGACCGACCCGGCCTTCCGTCTCGGGCTGCACCGGCTGTCCGCCAAGGAGCTGCCGACGCTGCGGGAGACGGCCGCCTCGCTGGCCGAGCAGGGCGGACCGGAGGGCCTCGCGGCCGGTCTTGACGCCCTGCTCGACAGCTTCACGCGCGGCTCCGCCTCCGGAGCATCCGGCTGAACGGTGTGTCCGGCCGCTCCAGGCGCTCCCCGTCGACCGTGATGTCGACGACCTCGTTGAAGAAGGCGACGCGTCCCTGGATCACCGCCACCGCGGGCAGCGGCTCGGGGTAGGTCCACACGAGGTTGGGTGGCACGTCGGCCTCGCCGTGCCACGACCAGTAGGCGGCGGTGCCCTTGTAGGGGCATCCGGTGTGGTGGTCGGTGGCGTCGAACAGGTCGAGGCGGACGTCCTCCCGGGGGAGGTAGTACCGGGTGGGCAGGGAGGTCTCGAAGAGCAGGACCGGGGCGTGGCTGTCCGCGACGACCTGCCCGTCGATCTCGACCTGCACATGGCGGCTGCTCGGCAGCGCGTCGACGCGTTTGTGCGGGTCACGGGGGTGGATGAAGATCTCCTCGTCCTCCTCGTACCAGTGATCGAGGCCCGTGTCGGTGCGCAGGAACCACTCGAAGGAGATGTGGCCGGCCAGGTCGTCGGCGGGGAACGTCCAGGCCGCGTTCTCGCGCACCTCGCCCCCGGCGTCGAGGTCGTAGAAGACCCGGGAGCCGGTGTGGGTGCCCGTGGGCGGGTTCTTGGCCGGACGGAGGAGGTCGGTGCGGACGTCGGCGCGGGGGAAGGCGTACTGCGGCACGGGCAGGTGGGGCTCCCAGACGAGCACCGGGTGCCGGCTGTCGACGACGGTGACGTCGCCCTTGCGGCCGCGCACCCAGCGCTCGCTGGGCTCCCACATGAGGCCTTCCGGGGTGGTGCGGATCGAGCGGGCGGCGGGGTGGGCCGGGTGGGTGGTCATGGCCGGTGCTCCTTCCGGAGGTCCGGTTGCCGTTCCCCTCCACGGTCCCACGGCCTCAGTGCGCCGCGTCCAGCCGGGCGCGCTGCTCCGGGGTGAGCTCCAGATCCACCGCGGCCAGGTTCTCGTTCAGCTGGGCCACCGAGGAGACCCCGGCCAGCGGCAGGACGGGCGGTTCGCCGCCGATCTGCCAGGCCAGCACGACCTGGTTGACGGTCGCGCCGGTCTCCCGGGCCACGTCGCGCAGTACGGCCAGCCGGGCCGGGGTGCCGGGGTGGTCGAAGTCGGCGGGGAGCCGCTCCGGGCGGGTGTAGGCGCCCTTCAGCAGCGGTGAGTAGGCGACCAGGGTCAGGCCGGGCTCGGCCCTGAGGTAGCCGAGCAGGTCGGGGCCGGCGTGGCCGAGGCTGCCGTCCGGGAAGAGGGGGTCGGGGACGTCGGTGCGGGGGCGCAGGTGGGTGTGCGCGTACTGGAGGATTTCGTAGCCGGGCAGTCCGGCCGCTGCGGCCAGCGCCCGGGCCCGCTCCACGCGCCAGACGGCGTGGTTGCTCACGCCGAGCAGGCCGGCGGTGCCGTCGGCGACCAGGGCGGCGAAGGTCTCGACGGTCTCCCGGAGTGGGACGGTGTGGTCCTCGATGTGGGCGTAGAGCAGGTCCAGTTTCGCCAGGCCGAGGCGTTCGCGGCTGCGGGCGGCGGACTCGCGGGTCACTTTGGCGGACAGGCCCTCGGCGTTGTCGACGTAGCCGGTTCCGGGGGCCAGGGGGCGGGCGCCGAGCTTGGTGGCTATGACGATCTCGTCGCCGACGCCGCGACTGCGCCGCCAGCGGCCGAGGAGTTCCTCGCTCTGGCCGCCCTGGCCGCCGTCGGCCCAGAAGGCGTAGTTGTCGGACGTGTCGATGAAGTTCCCGCCGGCTTCGACGTAGCGGTCGAGCAGGGCGAAGGATGTCGCCTCGTCCGTCACCGAGCCGAAGAGCATCGCGCCGAGCGCGAGGACGCTCACCTCGCGGCGGGTCGTGGGATCCGTGCCGATCGTGCGGTACTTCATGTGTCGCTCCCTCCCGTGGTCCCCCGGTTCCGGGGCACGGAGGGAGTCAACGGCTTGGAGCGCTCTCGAGGTCAAGGGCGGACGCACAAGGAAAAGGGTCCCGCAGGCATCGGCCTGCGGGACCCTTCGCACCGTCGGGACGACAGGATTTGAACCTGCGACCCCTTGACCCCCAGTCAAGTGCGCTACCAAGCTGCGCCACGTCCCGGTGCGCGCCACCCGCGGTGAACCGCGTGATCGCGCGAACAGCACCTTACCCCACACCCCTGGCCGCGCCGAAAACGGGCCGGGCGGGACAATCGGCGTATGGGCAGCACAGGAGAGACCGGGCCGGTCCGGCCGGGCGACGCACGGGACCGTGACAGTGAGGGGCGGGCGCGCAGCGCCCGGCCCCGGGACGGTCTCGGCCGGCCCCTGCCGTACGACGCGGACGGTGTGCCCCGGCAGCCCGAGGGCGTCGTCCGCACGCCGGAGGAGACCGTGGCGGAGGCGCAGCGGCTACTGGACGAGGGCAAGCCGTTCCATGCGCACGAGGTGTTCGAGGACGCGTGGAAGTCGGGGCCCGACGAGGAGCGCGAGCTGTGGCGCGGCCTGGCGCAGCTCGCCGTGGGTCTCACGCACGCGGCCCGCGGCAATCTGACGGGCGGGGCCCGGCTGCTGCGGCGCGGGGCGGGTGCGGCCGAGGCGTGGGCGTCGGAGTCCGGGCGGTCCCTGCCGCACGGCATCGACGTACCCGGGCTGGCCACGTGGGCCCGGGAACTGGCCGGGGAGGTGGAGCGGGACGGCCGTGCCGTGGACGCGGGCGCGCGGGCGCCTCGGCTACGGGGAGGGGGCCCGGGCGGTGAGCCGGTGGCCGATGACGGGGGACCCGCGCGGTGAGCCGGTAGCCGATGACGGGGCACCCGGGTGCTGAGCGGGCGGCCGTTGATCCGACCGCGGTGAACCCGGCCTCACCCCCGTGCGGCAGACTCGGGGCGTGCGAAAGATTCATGTCATCGGTATCGGCGCGGGCGACCCCGACCAGCTCACCCTCCAGGCGGTCAGGGCGCTGCGGAGCACGGACGTGTTCTTCATCCTGGAGAAGGGCGAGGTGAAGGCGGACCTCACGGGGCTCCGCCGGGACATGCTCGACGCGCACGTGCCCGAGAAGACGTACCGCGTGGTCGAGGCGCGCGACCCCGAGAGGGACCGGAGCGCCGGCGGTTCGGCCTACTCCCCCGCCGTCGGGGACTGGCGCAGCGCCCGCGCCGACATCTACGAGCTGCTGATCGCGGAGGAGCTCGGCGAGGAGCAGACCGGCGCGTTCCTGGTGTGGGGGGACCCGTCGCTGTACGACAGCACGCTCGCGATCCTGGAGGAGGTGCTGGAGCGCGGCGCCGTGGCGTTCGAGTACGACGTCGTGCCCGGCATCAGCAGTGTCTCCGCGCTCGTCGCCCGGCACCGCACGGGCCTCAACCGTGTCGCGCGGCCCGTGCAGATCACCACCGGCCGCCGGCTGGCGGAGGGCTTCCCGGAGGGCGTGGACGACGTGGTGGTGATGCTCGACGCCCACCAGAGCTTCCGGCGGTACGCGCAGGAGGACGTCGACATCTACTGGGGCGCCTACATCGGCACCCCGGACGAGATCCTCGTCTCCGGTCCGATCGCCGAGGCCGCCCCCCGCATCGAGCGGTTGCGCGCCGAGGCCCGCGAGCGCAAGGGCTGGATCATGGACACGTATCTGCTGCGCCGCAATCCCCGCGACTGACGGGACTGGCGGAACTGACGGCACCGGCGGCCACATCACCGGGCACTCGTACGGCCGTTCTGGCATGCGCACGTACCCCACAGGTGTGAGGGTGACGACGTGACCGCCGTGGAGGAAACCGCCCTGCCCGCCTCCCAGCCGCCGGTGCTGGACGTCCGCCGCCGCAACGTCGTGTTCGTGACGGTCATGCTGGGGATGCTGCTCGCGGCCCTCGACCAGACCATCGTCGGCACGGCCCTGCCTACGATCGTGTCGGACCTGGGCGGGGCGGATCACATGTCGTGGGTGGTCACGTCGTACCTCCTCGCGGAGACCGTCGCGACCGTGCTGGTCGGCAAGTTCGGCGACCTGTTCGGCCGCAAGGTGGTCTTCCAGGTCTCGGCGGTCGTGTTCATCACGGGCTCGTTCCTGTGCGGTCTGGCCACCAACATGTCCCTGCTGATCGCCTGGCGGGCGATGCAGGGCATCGGCGCGGGCGGGCTGATGGTCACCTCGATGGCGCTGATCGCCGATGTGATCCCGCTGCGCGAGCGCGGTAAGTACCAGGGTGCGATCGGCGCGGTGTTCGGGGTGGCCACCGTCATCGGGCCGCTGCTGGGCGGGCTGTTCACCGACCATCTGACATGGCGGTGGGCGTTCTACGTCAATGTGCCCATCGCGATCGTGGTCGTCGTGGCGGCGGCCCGGACCATTCCGGTCGTGAAGTCGGTCTCCCGGCCCGTCATCGACTATCTGGGCATCGCGCTGGTCGCGGTCGGCTCCGGCGCCCTGATCCTGGCGACGAGTTGGGGCGGCAACGAGTACGCGTGGGGCTCGGGGGTGATCATCGGGCTGTTCGTCGGCGGCATCCTGGCCCTCGCCCTGTTCTGCCGGGTGGAGTCCCGGGCGCGCGAACCGATGCTGCCCATGCGGCTGTTCGCCAACCCGGTGTTCACCGTCTGCTCGGTGCTGAGCTTCATCGTGGGCTTCGCCATGCTCGGCGCGCTGACGTATCTGCCGACGTATCTCCAGTACGTCGACGGCGACTCGGCCACCATCTCCGGAGTGCGGACGCTGCCGATGGTGGCGGGGCTGCTCATCGCGTCGGTCTTCAGCGGCGCCGTTGTCAGCAGGACCGGGCGGTACCGGATCTTCCCGATCGCCGGCTCGCTGGTGATGGCGGTCGGCCTGTTCCTGATGTCGCTGATGGGGCCGGACACCGGCGCGGGGCTGGAGTCCCTGTACATGTTCGTCCTGGGCAGCGGCATCGGCCTGTGCATGCAGGTGCTGACGATCGCGGTGCAGAACACCGTCGACTACGCCGACCTGGGCACCGCGACCTCCGGTGTGACCTTCTTCCGTACGCTGGGCAGCTCGTTCGGCACGGCCGTCTTCGGCACGATCTACACCAACGCGCTGGCGCCCAACCTCCGGGACGGGGTGGCGCAGGCGGCTCGGGCCGGTGAGCTGGACCCGGCCACGCTCAGCCGGGCGGCGACCAGCCCGGAGGGCGTCCACGAGCTGCCGTCCGCCGCGGCCGCCCCGATCGTCGACGCCTACGCCGACACGCTCCAGACCGTGTTCCTGTGGACGGTGCCGGTCGCCGCGCTGGGCTTCCTGGTCGCCCTGTTCCTCAAGCAGGTCCCGCTGCGCGACACCGCGCGGACGGGCTCGACCGACCTGGGCGAGGGCTTCGGCTCACCGAGCGGCGCGGACTCCCGGCGGGTGCTGGAGGCCGCCGTCGGAAAGATCATCGGCGGTATGGATCCGGACACCGCGCGGCGGATCGTCCTGGAGTCCGACACCCGGCTCGACGTGGCCGGGGCGTGGGCGGTGATGCAGGTCGAGCTGTTCACGCGCATGGTCGGGCACGCGAGCCTCGGGCTGATCGCCGCGCGGCGCCGGCTGCCTCCGGAGGTGCTGCTGCCGGTCTTCGAGCGGATGGTCGAGGAGGGGTTCCTGACCCGGCACGGCTCCCTGCTGTCCCACACCGAGGCGGGCGCGAGGGAGGCCGCGGTCCTCACCCGGGCCTGGGCCGACTGGCTGGAGGACCGGCTGGGGCAGGACATCGGCCGGCCCACGGACAGCGACCTGCGCGTGGCGGTCGACGCGATCGCGAAACGACTGCTGGTGGAGGACCTGAGCCACGGGCTGCCGCGCGGTGCCGAGAAGGCCCTGGCGGCCGGCTCGGTGTGAGCGCCCTACCCGAGCCCCAGCCGTTCCAGTACGCCCTCCACATCCGCCACCACCGTCACGCCGTCCGGCAGCGGCGGCCGCCGTACGACCACGACCGGCACTCCGAGGTCGCGGGCCGCGGTCAGCTTGGCAGCCGTCGCCGCTCCCCCGCTGTCCTTGGTCACCAGGACGTCGACGTGGTGCTCGCGCAGCAGGGCCGTCTCGCCGGGGACGGTGAACGGGCCGCGGGCGAGCAGCACATGGGTGTCGGGCGGCATCGGCGGCTCGGGGGGATCCACCGACCGCACGACGAAGTGGAGGCGCGTCAGGTGGGCGAAGGAGGCCAGGCCGAGGCGTCCGGTGGTGAGCAGCACCCGGCGGCCGAGGCGCGGGAGCAGGTCCGCCGCCGCGTCCAGTGAGGGGACGCCATGCCACTGGTCCCCGGGGCCGGGCCGCCACCCGGGGCGGCGGAGCACCACCGCGGGCACGCCGGTCCCGGCCGCGGCGCGGGCCGCGTTGGCCGTGATCGACTCGGCGAAGGGGTGCGTGGCGTCGACGAGCGCGTCCACGCCCTCCGCCCGCAGCCAGTCGGCCAGTCCCGACGCCCCGCCGAAGCCTCCGACGCGTACCTCCCCGTCGAGCGCCCCCGGCTTGGCCACGCGCCCCGCGAGGGACGTCGTGACGCGCACGCCGGGACGTGCGCACAGCGCGGCGGCCAGGGCTCGGGCCTCGGCCGTGCCGCCGAGGATGAGGACATGAGGGGACACGACGTCGAGCGTACGAGGTGTCCCACGGCGGGCGTCACGACGGGGCGGACCGGGGAGGTGCCCGCACTCGACCGGCGAGTCCGGCTCCGCCTGGCTATCGTCCTGGCATGGAGTCCGTGCGTGCCGTGCTCATCGACATCGACGGGGTGCTCACCGTCTCGTGGGAGCCGTTGCCCGGGGCCGTCGAGGCGTTGCGGGAGGTCCGGGAGGCCGGGTTCGGCGTTCTGCTGGTCACCAACACCACCTCCCGTACCCGGGCTTCGATCGCGGGGACGCTGGCGGAGGCGGGGTTCCCGGTGTCCGCCGAGGACATTCTGACCGCGCCCGCCGCCACCGCCGCATACCTCGCCGAGCACTGCCCCGGCGCCCGCTGCGCGCTGCTGAACAGCGGCGACATCGCGGAGGACCTCGACGGGGTCACCGTCGTCGAAGCGGGTGACACCGAGGCCGTGCCGGATGTCGTCCTGGTCGGCGGCGCGGGCCCCGAGTTCGGCTACGCGGCGCTCGACCGGGCCTTCGGCCATCTGCAGCGCGGGGCCCGGCTGGTGGCCATGCACCGCAACCTGTACTGGCGCACGGCTGAAGGGCTGCGGCTGGACTCGGGGGCGTTCCTGACGGGTCTTGAGCGGGCCGCGCGGGTGGAGGCCGAGATCACCGGCAAGCCGGCCCCGGCGTTCTTCGCGTCGGCGCTCGCCCGGCTGGGCGTCGGTGCGCGGGAGACGGTGATGGTCGGGGACGACGTCGAGTCCGACGTGCTGGCGGCGCAGCGCGCCGGGGTCACCGGCGTGCTCGTGCGGACGGGGAAGTTCCAGCCGGAGACGCTGCGGGCCGCCGACGGCACGCCCGACCACGTGATCGACTCGTTCGCGGACCTTCCGGCGCTGCTGCGGGGGTCAGCGCAGCAGTAGTTGCAGACCGCCCACGACGGTCGCCGCGATGACGAGCCGCTCGAACAGCCGCTGGTTGATCCGGTGCACGGCCCACTTGCCGAGCAGCGCGCCGGGCACGACGAACGCCACGAGCGCGAGGTCGAGGAGCAGCGAGCGGCCGTCGATCAGGCCGAGGCCCGCGCTGAAGGGCAGCTTGGAGACGTTGACGATCAGGAAGAAGAAGGCCGAGGTGCCGAGGAAGCCGAGCTTGCGGAAGCCTGCGGAGAGCAGGTACATCGACATCACCGGGCCGCCCGCGTTGGCGACCATGGTGGTGAAGCCGCCGAGGACGCCGTAGGAGCGGGCCTTGAGGCGGCCCGACCGGGTGGTGACCGACTCCGGCTCCTCCTCCTTGCCGGCCGTACGCCGGCGCCAGACCGTCACGGCCGCCATCAGCAGCAGGATCGCGCCGATCGAGGTCCGTACGATCGCGTCGTCCGCCCAGAACAGGAACACCGTGCCGACGACGACGCCCGCGGCGACCGCCGGGAACAGCCGCCACAGCGTGGGCCAGTGGGCGTGCCGCCGGTAGGTGGCGACGGCCAGGAGGTCCCCGGCGATCAGGATGGGCAGCAGCACGCCTGTGGAGGCACGGGCGGGCAGCACGGCGGCGAAGATGGCAAGGCTGACCGTGTTGGCCCCGCTCACGGCGGTCTTGGAGAAGCCGACGAGCAGGGCCGCGAGGGCGAGGGCGGCGAACTCCCAGCCGGTGATGTGCCAGAGCGTCATGGTGTTCATGCGAACACTGATGCTATGTGCAACGAACGGGTGCCCGTAAGCGCTGTCTCGCCTGGTGGGCCGGGCGCCGGGCTTCTCTAGGGCCGTTCGACGAGTACGGCGCTCCCCTGCCCCACCCCGACGCACATCGTGGCGAGACCCCGGCCCGCGCCCGTGCGCCGCATCCGGTGGAGCAGGGTCGTCAGGATGCGGGCGCCCGAGCAGCCCAGGGGGTGGCCCAGTGCGATGGCGCCGCCGCTGGGGTTGACCAGGTCGGGGTCGATGCCGAGCTGGTCCACGCAGGCCAGGGCCTGGGCGGCGAAGGCCTCGTTGAACTCGGCCTCCTCCAGGTCGCCGATGCTCCAGCCGGCGCGGCTCAGCACCTTGCGGGTGGCGGGGACGGGGCCGATGCCCATCACGTCGGGGTGGACACCGGCGGAGGCGCCGGCGACGTAGCGGCCGAGCGACTCCAGGCCCAGGTCGTTCAGGGCGTCCTCGCTGACGAGGAGGAGGCCGGCGGCGCCGTCGTTCATCGGCGAGGCGTTGCCCGCGGTGACGGTGCCGCCGTCGCGGAAGACCGGCTTCAGCCGGGACAGCTTCTCGTACGAGGTGTCCTCGCGGACGCATTCGTCGGTGTCGACGACCACGCCGTCGGGACGCTCCACGGGGAGGAGTTCGTCGTCGAAGTGGCCGTTGTTGCGGGCCAGGGCGGCGCGCTGGTGGCTGCGCAGGGCGAAGGCGTCCTGGCGTTCACGCGGGACGCCGTACCGCGCGGCGACCTCCTCGGCCGTCTCGCCCATGGCCAGCAGTCCGTGCAGCTCGCGCATCGCCGGGTTGACCAGGCGCCAGCCGAGGCGGGTGTCGGCGGTCTCCATGCGGTGCGGCAGGGCCTCGTCGGGGCGGGGCAGCACGAAGGGGGCGCGGCTCATCGATTCGGAGCCGCCGGCGATCACGATGTCGGCCTCTCCGGAGGCGATGGTGCGGGCGGCGGTGGTCACGGCCTCCAGGCCCGAGGCGCAGAGGCGGTTGACGGTGGCGCCGGGCACGGAGTCGGGGAGGCCGGCGAGCAGCGCCGCCATGCGGGCGACATTGCGGTTGTCCTCGCCGGCCTGGTTGGCGGCTCCCCAGTAGACGTCGTCGATCCGGGCGGGGTCCAGCGCGGGCACGCCGGTCACCAGGGCGCGGACGACGGTCGCCGCGAGGTCGTCGGGCCGTACCGGGGAGAGGGCTCCCCGTAGCTTGCCGATGGGGGTGCGGCGGGCGGCCGCGAAGTGGACGGGACGCACGAGAGGCTCCTCACGCCGCGCATCAACGCGCTTAATTAGCACTGCTAGTTTCGGACTATAGACCCTCGCCCCGCCGTCTGTGAAGATTCTGCGCTTCCCGGCGTTCCGCGGGGGGGCATATCGCAGGCCGGACGACCCCCAGGCGTCGCGTTTGCACGAGGACGCCTGGGGCACCCGCGCGTTCATGGAGTGGTTGCGGAGCGCCGCCTGCGTGGACGAGGACCCCGAGTTGTTCTTTCCCGTCGGCACCGCCGGCCCCGCCCTGCGTGACGTGAGCGCCGCGAAGCGGATCTGCGCACGCTGCCCGGTGACCGGCCAGTGCCTGGACTTCGCCCTGGCTGGCGGTCAGACCTCGGGCGTGTGGGGCGGCACCGGCGAGGAGGAGCGCGACCGGCTGCTCCGCACGACGAGGAACGACGCGAGAAGGAGAAGCGCCCTATGACGGCTGTGAGGAGCACACTGCCCGACGACGCCCGGAAGGCCGCCTGCGAGGCACTCCAGGACACCCTGGTGGATCTGCTCGGGCTCTCGCTGGTCGGGAAGCAGGCCCACTGGAACATCGTCGGACCGCGGTTCCGGTCCGTTCACCTCCAGCTCGACGAGGTGGTCACGGCGGCCCGCGACTTCGCCGACACGGTCGCTGAGCGGTCCGCGGCGCTCGGCGTCCCGCCGGACGGCCGTCCGGAGACCGTCGCCAAGGCCTTCACGCTGCCCGCCCCGCAGGAGGGCTGGGTGCGCGACTCGGACGCCGTGCAGGTGATGGTGGAGGCGCTGCAGGAGGCGGTGGGCCGGCTGCGCGAGCGCATCGACGCGACCGAGAAGGCCGACCCGGTCACCCAGGACCTGCTGATCGCCATCACCGGGGAGCTGGAGAAGCAGCGGTGGATGTTCGACGCCGAGAACTTCCCCCGCTGACCCGCGGAGCGACGACGCAGAGCATCCGACGGACGTACGGAAGGGGCAGGCCATGACCGACGCCCTCGAACGCGACGCGCTGTGGGAGGACTTCCACCGCGTGGTGAACATGACCTCGCAGGAACTCGCGGCCTGGCTGCGGGTCCGCGACGCCGACGAGACCACCGAGCCGCTGCCGGAGCACGCGGGCTCCGCCACCGGACGGCACGTCCTGGCGATCCTCCAGAAGCGGCGCACCGACCTGACCGAGGACGACCTGCGCGTGATGCGGAAGGTCGTGGAGACGGTCACCGACCAGGTGGACCTGGAGAACGAGCCCGAGCCCGAGGTGACGCCGGAGGACACCCGCCGCCGGCACCGGCTGATGACGGTCGGGCACGACACGCTGCGGGGATAGACCCCGTCCGTGCCCGCGTCACCGCTTCGATCGCGCCCGGCCACCGCCCGTGCCCTGCACGAGGCGGGGCTGGGCGGTCCGCGGTGTGTGCGGTCCTGGTGGCTTGCCCCAGGTGCAGGGCGTCCGGCCGGAGGCGGTCCCTTGCCGCCGGGCCTCACCCGAGCAGCCAGCCCCCGTCCACGGTCAGTTCGACCGCGTTCACCGACCGGTTGCGCAACAGGAAGTCCACCGCGTCCACCACGTCGGCCATCGCGGTGAGCCGCCCCGTGGGGGTCTCGGTGCGCAGCGTGGCGAGGACCTTCTCCGGCTTGGCCTGCCAGTACGGGCTGTCACCCACGACCCCGGGGTGCACGGCGTTGACCCGCACGGGAGCGAGCTCCACGGCGAGGGAGTTCATCAGGCCGCGCACCCCCGCGTTGACCGTCGCCACCGTCGTCGCACCCGGGTAGGGGCGCTCCTTGGCCTGGCCGCCGAAGAGCACGATGGCGCTGTCGTCGTGCAGCCGGCCGCGCAGCGTGTGCACGACCTCCGGGTAGCCGACGAGTTTGAGTGTGACCAGCCGCAGGGCGGCGTCGATGTCGTACTCGGTGACCTTGTTGTCGTCGCGCGAGACACCCGCCATGACCAGGTGGTCGACGCGTCCCACGGCGGCCAGGGCCGCCGCGATCTCCAGGGGCCGTTCCAGGTCGAGGGCGAGTCCGCGCGCGCCCACCTCCTTCGCGACCACGTCGGCGCGCTGGGCGTCGCGGCTGGTGAGCACCACGTCGTCCCCGCGCTCGGCACGTGTGCGGGCGAACTCCAGCCCGATCCCGGACGTTCCGCCGACGACGAGCACACTGCTCATGACTTCTCCTCCAGTGCCGCGCGCAGGTAGTCCCAGTCCCGCGTGAACCGGTACGAGTGCCGCGACGGCGGTTGCGGCGCCTGCGTCTCCAGCCAGCGCAGGGGCCCGTGGCCCGCGTTGACGAAGCCGTGCACGCAGCCGGCGCCCGCCCAGGCCAGATCGCCGGGCTCCAGCCGGTACCGCTCGCCGTCGAGGGTGGCCTCCGCGACCCCCTCCAGGATCAGATACGTCTCCTCGAAGGGGTGGTCGTGGGTGCCGATGATCCCGTCGGACGCGTACTGCACCATGAACATCGTCGAGGCGACCGCGCCCAGATCGCCGTCGATCATCATCTTCACCGTGATCCCGCTGTAGACCAGCAGCGCGGTCCGCATGCTCGCCGTGGCGGCCAGCAGGTCCTGGGACTGCCTGCCGGGGTCCATCTGGGCGGGCTCGAAGTGGCCGAAGGCACGGGTGCGCGGGTCGCGGACGTCGACCCGGGCCGGCTCGCGCGCGGGCAGGTCCGGCACGGCCTGGGTGTCGTGTCCGTAGCGGGCCCGCGGCACGGGGGCCAGCATGTCCGCCCAGCGTCCGCCGGTGCTCCCGGCCCCGCGCCAGGCGTGCGGGACACCGGTCGGCAGCAGGCCGTGGTCGCCCTCCTCCAGCAGGTACGAGCCCTCGGGCACATCGAGGATCACCGCCCCGTCCAGGACGAAGAAGGTCTCCTCGTAGGAGTGCACATGGGCGGGCACCCGGCCGTCGGGCCGCAGTTCGCACAGGCCGAAGCCGGTGTGGACGCTGCCGTCGTCCTCGCCGACCAGCGTCCTGCGCCGGTGGCCGTGGCCGTCGTACGGCGGCTCGGGCAGACCGGCGGCGTGGCGCACCAGATGGTTCGTCATGCCGGTGCCTTCGCCCCCTTGGCCTCCTTCGCCTCGAGGAGCCGGTCGCGGGCCTCGCCGACGAGCCGCAGGGCGCGTGCGGTGTCGCCGAGGAGCCGTCCGTCGCGTTTGTGGATCACGCCGTCGACGAGGACGGTGTCCACGTTGGAGACGTCGGCGCACAGGGTCACCGCGGCCACGGCGTCGTGCACCGGGGCGACGTTCAGAGCGGTGGCGTCGATCGCGACGATGTCGGCGCGCTTGCCGGGGGTCAGGGAGCCGGTGCGGTCCTCGAGCCCGGCGACGTGGGCGCCGTTCACGGTGGCGATCTCCAGCATCTGACGCGCTGTCAGCATGCTGCTGGGCACCGGCATGTTGGCCTGCCAGCAGTCGGCGTTGACGCGGGCGCGTTCGGCGCCGAAGGCCGCCCGGATCTGGGTGAACATGTCGCCGGGCACGGTGGTGACGACGTCGATGCTGAGCGCGGGCCGCAGACCGTGCTCGATGGCCTGCATCACGGGCGGCCAGCCGTGCCCCATCTGGAGCTCCACCTGCGGCGCGACCGACACCGTGCCGCCGCTGTCGGCGACCATCCGCCACTCCTCCTCGCTGAGGTAGCAGCTGTGGACGTAGGTGGTGTCCGGGCCGAGCAGCCCCAGGTCGTGGAGGTGCTTCACCATGCCGAAGCGGCCGGCCAGCCGTCCCATGGCCACGTGCACGGTGATCGGGAGGCCCAGCTCGCGTGCCAGGGCCCACTCGGCCGCGACGACCTCGTCGACGCAGAAGCCGGGGCCGCGGGTGGCGAGCCCCATGGTCAGCAGGCCGTCGTCGGACGCGAAGTGCGTGGAGCGGATCCGTCGTACGTCGTCCGCCGGGATCGCGATCGTGCTCTCGAACCAGTACTCGGCGAGGGAGGTGTTGGCGCTGCCGTACGCGTACTGCGCCCGGATCCCGGACTCGCGCAGGCCCTGGATCGCCGCGTCCGGGTGTTCGGGGGTGTTGTTGATGTGCGACCAGTCGACGAGCGTGGTGATACCGGCGTTGAGGCACTCCAGCGCGCCCGCGAGGTTGCCGGCGTACACGTCCTGCGGGGTGTACAGGGGTGCGAAGGTGTCGAGGATGTCGACGAAGTAGTCGTCGAGGGTGGCGTCGGGGGCGACGCCACGGATGGGCGCCTCCCAGGTGTGGCGGTGGGTGTCGACGAAGCCGGGGATCACGATGTGCCCGGTCATGTCGAGGACTTCGGCGTCGGCGCTGATCTCGGGCTCGACGGCCGTGATCCTGCCGTCCTCGACGAGGACGTCCCCCTGGGGGAGGTCCCCGATGTCCGGGTCCATCGAGATCACGTGACCGGAGCGCAGCAGTGTCCTTGTGGTCATCGCGCTTCCTCCCATGGGGTGTTCGGTGGCGGATGTGCGGCTCAGTACGCGGCGAGCCCGCGGACCTCCGTGACGACCTTGTCGACGGTCGGGACGACCTGCTGCTCCAGTGCGTCGGCGAACGGCAGCGGGACGCACTCCCCCGCCACCCGCCGCACGGGCGCGTCCAGCAGGCCGAACCCCTCGTCGGCGACGATCGAGACGACGGTGGCGCCCCAGCCGCCCTGGTACGGGTTCTCCTCCACGGTGACGAGCCGGGAGGTCTTGCGCAGCGAGGCGAGGACGGTCGCGGCGTCCAGCGGGACCAGGCAGCGCAGATCGACGACTTCGGCCTCGATGCCCTCCCCTGCCAGGATGTCGGCGGCCTTCAGTGCCAGGGGGACCGTCGAGGCGAGCGCGACGAGCGTGATGTCGCCGCCCTCGCGGACGACGGCGGCCCGGCCCAGCTCGACGACGTGACCGGGCGGCGGCGGTGGGCCCTTGGTCGCCAACAGGGCCTTGTGTTCGAAGAAGACCACCGGGTCGTCGCTGCGGATCGCCGCGGCCAGCATGCCGATGACGTCGGCGGGTGTGGCCGGCGCCGCGATCTTCAGCCCGGGGACGGTCAGGGCCCAGTTCTCGGTGGCCTGGGAGTGCTGGGCGCCGAAGCCGAGTCCGCCGCCGTTGGCGGTGCGCACGACGAGGGGCACGGTCACCTGGCCGCCGGTCATGTAGCGGACCTTGGGGATCTCGTTGGCGAGGTAGTCCCAGCAGCAGGCCAGGAAGTCGGAGAACATGATCTCCGCGACGGGCCGCATCCCGGTCATGGCGGCGCCCATCGCCGCGCCCGCGATGGCCTGTTCGGAGATGGGCGTGTCCCACACCCGCTCGGGTCCGAACTCCTTCAGCAGCCCCGTGGTCGTCTTGAACACCCCGCCGGCCTCGGCGATGTCCTCCCCGAGACACACCACCGACGCGTCCCGCCGCATCTCGCGGGCGATGCCCTCGGCGACCGCGTCCCGGTAGGTGATCAGGTCCGCCATGCGGCACCTCCGTCGGCCCACACGTCGGTCAGTGCCTCGCGCGGATCGGGCGGCGGCGCGGCCTTCGCCGCCGCCACGGCCCGTTCCACCACGGCCCGGGCCCGCTCGTCGGCCTCGGCGACCGTCTCCGCGCCGACCCCGAGCTCGGCGAGGCGTCCCCGCGCGAGGTCCAGCGGGTCGTGCTTCAGCCAGCGTTCGACCTCCTCGGCCGGGCGGTAGGCCGCCGGGTCGGCGCGGCTGTGCCCGAAGTGGCGGTAGGTCTCCGCCTCCAGCACGGCGGGCCCGTCTCCGGCCCGGGCCCGTCGCGCGAGCCGCCCCACCGCCTCCTCGACCGCCACGACGTCGTTGCCGTCGACGACCTCGCCCGGGATGCCGTGGGCGGGGGCCCGGTCGGCGGCGGGACGGGGCACGGCCGTGACGTCGGCGATCGGCGTGTACTCCATGTACAGGTTGTTCTCGCACACGAACAGCACCGGCAGCCTCCACACGGCGGCCAGGTTGAGCGACTCGTGGAAGGCGCCGATGTTGGTCGCGCCGTCGCCGAAGAAGGCGACCGCGAGCTGCTCGGTGCCGCGCAGCCGGGCCGACCAGGCCGCACCCACCGCCATCGGAAGGTGCGCGCCGACGATGGCGTACGAACCGAGCATGCCGGTGGCCGCCTTGGTCAGGTGCATGGAGCCGCCCTTGGCCCCGCACAGCCCGGTCGCCCGGCTCATCAGCTCGGCGAGGCACTCCTCGGGGGTGGCGCCCCGGGCGAGGGCATGGTGGTGGCCCCTATAGGTGGCGAACACATAGTCGTCCGGGCGCAGGGCCGCGCTCGCCCCCACGGCGATCGCCTCCTGCCCGGCGGCGAGGTGGGTGGTGCCCTTCACCAGGCCCTGGAGGAACAGGTCGTGGGCGGCCTTCTCCGTACGGCGGATCACGGCCATCCGCTCGTACCGGTCGAGGAGCGCGCCGGCGTCCATCAGCGGTCCCCGGTGTTGAGGTGGGACTGCGCCTCACGGCAGGTGTTCAGTTCGCCGCCCACCGTCCAGTACTTGCGCCCGGCCACCAGCAGTTCCTCGGCGGGGAACTTGGTGATGACCTCGCAGCCGTCGGCGGTGACGACGAGTTCCTCCTCGATCCGGGCGGCGGACCAGCCGTCGGCGGCCGGCCAGTACGTCTCCAGGGCGAACACCATGCCCTCTTTCAGGACTTCGGGGTGGTCCAGGGAGACCAGCCGGCTGAAGATCGGCTTCTCCCAGATCGACAGGCCGACGCCGTGGCCGTACTGGAGGGCGAAGGCGGCGGTCTCGTCGGCGAAGCCGAACTCCTCGGCGCGCGGCCAGACCCGCACGATGTCGGCGGTGGTGGCGCCCGGCCGGACCAGCGCGATCGCCTCGTCCATGTACTCCCGGCAGCGCACGTACGCGTCCCGCTGCGCCCGTGAGGCACTGCCCACGGCGAACGTGCGGTAGTAGCAGGTGCGGTAGCCGAGGTGGCTGTGCAGGATGTCGAAGAACGCCGGGTCGCCGGGGCGGATCAACCGGTCGCTGTAGACGTGCGGATGCGGTGAACAGCGCTCGCCCGAGATGGCGTTGACGCCCTCGACGTACTCGCTGCCGAGGTCGTACAGCACCTTGCTGACGACGCCGACGCACTCGTTCTCGCGCACGCCCGGACGCAGGTAGCCGTACAGCTCCTCGTAGGCCGCGTCGACCATGGCGCACGCCTGGGTGAGCAGGGCGATCTCGTCGCCGGTCTTGATGCGGCGGGCCTCCAGGAAGACCTGCTGCCCGTCGACGACGTCGATGCCCTCGGCGCGCAGCGCGGCGAGCACCGGCATCTCGGCGACGTCGACGCCGAGGGGTTCGCCCGCGAGCCCGTGGTCGCGCAGCTCGGAGGCGATCTTGGCGGCCACGTCCTCGGCGATCCCGGCGTCCGGGTGGAAGGCGCCGCGCAGGGTGGAGATGCCGGCCCGGGCGCCGGTGGGCGGGCCGCCCTTGCCGTCGCTGTAGTCGAGCCACGGGTTGTACAGCTGGTGATGGCGGGCGGCGGAGCCGAAGTCCCAGACGACCGGTTCGCCGTCGCGCACCAGCAGGGCGAAGCGGATCAGCTTGTCCATCGCCCAGGTGCCGATGTGGGTGGCCGTCATATAGCGGATGTTGGCGAAGTCGAAGCTGAGCACCGCGCCGAGCCCGGAGCGGTTCAGGGACTCGTGCAACCGGGCCAGCCGCTGCCCGCGCAGCCGGTCCAGGTCGATGCGCTCTTCCCAGTCGACGGCGTTGGGTCCATATGTGCGGATCGCCATGGCGACCACCCCCACTTCGGAGTGAACGCCCGTGTGCAATGGGTGTCAAGTGTCACTGAACATCGCCGGACACGAACCAGACGCCCACAGCCGGTACCTCTCCATCGTTGCGGTAACGGTGGGGGGTCGTCGACTCGAAGCAGACGGAGTCACCCGCCCGCAGCGTGTACTCCTCGAACCCGAGGGTGAGGACCAGCTCGCCGGAGGTCAGATAGCCGTACTCGGTGCCCGCGTGCCGCATCAGCCCGCCCGAGCCGGAGGACGAGCCGCCGGGCCGGTACGTCACCAGCAGGAAGTCGGCCTCCGCGCCCGGCACCCGCCCGAGTCGCTCCCACACGACTCCCGAGTCCAGCTCCAGGGTCTCGCGTCCGCCCGAGCCGACCAGGGGGCCGATCCGCCGCCCCGGACGGGCGGCGAAGGCGGCTAGGGCGTGCGGCACGGCAGCCTCGCGGACGGCCTTCGAGGCGGTCTCCGGAACCGTCTCCCGGACGGTCTCCCCGGCGTCGAAGAGGGACTCCACGGAGATCCCCAGCGCCGTGGTGATCGCGTACAGCGTGCTGACGGACGGCTGGCTCTTGCCGGTCTCGATCTGCGACACCAGACTCGCCGACACACCGACCTCCCGGGCGAGCGCGCGCAGGCTCGTACCGCGCTCCAGGCGCGCCTGCCGGATGCGCGCGCCGACGGGCGGCACGACGGCGGATGACACGGGCGGCTCCTCTGCTCGGACAGCGTCACGCTTGTGCAGTCTCATTGAACAGCGCGTGGAAGGCCTGACGCCAGGAGTCGGCGTTCTGGGGAATCGCTCACCCGAACGGTCCGCCGCCGGTGGTGGGCTGTCGGCGCCGGTGGTGCGCTGAGGGCACGCGCGCCACGCTCTCAGGAGGCACTCCCGATGACCCGTCGTCCGGCCCGGCTCGTCCGCGTCCTCTCCTCCACCCTGGCGGCAGGCACGCTGCTCTCCACCGCCGCCTGCTCGGACGACGGCGGCACGGAGGGTTCGCGCGTCTCCGGCGTCACCGCGTCCCAGGTCGCCGAAGCACGGCAGACCCCCTCCCCCACCGCGACCCTCTCCACGGAGGGTGCCCGCACCGCGCTGATCACCGAGGCGGACATCGAGGACGACTGGACGCAGGTCAAGGACACGGAGGCCGAGAACTGGCACGACAGCCTGCTCATCGGCACGGTCGACGTGTCCGACTTCGTGTCCGGCAAGGCCCAGGCGTCCGACTGCCAGCGGCTCATCGACTCCCTGTACGACGACGATCTGCTGGGCCGGCCGTCGGGCGCGTCCGCGCTGCGCGGCTTCGAGCAGGGCGACTCCCGCCTGCTGTACCAGGTCGCCTCCTACGACCGGACCGATCCGCAGGACTCCCTGAACTGGATGGCGACGCTGCCGGAGAAGTGCGACCAGTTCACGGTGACCGACGGCAAGGAGAAGCGCACCGTCCAGGTCATCGAGACCTCGGTGCCCAAGGTGGGCGACGCCCGGCAGGGCCTGCGCGTGACGGTGCAGGGCTCGGTCGACGGCAACGACGCCACGCTGACCCTCGACGTCGGCGCCGTACGGGTCGGCGACGACGCGATCACCGTCACGGCGGGCGGGCTCGACGGGGGCGAGGACGACTCCATGAAGCAGGCGGCGCAACAGGGCACCCAGCGGCTGAAGGACGTCCTGGCCGGGAAGTCGCCCGCAGCGAGCCCCACCACCTAGGCCGCCCCCGCTCGCCCCGGCACGACGGGAAGCCCCTCACCACGGGAAGCCCCCTGCGACGGGAAAGCCCCTTTCCAGCCTCAACCGCCGTACCCGCTCCGCCGGTTCCCGGGACAGCGTGATCACCGGAGCGGCACAATGGCGGCGGCGACCGGCCTCGGTCGCGCGTGCGAGGAGAGGACGAGTCGTGAGTGATGGCCACACCCCTTCGGGAGGGTCGGCGAGGCTGAACACCGGTGTGGCGCACAACGCGCGCGTGTGGAACTACTGGATCGGCGGCAAGGACAACTACGAGGTCGACCAGCAGGTCGGCGAGCACGTCGCCGGCATGTTCCCGATCATCCGGGACATCGCCCGCGCGGACCGGGACTTCCTCGGCCGGGCCGTGTCGTTCCTCGCCGGTGAGCGCGGGGTGCGGCAGTTCCTCGACATCGGCACGGGACTGCCGACGGCGGACAACACCCATGAGATCGCCCAGCGGATCGCGCCCGACTCGCGCATCGTCTACGTCGACAACGACCCGATCGTGCTGGTGCACGCCCGCACCCTGCTCACCGGCACCCACGACGGCGTCACCGCCTACATCGACGCGGATGTGCACGACCCGGACGCCATCCTCGAACGGGCCGGGCAGACCCTCGACTTCACACAGCCCGTCGCCGTGATGATGCTGGGCATCCTCAACTTCGTCCTGGACGTCGACAAGGCCCGGGAGATCGTGCGCCGGGTGATGGCCGCGGCACCGTCCGGCAGCTTCCTGGTCCTCACGCACCCGACCTTCGACGACGAGCTCGGCGGCGCGGGCCAGATCCCGGCCATGAAGTTCTGGAACGAGAACGCCACTCCCCCGATCACGGCCCGCAGCGGCGCCGACATCGCCGCGTTCTTCGAGGGCCTCGAGGTACTCGAACCGGGCATGGTGTCGTGCGGGCAGTGGCGCGCCGAACCCGGATCGGCGGTGCTGGTACCGCAGTACGGCGCGGTGGCCGTGAAGCCCTGACGGCGCCGCCGCCGTCGCACCCGACGCACAACCGCGGAGGACGCATGACCACCCTGGCCGATCCCGTGCCCGGCGGACGCCCCGGCGACGTCGAGCGGGCCACCGCGCTGAGCGGCGAACTCGCCGGGCGGGGTGTGCACGGCATCGTGCTGGCCTACGTCGACACCGCGGGCATCGGCCGGGTGAAGACCGTCCCGACGGCCCGGCTCGCCTCCGCGGCCGCCTGGGGCGTCGGCATGTCACCGGTGTTCGACACGTTCCTGGCGAACGACTCCATCGTCACCACCGACGTCCTCGGCTCCCCCGACGGCGATCTGCGCCTCTACCCGGACCTCGACCGGCTCGTCGCCCTGGCCGGGCAACCCGGCTGGGCGTGGGCGCCGGTGGACCGCGTCACGCAGGACGGGGAGCGCCATCCCTGCTGCACCCGCACGTTCCTGCGGCGGATCGTCACCGAGGCGGCCGCGCGGCACGGCCTCGCCTTCAAGGCCGCCATCGAGATCGAGTGGACCGTGGCCCGGGGCGACGCGCCCGGTGACGCGTTCGTCCCCGCGACGACCGGACCGGCGTACGGGGCGACCCGTCAGGTCGAGCTCGGGGACTACACCGCCGACCTGCTGGCGGCGTGCGCGGCCCAGGGCGTCGACGTCGAGCAGGTCCATCCCGAGTACGCGGCCGGGCAGTTCGAGATCTCTGTGGGTGCCGTCGATCCGGTGGCGGCGGCCGACCGCAGTGTGCTGGTCCGGCAGACTGTCCGGGCGGTGGCTCAGCGGCACGGACTGCGGGTCTCGTTCGCCCCGGCCGTCGTGGGCCGGGGCGTCGGCAACGGCGGGCACGTCCACCTGTCCGCCTGGCGCGACGGGGCGAACCTGCACGCCGGGGGCGCGGGCCGCTACGGCATGACGGCCCAGGCGGAGTCCTTCACGGCCGGCATCCTCGCCCACCTTCCCGCCCTCACGGCCGTCACCGCCCCGAGCCCCGCCAGCCATCTGCGGCTGAGGCCCTCCCAGTGGGCCGGGGTGTTCACGGCCTGGGGCCGCGAGACCCGGGAGACCGCGCTGCGGGTCGTCACCGGCACCGCGGGGCTGCGCGACCGGGCGGCCAACCTGGAGATCAAGCCCGTCGACCTGGCCGCCAACCCCTACCTCGCGATCGGCTCCCTGATCGCCGCCGGTCTCGACGGCCTCACGTCGTCCGCCGCCCTGCCCGACGAGACCACCGGCGATCCGGCCCACCTGGACGAGGCGGAGGCGGCGGCCCGGGGCGTGCGCCGGCTGCCGGACTCCCTGGAGCGGGCCGTCGGGGCCTTCCGCGAGGACGAGACCCTACGGACGGCCCTCGGCCCGGTCCTGGCCGATGCCGTCATCGCCGTCCGGCGCGGCGAGCAGGCGTCCGTCGCCGGGCTGGACGACGACCAGGTGGCGGCGGCGTACCGCTGGGTGTACTGACGTGAGCGCGGTCCGTGAGGCTCTCGACTCCCTGCGGCTGGTCGACCACCACTGCCACGGCACCGTCGCGGCCGACCTCGGCCGGGACGCCTTCGAGTCCCTCCTCACCGAGGGTGAGGCGTGGCCGGGGATCTCGCCCTTCGACAGCCCGGTGGGCGTGGCCGTGCGCCGTCACTGCGCTCCCCTGCTCGGCCTGCCCCGGCACGCGCCCGCCGGGGAGTACCTCGCCCGCCGCTCGGAACTCGGCCCGCGCGAGGTGCAGTGCCGCTTCCTGCGCGCCGCCGGTACGGACGTCTTCTGCGTCGACACCGGCTACGCGCCCCACCCCCTCACCACGCCGCGGGAGATCGCCGAGGCCGCGGGCGGGACCTCGTACGAGGTCGTACGGCTGGAGGGCGTCGCGGAGTCGGTGCAGGCCGCAGGGGTCGAACCGGACGCCTACGCGGACCTCTTCCACGCGGCCGCGCTGGAGGCCGTGCGCCGGCCCGGGGTGGTGGGCGTGAAGTCGGTGGCGGCCTACCGCACCGGCTTCGACCTGGACCCGGCCCGCCCCGCGAAGGCGGAGGTCACCGAAGCGGCCCGGCGCTGGCTCACCAAGGGCGGACGGCTCGACGACTCGGTCCTCGTACGGCACCTGCTGTGGACCGCCGTCGACCTCGGTCTGCCGCTCCAGCTGCACACCGGGTTCGGTGACAACGACATCCGGCTGCACCGCGTCGACCCCACCCATCTCACGGACTGGCTGCACCTCACCGCCGGGACGATCCCCGTCCTGCTCCTGCACTGCTGGCCCTACCAGCGACAGGCGGCCTACCTCGCCGCGGTCTTCGAGCAGGTGTACCTCGACGTCGGACTCACCCTCCACCACGTCGGTCCCGCCCGGGCCGACGCGGTCCTCGCGGAGGCCCTGGAGATCACACCGTTCCGCAAACTGCTGTACAGCTCCGACGCCTACGGTGTGGCCGAGTTCTACCACCTCGGGGCGCTCGCCTTCCGGCACGGGCTCGCGGAACTGCTCCAGGAGCGCGTGGACGCCGACGAGCTGTCCCTGCCGGACGCGCTGCGGATCGCGCGGTGGACCGGGCGGGACAACGCCCTGCGGGTCTACCGGCTACCGGATCACGGGCCGCAGGACGATTGAACAGGCGTGTGGCCGGTCACAGTTCTCCTCAAGCGGCTACCCAGGACGTCCGAACGGCTGAAAGTATGATCAAGCAATGTCTGACATGACCGAAACCACGCCCGGCTGGCTGTCCTCCGACGAGCTGGAGATGACACGTGCCCGCATGCCGATCCTCTACGTCGAGGCCGTCCCGGTCCGCGTCGACGACAGCGGCGAGGTGACCAGCGTCGGCCTGCTGCTGCGTATCGGCCCCGACGGCACGGTCAGCCGGACGCTGGTCTCCGGCCGTGTGCTGCACCACGAGCGCGTCCGCGACGCCCTCCTGCGCCATCTGGAGAAGGACCTCGGCCCGGTCGCGCTGCCCCGCGTCCCGGCGTCGCTCCAGCCGTTCACGGTCGCGGAGTACTTCCCGACGCAGGGCATCACGCCCTACCACGACCCGCGCCAGCACGCGGTGTCCCTGGCCTACATCGTGCCGGTGTCGGGCGACTGCCGGCCCCGGCAGGACGCGCTCGACCTGGTGTGGTTCAGCCCTCAGGACGCCGTCTCGGAGGCGATGCAGAGCGAGATGCCGGGCGGGCACGGAGTGCTGCTGAAGCAGGCGCTGGCGCATGCGGGCTGCGCGATCTGAGGCCTAAGCTTTCACGTGACCGCCCTCCGGCCAGGAGGTGCTCGTGATGGCCGCGGAGCAGAACCCGTTTCCGGGGCAGCCGCACCTGCCCGACCTGCATGTGCGCCTGCGCACGGAGCTGAGCCGGATCGACGAGCAGCTGCGCGCCCTGCTGGACGCGATGGACCGGATGCAGGGCCTGCTGGACGCCGTGGTGGCCATCAGCCGCGAGGTGGAGCTCCCCGCCGTACTGCACCGCATCGTGACCACGGCCATGGACCTGGTCGGCGCCCGTTACGGCGCCCTCGGCGTGCTCAACGACACCGGTGAGCACCTGGAGGAGTTCATCACCGCCGGCCTCTCCGGGCGGGAACGCGCCGACCTGGCCGAGACCGGTCTGCCGACCGGCCGGGGCGTCCTCGGTCATCTGATCAGCCATCCCGAGCCGCTGCGGATCGGCGACATCCCGGCCCACGCCGCCTCCGTCGGCTTTCCGCCCGGCCACCCGCACCTGCGGACCCTGCTCGGCGTCGCCATCGCCGTCCGGGGCGAGATCTACGGCGATCTGTATCTCTCCGAGCGGCGCGACGGGCAGCCCTTCGACGTCCATGACGAGAACGTCGTGATGGCCCTGGCCAGCGCCGCCGGCATCGCGATCGAGAACGTCCGTCTGTTCGAGCAGGTGCGCGTGGGTGCCGAGCAGTTCCAGCGGCTGCTGCTGCCGACGCTGCCCGACCTGCGGCCGTTCGCCGCCGCGGCCGTCTACCGGCCGGCCGCCGAGCCCAGCAGGCTCGGCGGGGACTGGTACGACGCGATCCCCCTGCCCGACGACGTCGTGGCGGTCGTCATCGGTGACGTCGTCGGACATGATCTGCACGCCGCGGCGGCCATGGCCTCCACGCGCAACATGCTGCGCGCCCTGCTCTTCGACCGGGAGAGTTCACCGGGCGGGGTCCTGGCCCGGCTCGACCACACGCTCCAGGCGGTCACGCCCAACCCCGTCACGACCACCGCACTGGCCCGGATCGAGCCGGAGGGACCCGGCTGGCGGCTGCGCTGGAGCACCGCCGGGCATGTCCCGCCCCTGCTGATCACTCCGGAGCGCCGGGTCGAGGTCCTGACCGCCGAGCCCGGTCTGCCGCTCGGGGTCGACCCCGACGAACCGCGCCCCGACCACTCCCGCTTCCTGCTCCCCGGCACCACCCTGGTCTTCTTCACCGACGGTCTGATCGAGCACCCCGCCCACCCCATCGACCGGAGCCTGGGCCAGCTGGCCGAGCTGGCCGCGGTCCACGCCGCCCTGCCCATGCGGGACTTCGTATGCGCTCTGGCCGACGACCATCCCAGCGACGGCCACGACGACATGGCCCTCCTCGCCCTGCGGACCCCGGCGGCCTGATGCCCGGGCGCCGGGCCTCGGTGAAAGCCGAACACCCAGCTCAGCGGCCTTGTGGAGGATCCGGGGAATCCAGCGGATGATGGTCGGGGGGATGTCGATGCGGAGGCCCCGATGACGGTCGCGCGGCTGGCACGGCCCCGGCGCGACGTCCGGGTCGCCCTGGAGATCTGCGCCGTCGCCGGGCTGTACTACGGCGCGGCCGAGCTGGGGCTGCTCCAGCAGCTGGTGCGGAACCAGGTCACGCCGCTGTGGCCGCCGAGCGGTATCGCGCTGGCGAGCCTGCTCCTGCTCGGACCGCGGGTATGGCCCGGAATCGCGCTCGGCGCGTTCCTGGTCAACATCACGCTGGGGCCGTCGCTGCCGGCCGTTCTCGCGATCGCCGCGGGCAACACGCTCGCGCCGGTCTGTTCGTACGTCCTGCTCCGCCGTGCCGGGTTCCACAACGAACTGGACCGGCTGCGGGACGCGCTGGCCCTGATCTTCCTCGGGGCCTTCACCGGGATGCTGATCAGCGCCACGGTCGGCAGCGGGACGCTGGCCCTGACCGGGGTGCTGGACGCCGGCGACTTCGCGTCGACCTGGTCGGTCTGGTGGACCGGTGACGCGATGGGCGTCCTGGCGTTCACCCCGGTGCTGCTCCTGCTGCGCTCGGCCCACTGGCCGCGGGGCGTCTCACCGGCCCGGTGGGCGGAGGGGATCCTGCTGGTGGCGGCCACGGTCTGCGTGGGTTTCGTCGAGACCAGCGAGACACCGCTGCTGTTCCTCGGCTTCCCGCTGCTGATCTGGGCCGGCTTCCGCTTCGGGCTGCCCGGGGCCGCGCCCTGCGCCCTCGCGGTGTCGATCTTCGCGATCGTCGCGGCCGGGCAGAAATCCGGCCCGTTCGCCGGCCACGACCTGTTCACCAACATGATCACCCTGCAGGCGTTCAACGCTTCCGCCTCGCTCACCGCGCTTCTGCTCGGGGCGGCCGTCGGGGAACGCGCCCAGACCGAGCGGGAGATCGCGCAGGCGTGCAGGCAGCTCGCCGAGATGGCGACAAGAATCGCCACCAGCGACCGCAGGCCGGCACTCCCCGTCCGCAGAAATGATCAAGAGGCCGTATCCGTGGAATCCGATACGGCCTCTGAGTGACTGCCTCACAGTCGGGACGACAGGATTTGAACCTGCGACCCCTTGACCCCCAGTCAAGTGCGCTACCAAGCTGCGCCACGTCCCGCTGCCCGTCTGACCTGGGAGTTCCCCCGGCCGAACGCGCAGGGAAACAATACCGCACTCGCACCCGTGATCGCGCATCCGTTTCCGGGCGGGAGCCGCTTGACCGTATGACGGCTTGGCCGGGGCCGCCCGCCGCCATCCCGGGCAGGTCGTCGACGCCGGCATCCGGGAGCAACTCCTGATCGGAGCGGCCGCCGGGCTGGCGCTGACCGGGCTGCGGCCCGTCGTGCACACCTTCGCAAGCTGCCTCGCGGAGCCGGCCTTTGAGCAGGTCAAGCCGGATCTCAGGCACCATGCCGCGGGCGACGAGGGCGGCCGGGACCGACGTCGTCCTCGTCGAGCCCTGCCTGGCGGGCGAGCCCATCTCGGGATTCCTCGGGGCGGCGGTCCGCGGCTGAGGTCAGGAGGGCGTCACTCCGCGGGCAGGCCGAGCCGGGGATGGGCCTGAAGGAGCGGGGCCGGGGCCGCCTGGCGCCAGGAGTCGGCGAGGATGTCCCGCAGCTCGCCCTCGTCCTCGATGGCGTCGAGCCGGGCCCGCACCCAGGCGAACTGGGACTCGTGGTCGGCAATCCAGAACTTCCCCGGTTCGGCGAGCACCAGTTCGTCGCGCTCCTCCTTGGGGCAGCGCACGGCGATGGAGGTCTCGTCCTCCGGCAGCGTGGCGAACATCTTTCCCGCGACCCGGAAGGTGGGCATGCTCCAGGCGATCTTCTCCGTCGTGTCCGGCAGGGACAGGGCGATCCGTCGTACGTCTTCGGCATCCGGCATGGCAGGCACCGTATCGGCTCCCACCGACAATCACCTGGTGGGAGCGGTTTCCGGGACGTGCTTGTAGTAGATCGTCGTCGGCCGCAGCACACCGCCGGGGTCGGCCGCGAAGTCGGGGATCGCGCCGACGGGTGTCCAGCCGTTGGACCGGTACAGCTGTTCCGCGGGGCTGCCGGTCTCGGTGTCCAGGTGCAGGAGGGTGATGCCGGCCGCCTCGGCCGCGGCCTCCGCCGTGGCCAGGAGCCGGCGGCCGAGGCCGCGCCCACGGGCGTCCGGGTGCACCATCAGTTTCACGAGCTCGGCGCGGTGGCGGCTGTTGGGCTTGTCAGGGAAGGCCAGGCTGACGGTGCCGAGCACCCGCTCGCCCTCGCACGCCACCCACACGGCGAGCCGGCCCGCGGCGACGTCGGCGGCCCGGCCCTCCCACCAGGCCAGGGCGTCCGCCCGGCCGAGCGGGGCGAGGAAGCCGACGGAGGCACCCCCGTTCACGGTGCCGGTCAGCAGATCTGCCAACTCCGATGCCCTGTGCAGCAGTTGCACCTCGTCCAGTCGGTTCACGGCCGCACCACCGCCAGCAGATAGCGCACGCCCCCGGGATCCGCGCACCGGAACCGGGTCGGGCCCCACACCCGCATCCGCAGGCAGTCACCCGTGTCCAGACGGTGCTCGGTGTCCTGCGCGGTCACGTCCAGGGCGCCTTCCAGGATCCAGATGTGCTGCTCCAGTCCGGCCACGGGCGGACGGTCGTAGGTCAGGTCGGCACCGGGGGCGAGGCGGGCCTCGACGAGTTCACCGCGCAGGGCGGAGTGCGGCGGTGACACGGACCGGCGCACGAAGCCGGAGGCGCGGTCCTGCCACACGGGCTGGGCGGTGGAGCGGACGACGGTCTCCGGTTCGGCCTCGACCTCGCTGAGGAGCTGGGACATGGTGCGCCCGTAGACGGCGCACAGGCGGTTCAGGAGGGAAGCCGTGGGGCTGATCTCCGCCCGCTCGGCCCGGGACAGCGTGGACCGGCTCACCCCGCTGCGATCGGCCAACTCGCCCAGGGACCAGTCGCGTTCGGCCCGCAGCTCGGCCAGGCGTGCACCCAGCCGGGCGTCCACGGGATCCGTCTCTTCGCTTCTCACATCCGGGACGCTATCCCGCATATGAGACAGGCGGGTTACGGAACGCTCACAGCCGGGCCGCCGCGCCGAGTGCGTCCAGCACGGGGCGGATCAGGGGGTGTTCCTCGGCTCCCCTGCGAACGGCGGCGAAGACCCGGCGGGTGGGGGGCGTCCCGTCGACGGGGCGTACGACCACTCCGGTGAGGTCCATGCCGCGCAGCGCCGAGCGCGGCACCAGGGCGACGCCCGCGTCGGCCGAGGCCAGGGCGACGACCGCGCGGAAGTCGTCCGAGGAGTGCTCCATGCGGGGCTGGAAACCGGCGTTCTCGCAGGCCAGGATCACCACATCGTGGCAGGGGTTGCCCGGGTACGGGCCGATCCACGGGTCCTTGGCCAGCTCGGCGAGGGGCACCTCGGCCGCATCGGCCAGGCGGTGGGTGACCGGGACGACCGCGTCGAAGGGCTCGGCGTACAGAGGTACGTGGGCCAGTCTCGGGTCGTCGGCGGGCGGGGCCCCGCGGTACTCGACGGCGACGGCGGCGTCGACCTGCCGGTCCAGCACCATCGGCAGGCTGGCGTCGCCCTCGGCGTCCTGGACGCGGATGCGGATCCCGGGCGCCGAGCGGGCGAGAGCGGCCACGGCGGGCGCGACGACCAGGGCGATGCCGGTGGCGAAGGAGGCGACCGTGACGGTGCCGGCCGCTCCCGAGCTGTACGCGGCGAGCTCGGCCTCGGCCCGCTCCAGCTGGGCGAGGACCGCGTTGGTGTGGTTGAGCAGGATCTCGCCGGCGGGGGTGAGCCGCACCCCCTTGGCGCCGCGCTCGACGAGCCGGTGGCCGGTCTCCTGCTCCAGGGCGGCGAGCTGCTGGGAGACGGCCGACGGGGTGAGATACAGCGCGGCGGCAGCCGCGGTCACCGTACGGTGGTCGGCCACCGCCCGGAGGATGTGGAGCCGCCGCGCTTCGATCATGCGATCGATTGTCTCAAATGCGCCCCGCGCCGGCGGTCAGCCCTCCAGCTGGGCCCGCGCCGCCACGAAGGCGTCGACCGCGCGGTTGACGTCGTCCGTGGAGTGCGCGGCGGACAACTGGACGCGGATCCGGGCCTGGCCCTGCGGCACCACCGGGTAGGAGAAGCCGATGACGTAGACGCCGCGCTCCAGCAGCAGCTCCGCCATGCGCCCGGCGACCGCCGCGTCGCCGATCATCACGGGGGCGATGGCGTGGTCGCCGGGGAGGACGTCGAAGCCCTCCTCGGTCATCCGCCCGCGGAACAGGGCCGTGTTCTCGGCCAGCCGGACCCGCAGGTCGTCCGCCGCCTCCAGCAGATCGAGGACCTTCAGGGAAGCCGCCGCGATGACCGGGGCGAGGGTGTTGGAGAACAGGTACGGCCGGGAGCGCTGGCGCAGCAGGGCGACGATCTCGGCGCGGGCGGCGACATAGCCGCCGGAGGCGCCGCCGAGGGCCTTGCCGAGGGTGCCGGTGATGATGTCGACGCGGTCCATGACGCCGTGCAGTTCGGGCGTGCCGCGGCCGCCGGGGCCGACGAAGCCCACGGCGTGGGAGTCGTCGACCATGACCATCGCGTCGTAGCGGTCGGCGAGGTCGCAGATCTCGCGCAGCGGGGCGACGTAGCCGTCCATGGAGAAGACGCCGTCGGTGACGATCAGGCGGCGGCGCGCGTCGGAGGCCTCCTTGAGCCGGGCCTCCAGTTCGGCCAGGTCTCGGTTGGCGTAGCGCAGGCGGCGGGCCTTGGACAGGCGGATGCCGTCGATGATGGAGGCGTGGTTGAGGGCGTCGGAGATGACCGCGTCCTCCGGGCCGAGCAGCGTCTCGAAGACGCCGCCGTTGGCGTCGAAGCACGAGGAGTAGAGGATCGTGTCCTCCTGGCCCAGGAAGGCCGACAGGCGCGCCTCCAGCTCCTTGTGCACCTCCTGGGTGCCGCAGATGAAGCGGACCGAGGCCATGCCGTAGCCCCAGCGGTCCAGGGCCTCGTGGGCGGCGGCGACGACCTCCGGGTGGTCGGCGAGGCCGAGGTAGTTGTTGGCGCAGAAGTTCAGGACCTCGCCGGGACGGCCGCCCGCGGTGACGTTCACGGTGGCGGACTGCGGGCTGCCGATCACGCGCTCGGGCTTGTGCAGGCCGGCGGCGCGGATCTCGTCGAGGGTGGCACGCAGGTCGTCGCGCACGGAGTCGAACATGGGGGAAGCTCCTAAGGTGCTCGCGGAGAAGGGGGGTTACGCGGTCCAGTCGAGGATGACCTTGCCGCCGCGGCCGCTCGCCGCGTCCTCGAACGCCGCCTCGTAGTCGCGGTGGCCGTAGCGGCCGGTGATGACGGGTGCGAGGTCCAGGCCCGCTTCGAGCAGGACCGACATGGCGTACCAGGTCTCGAACATCTCGCGGCCGTAGATGCCCTTGATGGTGATCATCGAGGTCACGACGCGGGCCCAGTCGACGGGGAACTCCTGCGCGGGCAGGCCGAGCATCGCGATCCGGCCACCGTGCGTCATGTTGGCGATCATGTCGCGCATGGCCTCGGGACGGCCGGACATCTCCAGGCCGATGTCGAAGCCCTCGCGCAGTCCGAGCGTGCGCTGCCCGTCGGCGATGGTGGAGCCGGAGACGTCGAGCGCGAGGCTGACACCGATCTTGCGGGCCAGCTCCAGCCGCTCCGGGCTGACGTCGGTGATCACGACGTTGCGGGCGCCGGCATGCCTGGCCACGGCTGCGGCCATCAGGCCGATGGGCCCCGCGCCGGTGATCAGGACGTCCTCGCCGACGAGCGGGAAGGACAGAGCGGTGTGCACGGCGTTGCCGAACGGGTCGAAGATCGCTGCCACGTCGAGGTCGACAGGCACCCGGTGCACCCAGACGTTGGCGGCGGGCAGGGCGACGTACTCGGCGAACGCCCCGTCCCGGCCCACCCCGAGCCCCACGGTCGCCCGGCACAGATGCCGGCGCCCGGCCAGGCAGTTGCGGCACTTGCCGCACACCAGGTGGCCCTCGCCGCTGACCCGGTCGCCGACCCCGATGTCGGTGACGTCGCGCCCGGTCCCGACGACCTCGCCGACGAACTCGTGTCCGAGCACGAGCGGGGTGCTGATCGCCTGCTGGGCCCAGCCGTCCCACGCCCGGATGTGCAGGTCGGTGCCGCAGATCCCGGTGCGCAGCACCTTGATGAGTACGTCGCCGGGCCCGACGGCGGGCTCGGGGACGTCCGCGAGCCACAGCCCGGGTTCCGCCTTCTGCTTGACCAGCGCCTTCACCGCTACGGCTCCTGGGGGTGAGTCCCGGCTCCGGGTACGCCGAAGGAACCCCTGGGCCGGGAGAGGAGTGGGATCGCACTGAAATCTGCCGTACGGCGGGCGCGCCGGTCCATCGAGGATTTCTTAAGCGCCGCCGCAGCTTTCCTTCACGCCCCGGGAGGCCCGCGGGAGCTGCGGGCTTCAATAGGGCGGCAGGCCGTCCCGGCTCTCCAGCTCCACGACGAGCTGCGCGGCGTGTTCCTTGATCGCCGTCAGGCCCGGCTTCCCCCACGGCCGCGGCTCGACGTCCGCGACGCTGATGGTGCCCAGCACCAGGCCCGTGCCGTCGATGAGCGGCGCCCCCAGATAGGAGCGGATGCCGAACTCGTCGACCACCGGATTGCCCGCGAACCGCGGATAGTCGCCGACGTCCTCCAGCGCCAGGGCCTTGCGGCGCGCCACTACATGGGGGCAGAAGCCGTGGTCGCGGGGCAGGGCACGGCTGAGGCGCGGGCTGGTGCCGTCGCTGCGCACCACCGGCGCCACGGCCGGCACGTGCAGGCCGGCGTAGAACTGCCCCTGCTCGTCGGGGAGGTTGACCATGGCGTACGGCGCACCGGTGAGCTCGGCGAGGCGGTGCGCGAAGGAGTCCAGTGCGGGTTCGGGGCGCTCCCCCAGGCCCAGTCTGCGCAGTCGGCGGGTGCGGGCGGGGGCCTCCTTGTCCTCGGGTGTGAGCAGCAGACGACCGGCCGGGCGTGGCGGGTCGTAGGTCATGGGCATGCTCCTGGGTTGTGGACTCGCGTCATATAGGGCCTCGATGGCGGGTGTGAGGGGGTCATGTGTGGGCGCCGTACCCCGTCGCGGGGGCCGGGGTGTGGGCGATGAGGTGGCGCACCAGGGTCAGCAGGGTCTGGACCCCGGAGCTGGAGATCCGCGCGTCACAGCACACGACGGGCACGTCGTCGGAGAGGTCGAGGGCACCGCGCACCTCCGCGGGGTCGTAGCGGTAGGCGCCGTCGAACTCGTTGACGGCGATGATGAAGCCGAGGCCGCGCTGTTCGAAGAAGTCGACGGCGGCGAAACACTCCTGCAGCCGTCGGGTGTCGGCGAGGATGACCGCGCCGAGCGCGCCCTCGCACAACTCGTCCCACATGAACCAGAATCGCTCCTGGCCAGGTGTGCCGAACAGGTACAGCACGTGTTGCGGGTCGAGGGTGATGCGGCCGAAGTCCATGGCCACGGTCGTCTCGACCTTGTTCTCGATGCCGTCGAGGTTGTCGGTCGCGGCACTGACGGTGGTGAGCAGTTCCTCCGTGCTGAGCGGCGCGATCTCGCTGACCGCGCCGACGAAGGTCGTCTTGCCCACGCCGAACCCGCCCGCCACCAGGATCTTCAGTGCGGTGGGGAACGGGTCGGCGCCGTGGCGCGGCCCGTCGGTGTAGTCAGAGCTGTCGTCGTAGTCCATCGAGCACTGCCTCCAGAAGGGCCCGGTCCGTCGGGTTGTGGTGGAACGCGGGGGGCTTGGTGGTCAACGCCCCGCAGTCGACGAGGTCCGCCAGCAGCACTTTGGTGACGGCCACCGGCAGCGTGAGATGGGCGGCGACCTCGGCGACGGCGACGGGCACCCGGCACCGTTCGAGCGCCTGCGCGTGCTCGGGGCCGAGATAGCCGAAGGGGGTCGCCCCGGTGGCCATCACCTGCGAGACGAGGTCGAGCGCGACGGTCGGACGGGTGCGGCCGTTGCTGACCGTGAACGGCCGCACCAGCCGCCCGGCCGCGTCGTCGAGCCAGGGCCCGTCACCGGCCGCCGTCACGCTCAAGGCCTCATCGCCGGGGATTCGACGGACTGCCGGGGAGCGGTCACCAGGTAGGGGCGGACGCTCTTGACCAGCATCGCCATCTCGTAGCCCAGCACGGCCGCGTCGGCCTCGCGGCCGGCCAGCACGGCCAGGCAGGTGCCGGAGCCGGCGGTGGTGACGAACAGCAGGGTCGAGGCGAGTTCGACGACGACCTGCCGCACGTCGCCGCCGTCACCGAAGCGGACACCGGCGCTGCGGCCGAGGGAGTACAGGCCGGAGGCCAGGGCGGCCATGTGGTCGGCGCTGTCCGGGTCGAGACCGTGCACGGACTTCACGAGCCCGTCGCAGGACAGCAGCACCGCGGCGGTCGTGTGCGGTACGCGCTGCACGAGGCCGCTCATCAGCCAGTCGAGGTCGGATACATGGGCGGTCGGCGCATCGCTCGCCATGGTGGATCGACTCCTTGGGGTACGAAGGTCTGCGGGAGCGCTGGGGGTGGGGGTGGGAAGGGGGGGGTGGTCATCCGGCGGGTGCGCTCCCGTCCTGCCGGGTGGTGGTCGTGCGGTGGTCGGAGCGGGACCCGGGCGCCGGCCTGTCCGAGGGGGACAGCTCCGTGGGGAGCGCCTCGAGGTGGACCGGGCGGAGGGGCGTCGGGTCCCTGTGGGTGGAGCCCGTGGGTGCCGGGTCCGTGTGGGCGGAGTCCGCGTAGGAGGAGTCCATGTGGGCCACCTCCATGTGGGCGCCCTCCGTGTAGGAGGAGTCCATGTGGGCGGCCTCCGTGTGGAGGGACTCCGTGTGGGCGGACGCCATAGGGGCGGACTCTGTGTGGGCGGACGCCATGGGGGCGGACTCCGTGTAGGCGGACGACGTGTCGCCCCACTCTGTGGTGCCGGCCTCCATGCTCTGCTGGGTCTCCGCGAGGCTGATGCCGCGCTGGAAGGCCGCCATCAGACCGGGGTCGTGGCCCACGAGATGCTCGGGGTCCTGGCGTGGCGTCGGGCCGTCGCGCAACTGGGGCACGATGTGCTCCTGGGCGCGTCGACGGGGCAGTTGGGGCTTGCCCATGGTGCCGCGGACGGTGCCGTTGCGGGGGGTGGGCGGCTCGGTGACGTTCTCGGCGAGCGTCCGCCGGTCGTCGGGACCGATACCGGGCCGTGCCTCGGCCGGGGTGGGACGCTCCCGGCGGGCCCCGCGCATGGGCAGGGGCGCGGGCCGGCCGTCCGGTGCGCTTCCGCCCTGGGCCGGTTCGGACCCCTGCTCGTGCCCTCGGGGCGCGGGGGACGCGGTGGACGCGGGGAACGCGGGGGACGCAGTGAGCGGAATCGACGGCCCTGCCCCGGACGCGGGCAGCGGCACGGACGAGACCCCGGCCGCACCGCCGTCGACGACGGACAGCCCCCTGGACACGCCTCCAGCACCGGCACCGGCACCGGCACCCGCACCCGCACCCGCACCCGCGGCAACCCGCCCGTTCTGCCCGTCCTGCCGCCCCGGCACCGCCGGACGATCCGCACGGGGGGCACCTCCCGCGGGCTGCCCCGCTCCCCCGGGCGTTCCCGCCCCCGCCTCCGCTCCCAGCAGCGCCTGCGGTACGACGAGCACCGCCTGCACCCCGCCGTAGATGTTGGTCTGGAGGCGGACGGTGATGCCGTGCCGCCGGGCGAGCTGGGAGACGACGAACAGGCCGATGCGGCCGTCCGCGAGGAGCCGGGCGACGTTCACCTGGTCGGGGTCGGCGAGCAGCGCGTTCATCCGCGTCTGCTCCTCCAAGGGCATGCCGAGTCCGCGGTCCTCGACCTCGACGGCGAGCCCGGAGGTGACGAGGTTGGCGCGCAGCAGGACCTGGGTGTGCGGGGCGGAGAACACCGTGGCGTTCTCGACGAGTTCGGCGAGCAGGTGGATGACGTCCGCGACGGCGTGGCCGCGCAGCTGCCCGTCGATCGGCGGCACGAGCTTGACCCGCGAGTACTGCTCGACCTCGGCGATGGCCGAGCGCAGCACCTCGGTCATGGAGACCGGGTTGCTCCACTGGCGGCGGGAGACGGCGCCGCCGAGCACGGCGAGGTTCTCGGCGTGGCGGCGGATGCGGGTGGCGAGGTGGTCGACGTGGAAGAGCCCCTTGAGCAGTTCGGGGTCCTCCATCTCGTTCTCCAGCTCGTCGAGGATGGAGATCTCGCGGTGCACCAGGGACTGCAGCCGCCGGGCGAGGTTGACGAACACCTCGAGCTTCTGCTCGCTGCCGGCCTGGCTGGAGAGCTGGGAGGCCTGTACGACGGCGGTGACGGCGCCGTCGTGCGCGCGGGACAGGTCGGCGGCGAGGAGGTCGAAGTCGTCACCGTCCTCGGCGGGACCCGCGTGACGGCTCGGCGGGGCGAGTTGCGGCGGGCCGTCGCCGCGGCGCAGCGCCTCGACGAGGGTGCGCAGGTCGGCCTCGCGCCGTGCGGTGCCGCGGCGCAGGACGCCGATGCGGTCGTGCACGGACCGGGCGGCCCGGTTGGCGGCGATCGCGGCGACGACGATGCCGACGAGGGCCACGAAGACCGCACCGCCGAGCACGGCCCACAGGGTGAGGCCCGGCCGCGTTCCGGTGGACCGGACGGTGAACAGGACGGCGGCGCAGCCGCTGAGGGCGACGGCGACGGGGGGCAGCACCGCGAGACGCAGGAGCTGGGGCCGTATGTGGGTCTCGGGCAGCGCGGGTGCGGTGCGGACGGCGGGCCGCCCGTGCCGCCCGCCCTCACGGCGGTCTGCGCGTGTGGCCGGGGCGCGGAGGTGAGACATCGGTGTCCTCGTGCTGGTCCGTCGGGCCGGGGTGCCGGGGGAGCTCGCGGGGGTCCGCCCGGGTTCACGCGGTCGCTTGCGCGCTCCCCGGGCCGTACGCCCGGCCTCCCCCGGCTTCCGCACGCCACCGCCGACTCCGCCACCGCCGACGCCACCGCCGGCGCCACGGGGGCCGGTGTGCCGCCCCGGGCCGGAGGCCCCTGCGGCTCCCGCACCGACCCGGGCCGCGCCCGTGCCGCCGACGGGGGTTCCCGGGCCACCCGGGGCAGTGCCCGCGCGGTCGACCGCAGTGCCCGCGCGGTCGACACCGGCACCCGTGTCCTCGGCCGCGCCCGTGCCGGCGTCGGTGGCGCGTGGGCAGCGGGGATCCCCGTCGCGTCGACTCCCTCGTCCGCCCTGCGCCTGCACGTGCCGGCCCCCGCTCCCTGATCCGCCTGCTTCCCGACGGCCACTGACAGTAGTCGCCAGCGCATCATGTGCGGTGGGCAGTTGACAAACTCATACGGTGAGCGTCCCGCTCTGGTATGAGGCCTCGTACGACAGACCGATAACACCTCGGCACATCCGACCAGGAACGAAAGGAGCTCGATCCGACCTGGTCAGAAGCGGTCACGCACCGACGGCGAGGGCCGGGGAGCCTCTCGCTCCCCGGCCCTCGCCGTCGGTCTGCCGTACGCCCCGGGTCAGCTCGCCGGGAGCGTCTCGGGGTCCTCGGTGCCCTGGCCGGCCTCGCGACCATCGTCACTCACCGTGTCAGCCTGGGCCATGGCTGCCGCGTCCGACGCGGTCTTGATACCGGCTCCGGCGAGGGCCTCCCCGGCCGCGCGACCGCCCGCCGGAGCGAGCGCCACCCCACGCCACCACGGCTGAGACGGCACTGTCCCGGCCGTGGGCTCGAAGGGCTCGCCCGGCCGGGGCAGGGCGAGACCGGCGCCCACCGCGCGGGCGGCGGCGAGCGTCCCCTCGCCGGGCTCCGCCCACGGGTGGGTCGCCAGATTGAAGGTCGCCCAGTGGATCGGCAGCATCGGACCGTGCTCCGGCCCGCCCTGGAGGTCGAGGTGGGCGCGCATGCCCTCCTCGGGGGTCATGTGGATGTCGGGCCAGAAGTCCGAGTAAGCACCGATCTGGATCATCGTGGCGTCGAACGGCCCGTGCTCGGCGCCGATCTCCTTGAAGCCGTCGAAGTAGCCGGTGTCACCGCTGTGGTAGATCCGGTGCTCGTCCCCGGCGACGACCCAGGAGGCCCACAGGGTGTGCTGGGTGTTGCGCAGCCCGCGGCCGCAGAAGTGCCGGGCCGGGGTGGCGGTCAGGGTGAGGCCGCCGATCTTCGTCGTCTCGTGCCAGTCCAGCTCGCGCAGCCGGCCGGCGGAGACGCCCCAGTGCTCCAGGTGCGCGCCGACGCCCAGGGGCACCGCGAACAGGGTGTCCGTGCCCGCGAGCGCCTTGATGGTGGGCATGTCCAGATGGTCGTAGTGGTCGTGCGAGATCACCACGACGTCGACCGGGCCGAGCGCGGCGAGCGGCAAGGGCACGGGGTGCAGCCGCTTGGGCCCGGCGAAGGGGAAGGGGGAACAGCGCTCGCCCCACACCGGGTCGAACAGGACGCGCCGGCCGTCGATCTCGGCGAGGACGCTGGAGTGCCCCATCCAGGTCAGCCGCAGGCCGGTGGCCGGGGGCCGGGCGATGTCGGCGAGGGTGGTGGAGTGCACCGGGACGGTGCCCTTCGGAGCGCGGCGGGGCCGGGTGTCCTTGTCGAAGAAGACCTTCGCGAAGTCCAGGGCCGAGCCCGAGGGCCGGGTCCGCGCGGGGCCGCCGGGGTTCTGGAAGACCCCGTCCTTGAAGTGGGGCGATCTGCGGATGCGCGCCATGCGCTCACCGCTCGGATCCGCGCCGAACGCCCCTGGCCGGAGCGCGCGGAGCCCGGAGCTCAGGGTACGGAAACCGGCCACGGTACCTCCAGGTGGAGTCGGTCAGGCTTTCCATTATGGTCGGCCCCTCCGACAACACCGGATCACAGGGGTCCCATCGGAGGAGATACTGACCGGTGATTCAGTATCCCGGCGGCGAAGGAGCCCGAATGGCCACCCCCCTGCTGTCCCTGACCTGGACCGATCACCTCACGGGCCGACAGGGCTTCCTGGTCGTCGACCGGCTGGTGCGCGGAGTGTCCAGCGGCGGTCTGCGCATGCGCGCGGGCTGCACCCTGGACGAGGTCGCGGGTCTCGCCCGCGGCATGACGGTGAAGGAAGCTCTGCACTACGACCCGGCGAACCGCTACGTCCCGCTGGGCGGCGCCAAGGGCGGCATCGACTGCGACCCCCGGGATCCGGAGGCGTACCCGCTGCTGGTGCGCTACCTGCGCGCGATGCGGCCGTACATAGAGAGCTGCTGGACGACGGGTGAGGACCTGGGGCTGACCCAGGACCTGGTCGACCGGGCCACGGCCGAGGCGGGGCTGGTCTCCTCGATCCAGGCCGTCTATCCGCTGCTGGACGACGAGGCCGAGGCCCGGCGGCGGCTGCGGGACGCGTTCGCTGTCGAGGTCGACGGCATCGGTCTGGACGAGCTGGTCGGCGGCTGCGGTGTGGCGGAGGCGGCCCTGACCGCCCTGGACCGGGCCGGGGTGCCGTACACCGGGACGCGGGTCGCCCTCCAGGGCCTCGGCACGATGGGCGGGGCCACGGCGCGCTTTCTCACGCGCGCGGGGCTCACGGTCGTGGCCGTCGCCGACCTCAAGGGCACGATCGCCAACCCGGCGGGCCTCGACGTCGAGGCGCTGCTGGCCGCCCGGGACGCGCACGGCACGGTGGACCGCTCGGCGCTGCGCCCCGGCGACGGCGAACTGCCGGGCGAGGCCTGGCTGTCGGCCGACGCGGACGTGCTGGTGCCGGCGGCCGTGTCGTACGCGATCGACACGGTGAACCAGGAGCGGATCACCGCCCGCTGGGTCGTCGAGGCGGCCAACATGCCCGTACGCCCGGAGGCGGAGGTGCTGCTCGCCGCGCGCGGGGTGACCGTGCTGCCGGACGTCGTGGTCAACTCGGGGACGAACGCCTGGTGGTGGTGGACGCTGTTCGGGGACATCGGTGCGGACGCCGAGGAGGCGTTCGCGTACACCCGCCGCTCGATGCGGGCGCTGGTCGAGCGGATGCTGGACCGCGCCCGGACCGACGAGGTGACGCCGCGCGCCGCCGCCCACGCCCTCGCGGCGGACCGGCTTCCGGTGATCGCGGAGCGGTTCGGCTGGTTCCGGTGAGGCGCCCGCCCTCCGCGGCGGCAGCCCTCGCGGGCCCTGCCGGACAGGCCGAAACACTCCGTCGAGGGGCCGCACGCGCGTGGGTAGGGTGACGGCGTGACGAGAGTCCGGTTGAGTGTGGCCCAGCGGCGCGGGGATCTGCTGCGGGCCGCCATCGAGCAGATCGAGGCGAGGGGTGTGGCGGCGGTCCGGATCGCCGACGTGGCCTCGGCGCTCGGCGTCAGCAACGCGCTGGTCCTCTATCACTTCTCCACGAAGGAGCAGTTGGTGGCCGCCGCGTTCCGGCACGCCGCGGAGGGCGACCTGGCGCATCTGCGCAAGCTGCTCGGCCGTCGTTCACCGGCGCTGCGCCGGCTGCGGTCGGCCGTGCGGTGGTACGCCCCCACCGGGACGGCCAAGGGCTGGCGGCTGTGGATCGAGGGCTGGGCGGCGGCGCTGCGCGACCCCGCGCTGCGGGAGGTCGCCCAGGACCTCGACCGGCAGTGGAAGGCGGCGCTCGCCGAGGTCATCGCGGAGGGCGTGGCGGCCGGCGAGTTCCGCTGTCAGGACCCGGCCGGCACGGCCTTCCGGCTCACCGCCCTCCTCGACGGTCTCGCCGTGCAGCTGACGTCCTACGCCGGGGCGGTGCCGCGAGCCCGGGCCCAGGAGTGGGTGGAGGAGGCACTGTCCCGCGAGTTGGGCCTGCCGTGGGAGCGGCCGGCGCCCTGACGGTGTCGCGCAGGGACGGCGACCCCGCGAGAGCCGGCATCGGCATCCCCAGCCCGCCCGGCAGCACGTCCGGCATCCCTGGCCCGCCCGGCAGCACGTCCGGCATCCCCAGCCCGCCCGGCACGCCCGGCTCGCCCCGTAAGCCAGGGCCACGACGCGTGCGGGCCGTACCGGGGTCCCACCCGGTACGGCCCGCACGCGCCGGAGCCGCTCTCACGCCACCGACGCGATCCGCATCCTGATGTCGTCCGGCGACAGCGCCCCCTTGGCCGTCACATGGTCACCGGACGACTCCCCGCGCAGCCGGCGCCCGATCCACGGCACCAGGAACTCCCGCGCCCACGCGACGTTGTCGCGCCGCATGTCGAAAGCGCCGCGCGGGGGCAGCGGGGGCCACGGCTGCTCGGGGTCGGCCGGCACGTCGAGGCCGAGCACCTGGCCCGCGCGGAGCGCCACGCGCGTGTGCCCCTCGGGAGACAGGTGCAGCCGGTCGGCGTCCCAGGCCCTGCGGTCCTGCACGCTGCGCAGGGACCACAGGTCCAGGACCGGGCAGCCGTACCGGTCGGCGATGGCCCGGACGTGTCCGTTGTACGTGGCGATCTTGCCGCGCAGGTGCTTGAGCACGGGCACGCCACGGGTGTCGAAACCGGTCGTCACCATGACCGTGCCGGATACGGCGGTGAGCCGGGCCAGCGCCCGTTCGAAGCGCTCGGCCACCTCGTCCGGGTCGGTGCCGGGCCGGATGATGTCGTTGCCCCCGGCGCAGAACGAGACGAGGTCCGGGGCCATGTCGACGGCCCGCGGCACCTGGTCCGCCACGATCTGGTCGAGGAGCTTTCCGCGTACGGCGAGATTGGTGTACTGGAAGTCGCCCTCGGGCCTGCGGTCGGCGAGCAGGACGGCGAACCGGTCGGCCCAGCCGACGAACGCCCCGTCGGGGCCGGGGTCGCCGACGCCCTCGGTGAAGCTGTCCCCCACCGACACGTACGACCCGATCACTGCTCTGCTGTCACTCTTCGAATCGTCTGCCACAGCAACTCATGATTCACCTTCGAATGTGACCTACGCGACCGTAGGCAAGGGTTGACGGTCGGTGAGATAAGCCACGCCTAAAGTGTTCGCCAACCTCGGAATACACCGCTCGTCCGCACACACCGAAGGCCGGACCCGGGGATCGGGGTCCGGCCTTCGGAGGCGTGTCAGGCAGGTGGTCGTGCGGTCGGTCAGCCGACGGAGACGCCGTGCGAGCGCAGGAAGGCGACCGGGTCGACGTCGGAGCCGTAGTCCGGCGTGGTGCGGATCTCGAAGTGCAGGTGCGGTCCGGTCACGTTGCCGGTCGCGCCCGACAGGCCGACCTGCTGCCCGGCCGTCACGGTCTGGCCGGCCGAGACGGAGAGCTGGGACAGGTGGGCGTACTGGGCGTAGTGGCCGTCGTTCAGCTTGATGACGACCTGGTTGCCGTACGCGCCGCCCCAGCCGGCGGAGACGACCTCGCCCGCGCCGACGGCCTTGAGGGAGGTGCCGGTCGGGACGACGAAGTCGACACCGGTGTGGTAGCCGCTGGACCACATGCTGCCGGACATGCGGTACGGGGTGCTGACGGTGGCACCGTCCACCGGGAGGGCGTAGCCGCTGGAGTTGCTCTCGGCGGCGGGCTTGGCGGCGGCCGGCTTGGCGGCGGTCTCGGCCTTCGGGGCCGACTCGGCGGACGGCTTCTGGGCCGAGGCCTTCGGAGCGGACGGGGCCGAGGCCTTCGGAGCGCTCGCGGCCTTCTTGCCGATCGACAGCTTCAGGCCCGGGTGGATCAGCGACGGGTCGGAGCCGACGGCGTCACGGTTGTCCGAGTAGAGCTTCTTCCAGCCGCCGCTGACGTTCTGGTCGTCGGCGATCTTCGCGAGGTAGTCGCCGGCCTTCACGGTGTACGTGCGGGGGCCGTTGGCCTTTTCGGCGGCCTTCTTCTCGGCTGCCGGGGCGGACTGGACGGCCTTTTCCGGAGCCGACTGCGGGGTGGCGGCGTGGGCGCCGGCGGCCCCCATGAGCGGCAGGGCGAGAGCGGCCCCGCCGGTTCCGGCGACGGCGATGGAGCGGGTGAAACGCTGAGTCTTGGGGCGGCGGTGCTTACCCTTCGCGGGCATGGCGAATTCCTCTCCGTCGCCTGCGAGGTGAGCTGTCGGGTGCGAGCTGGAGATGCCCGGCCGCGCCGTGGCGCGACTTAACCCCAAGCCGTTCCGGGAACCGGAACAGGCGTCTTACCTGTGGGTCCCCCGCTCCTGCCGTACGTCGGGTCAGTGTGTGCGGACTCCGGGCGGCGGCAGGATTAGGCGTCCGTCCGGATTGGTGTGGAACGTAAGCGACCGAGACGCAATAGGACAAGCTTGCGGTTGCGCGGGAACGGTGTTTTCCCTGACGCGTCGGCACAAGTGCCGTCACCGAGCGTGGATTACCGATCTCCCGCATTCCTCAATGGGCCTGAATAACGCGCGAATTACGTGAACATGGCAACAACACATCGTCACGGATATGACGATGGTCACGCACCCCGACCTCATCTCCCTTACGATCGGGGCACGTTACGCCTTAGCGGCCGAAGCTCCCTATTCGGACAGAACGACTACTTCCGCTTAAGCCGGGCGACCGCGGCGTCCAGATCCCCGTGCAGGCCGAGGTGAAGACCGTGATGCAGCAGCACGGCCCCTCGGTGAACTTCGCCCGTTTCGAGTCATTTGTACGAGGCTGCCGGTTCGAGGCCGCGCAGCCGTAGGGCCGGCACGGGCTCGCCGTAGCGCTGCACCTGGAGCCAGGCGAGGTGACATGGACGGCGTAGCTGCCGGCCGGCCCGGAGAGCACCACGTACGACCGTTTTCGGAGCTGTGGGGGCTCCGGGGAACGCCTGTGGACAACTCATTGCCCCAGGCAGGCATGTCGTATCGTCGAGACGTGCCCGCCGACGAGCCGCGGCGGCGGCGCCGAAGGGGAGGAGCCCTCGTGACACAGCAGGTCCCGTCGACCGAGCCCGAGCTGGCCGGAGTGCGCAACTTCCGTGATGTGGGCGGACTTCCGACCGTGGACGGACGGCGGGTGCGGCAGGGGGTGCTGTTCCGCAGCGGCCACCTCGCCCACGCGACCGGTCAGGACGCCGCCTTCCTGACGGCTCTGGGCCTGCACACGATCTTCGACTTCCGCAACGCGGCCGACCAGAAGCTCGAGGGGCCCGACGTCGAGCTGCCCGGCGTGCGCAATGTGAACCTGCCGCTGAGCGACCCCGCCGACGGCGCCGAGTTCTGGAAGATGGTCCGCGACGGCGACCTGGACCAGCTGCGCGCGATCCTCTCGGACGGCAAGGGCGCGGGCCGCATGATCGCCTCGTACCGCACGATCATCAAGCACCGCACCGACGAGCACTCCCGGGTGCTGCACGCGCTGGCGCGGGACAGCGTCCCCGCGCTGATGCACTGCGCGGCGGGCAAGGACCGCGCGGGTCTGTCCGTCGCGGTGACGCTGCTGGCGCTGGGCGTCGAGCGCGAGGCGATCGTCGAGGACTACCTGAAGTCGAACGCCAAGCACCGCCGCTACAAGGTGCACCGCAGCAGCTCCGCGGCCTCGGCCTACTCGCCCGAGGTCATGGAGCTGCTCAGCCCCCTGTTCGACGCGCGCGCCGAGTACCTGACGGCGGCGTTCGACACCATCGAGGAGACCTGGGGCGGCGTCGACGCCTACCTGGAGAAGGGGCTGGAGCTCACTCCGGAGACCCGGGAGCGGCTGCGCGAGCGGCTCCTCGACTGAGACGCCGGGACGCGGGCTACTTCGCGCCGAGCGCGAAGAGCAGGTAAATGAACGCGGCGAAGATGTGGCCCGCGATGAGGTAGACGAACAGCCTCACCCACAGGGCGCGGGGGAACTTCTCCTCCATGTTGCTCATGACACGTCTCCAGGGGTGGGGCCCAGGCACAGGGCGGCCGTGGGGCTCTGCAGCAGGGTGTGGACGAAGAGCAGGTCGACGCCGTCGTGGTCCTCGGCGGCGATCCGGTGCGGGGTGAGCGAGTCGAAGTGGGCGCTGTCGCCGGCCGCCAGCCGTTGCGTGCTGTCCCCGAGGCGCAGCCACAGCCGGCCGCGCAGGACATGCAGCCACTCCTCGCCGGGGTGGACGCGCACGACGTCGCCCTGGGAGCCGTACGGGACGTGGACCCGCAGGGCCTGCATCCCGCGGCCCGGGGCGCCGGCCTGCCAGTAGGTCCAGCCGCCGGCCGCCGTGGGTTCCATGTCGGCCGCGCGGATGACGGCGTCCCGTCCGGCGACCGTCTCACCGAGCAGCTCGGCGACCGTCGTACCGTAGACACGGGCGAGCGCGAGCAGCATCGGCAGCGAGGGCTGGCGCTGCCCGGTCTCCAGACGGGAGAGGTGGGCGGGCGACAGCCCGGCGGCGCGGGCCGCTGCCTCCAGGGTGAGGGAGGCCTGGCGCCGCAGGGCCCGCAGCTGGGGCGCGACGGCGGGCAGCGCACCGGGCGAGGGTTCGGCCGGCGAGCCGGCCCCGGAGGGCCGCTCGGTCTCGGAGGGGCTCATGCCTCCATTCAGCCGGAACTTTGCCTCAGCGGCAAGTTTCTTGCCTCCCAGGCAAAACCTCGCAGGCGAAGCCGCCTAGCGGTTGGCCACGGCCTGCTTGACCAGGGTCTTCCCGAAGTCCCACACCAGCCCGCCATTGTGCGCGTCGTCCATCACTGCGGTGAAGGCGTCGACGAACCGGTCCACCTCCCGCTCGCCGATGATCAGCGGCGGGATCAGCTTGATCACCTCCATGTGGTCGCCGGAGACCTGGGTGAGGATCCGGTGCCGCTGGAGCAGCGGCACGACGACCATCTGCGCGAAGAGCCCCTTGCGGGCGGCCTGGAGCATGGCCCAGCGGCTGCGCAGCTTCAGCGACCTGGGCCGTCCGAACTCGATGCCGATCATCAGGCCCCGGCCCCGGACCTCGGCGAGCATCTCGTACCGGTCCGTGAGCGCGGCCAGCCGGGATCTGAGCCGCTCACCGGTGGCCCGGGCATTCGCGATGATCTGCTCGTCCTCCATCACCGACAGCACCGCGAGGCCCGCCGCCATGGCCTGCGCGTTGGATCCGAAGCTCGCCGAGTGGACGAGGACGCGGTCCATGGACGAGTAGACCTTCTTGAAGATCCAGTCCTTGCCGATCGTGGCGCCGACCGGCACATAGCCGCCGGAGAGCGCCTTGGCCACGCACACCAGATCGGGTTCGACGCCGTCCTCGTGCTGGTAGGCGTAGAAGTCGCCGGTCCGGCCGAGGCCGGTCTGCACCTCGTCGGCGATGAGCAGCGCCTTGTGCCGGTGGAGCAGCTCCTGGGCGGCCCGCAGCCAGCCGGGCGGGCCCGTGAGGACGCCCTTGCCCTGGATCGACTCGACGATCAGCGCGGCGACGTCGCCCTTCCTCAGCTCCCTCTCCAGCGCGTCGAGGTCGCCGACGGGGACGGCCGTGTCGGGCAGCAGCGGGGCGAAGCCGTCACGGAAGCCGGACTCGCCGTTGACGGAGAGGGAGCCGGTGGTCAGGCCGTGGAAGGCGTGCGCGCAGTAGAGGATCCTGGGCCTGCCGGTGACGAACCGGGCGAACTTCAGGGCGCCCTCGACGGCCTCGGTGCCGCTGTTGCCGAAGAACACCCGGTCCAGGTGCGGACTGTGCGCGAGCAGCTTCTCCGCCAGCAGGCCCGGCAGCGGCTGGCAGTCGAAGCGGGTGAGATCGGCGAGCTGCGCGTCCAGGACGTCGTGCACCGCCTTGCGGATCACGGGGTGATGGCGGCCGAGGCCCATCACCCCGAACCCGGCGAGCATGTCCAGGTAGTCGTTGCCGTCCGCGTCGTAGAAGTAGGCGCCCTCGGCGCGCTCGTAGACCTTGTCGAAGCCGATCGTGTGCAGCATGCGCGGGAGCTGGTGGTTGAGGTACCGGGTGTGCAGCTCGTAGCGCTCGGCCCCGCGCTCGGCCAGCAGCTTGCCGAGGTCGAACTCCCCGGCCTGCGACGACTCCGACGCGGACTCGGCGGTTGTCATTCCAGTGGCTCCTTGGACAGCTCTTCCTTGACGGCCAGGCTCGCGCCGATCCGTCCGGCGACCTCGACGGGTGTCAGGCCGATGTCGGCGAGCACCTCACCGCGCTTGGCATGTGCGAGGAACTGCTCGGGGATGCCGAACCGCCGTACCGGCACGTCGACGTCGGCGTCGCCCAGGGCCAGCGCCACGGCCGCACCGACCCCGGCCGCACGGCTGTTGTCCTCGACGACGGCGACAAGACGGTGCTCGGCGGCGAGGCCCGGGAGCGCCGGGTCGACGGGCTTGACCCAGCGGGGGTCGACGACGGTGCAGCCGATGCCGCGCGCTTCGAGCAGTTCGGCGGCCTGGAGGCAGACCGGCGCCATCACACCGACGGCCACCAGCAGGGCCTGCGGCCGGGGGGAACGGTGCAGCACGTCCAGTCCGCCCACCCGGTCCACGGCCGGGACCGACGGGCCGACGGACTCCTTCGGGAACCGCAGCAGCGTCGGCGCGTCGTCGACGGCGACCGCCTCGCGCAGCTGGGCGCGCAGCTGGTCGGCGTCGCGCGGCGCGGCGATCCTCAGACCGGGGACGACCTGGAGGACGGACATGTCCCACATGCCGTTGTGGGAGGCCCCGTCGACGCCGGTGACCCCGGCCCGGTCCAGGACGAAGGTCACCCCGCAGCGGTGCAGGGCCACGTCCATCAGGAGCTGGTCGAAGGCGCGGTTGAGGAAGGTGGCGTAGACGGCGACGACCGGGTGCAGTCCGCCCGTCGCCAGGCCCGCCGCGGACACGGCCGCGTGCTGCTCGGCGATGCCGACGTCCCAGACCCGGTCCGGGAACCGCTCGGCGAAGGCGCCCAGGCCGACCGGATGCAGCATGGCGGCGGTGATCGCCACCACGTCCTCGCGCTCCTCGCCGATCCTGACGATCTCGTCGCCGAACACGGAGGTCCAGGAGGGGCCGCCCGACGGGGAGAGGGGTGCGCAGGTCAGCGGGTCCATCACGCCGACGGTGTGGAAGTGGTCCTCCTCGTGGGCGAGGGCGGGCTCGTAGCCGCGGCCCTTCTCCGTGAGGCAGTGCACGAGCACCGGCCCGTGGAAGCGTTTCGCGCGCCGCAGCGCGGACTCCACGGCCCCGGTGTCGTGCCCGTCGATCGGCCCTACGTACTTCAGGCCCAGGTCCTCGAAGAGGCCCTGCGGGGCGAACGCGTCCTTGAAGCCCTTCTTGGCGCCGTGCAGGGCCTCGTAGAGGGTGTTGCCGACCAGGGGCGTGCCCTGGAGGACGTCCTTGCCCCAGGCGAGGACCCGCTCGTACCCGTCGGTCGTGCGCAGCGTGGCGAGGTGGTTGGCGAGGCCGCCGATGGTGGGGGCGTAGGAGCGCTCGTTGTCGTTGACGACGATGATCAGCGGACGGTTCTTGGCGGCCGCGATGTTGTTCAGGGCCTCCCAGGCCATGCCCCCGGTGAGGGCCCCGTCGCCGATGACCGCGACGACATGGCCCTTCCCGCCCTGCACCTGGCGGGCCTTGGCGAGCCCGTCGGCCCAGCCGAGGGCGGTCGAGGCGTGGCTGTTCTCGATGACGTCGTGCTCGGACTCCTCGCGCGAGGGGTAGCCGGACAGGCCGCCCTTGCCGCGCAGCTTGGAGAAGTCCTGGCGGCCGGTCAGCAGTTTGTGGACGTAGCTCTGGTGGCCGGTGTCCCACAGGATGCGGTCGGCCGGCGACTCGAAGACCCGGTGCAGGGCGATGGTCAGCTCCACCACGCCCAGGTTGGGTCCCAGATGGCCGCCGGTCCTGGCGACCGCGTGCACCAGGAACTCCCGGATCTCCTCCGCCAGTTCCCCCAGTTCCGCCTCGGACAGCGCCTTCAGGTCGCGAGGTCCCCGGATGCTCTCCAGAATCGTCACGCTCGGCCCCCTTCGGATTCCGTGCTGCTCAGCTCACGGTGACGGCCGGCTCCCCCGACCCCACGCCGTCCTGCTCCATCTGCTCGGCGATCTTCATCGCCTCTTCGATCAGCGTCTCGACGATCCTGGACTCGGGGACGGTCTTGATGACCTCGCCCTTGACGAAGATCTGCCCCTTGCCGTTGCCGGAGGCGACCCCCAGATCGGCCTCCCGTGCCTCGCCGGGCCCGTTGACCACACACCCCATGACCGCGACCCGCAGCGGCACCTCCATGCCGTCGAGCCCGGCCGTGACCTCCTCGGCCAGCTTGTAGACGTCGACCTGGGCGCGCCCGCAGGACGGGCACGACACGATCTCCAGCCTGCGCTCCTTGAGCCCGAGGGACTGGAGGATCTGGATGCCGACCTTGACCTCCTCGGCGGGCGGCGCCGAGAGCGACACCCGGATCGTGTCGCCGATGCCCCGCGACAGCAGCGCTCCGAACGCCACCGCCGACTTGATCGTGCCCTGGAAGGCGGGCCCGGCCTCCGTCACGCCCAGGTGCAGCGGGTAGTCGCACTGCTCGGCCAGCTGCCGGTACGCCTCGATCATGACGACCGGGTCGTTGTGCTTGACGGAGATCTTGATGTCGCGGAAGCCGTGCTCCTCGAACAGGGACGCCTCCCACAGCGCGCTCTCCACGAGCGCCTCCGGGGTGGCCCTGCCGTACTTCTGGAGCAGGCGCCGGTCCAGCGACCCTGCGTTGACACCGATGCGGATCGGCGTGCCGTGGTCCTTCGCGGCCTGGGCGATCTCCTTGACCCGGTCGTCGAACTGCTTGATGTTGCCGGGGTTGACGCGGACGGCCGCACAGCCCGCCTCGATGGCCGCGAACACGTACTTCGGCTGGAAGTGGATGTCCGCGATCACGGGGATCTGCGACTTGCGGGCGATGGTCGCCAGGGCGTCCGCGTCGTCCTGCGTCGGGCAGGCGACCCGGACGATCTGGCAGCCGGACGCGGTCAGCTCCGCGATCTGCTGCAGCGTGGCACCGACGTCCGAGGTGCGGGTCGTCGTCATCGACTGCACCGACACCGGGGCCCCGCCCCCCACCGCCACCGGACCGACCTGGATGCGGCGCGAGACGCGCCGCTCGGCGATCGGCCGGGCCGGCACCTCGGGGACGCCCAGCGAGACAGCGGTCATCACATCACTCCCGGTTCCCGGAGACCGTCTCGCGCATGGCGCGCAGCGACTCCTTCAGCGATCCCATGGTGGCGAGGACGGCGGTGGGCTCATAGCCGCAGTGCGCCATGCAGTTGGCGCAGCGCGGGTCCTTGCCGCGGCCGTACTTGTCCCAGTCGGTTTCCTCGACCAGCTCCCGGTACGTCGGCACGTACCCGTCGCTCATCAGGTAGCAGGGGCGCTGCCAGCCGAAGAGCGAGTAGTTCGGGATCGCCCACGCCGTGCAGGGGAAGTCGACCTTGCCCTCCAGGAAGTCCAGGAAGAGCGGGGAGTGGTTGAGCCGCCAGCGCCGCCGGTTGCCGCCGGCGAAGGCCTTCTTGAACAGCTCTCGGGTCTGCTCCACGCCGAGGAAGTGCTCCTGGTCGGGGGCCTTCTCGTAGGCGTAGGCGGGGGAGATCATCATCTCGTCGACCTGGAGGTCGTCGTTGAGGAAGTTCAGCACCTCGATGATGGTCTGCGGGGTGTCGGTGTTGAAGAAGGTCGAGTTGGTGGTGACCCGGAAGCCGCGCCGCTTGGCCTCCTTGATCGCCTCCACTGCCTCGTCGAACACGCCCTCCTTGGCGACGGACTCGTCGTGCCGCTCGCGCAGGCCGTCGATGTGCACCGCGAAGGCGAAGTAGGGCGACGGCGTGAACTTGTCCATCTTCTTGCGCAGCAGCATGGCGTTGGTGCAAAGGAAGACGTACTTCCGCTTGGCCACCAGCTGACGGACGATCTCGTCGATCTGCGGGTGCATCAGCGGCTCGCCGCCGGCGATGGACACCATGGGCGCGCCGGACTCCATGACCGCCCCCACGGCCTGGGCGACCGGCATCCGCTGCTTGAGCACCCCGGCCGGATGCTGGATCTTGCCGCATCCCTCGCATTTGAGGTTGCAGGCGAACAGCGGCTCCAGCTCGACGATCAGCGGAAACTTGTCCCGGCGGCGGATCTTCTGTTCAGCCAAGTACGTAGCGACCTTGATGGACTGTCGGAGCGGCATGGCCATCTGGCTCACCTCCTGGGGAGCAGCAAGGAACGGTGCCATTCGAAGAAAGCGGGAAGGACGGAACGAAGAACACGGAAAGCCGATATTCCACCGCGCACCGTGCCGATCCGGACGAGTTCATGTTCAGGAGCGTCCACGACCACCCGGACGGCCGCAACCGGGCGCTCGCCCGCTCGCACGGCGCTGAGGAGCGTGACGGCGGACTCCATGTCGACGGCGATCGCGCCGGTCGCGCGCAGCGCGGCCCGTTCGGGGCCCCGCACGACATGGTCGGAGCAGGTCAGCGGCCCGGTGTGCACGGTGCGCCCGGGCAGCGCACGGGCCAGTTCCCTGACCAGCAGCCCGGTCCCCACGCAGGGGGTCGTGCCGCGCGGGTCGCGGGTCTCCTCGGCGACGACGAGATCGCCGGGGTGCATGCCGGGCGCGAGGCCGGCGCAGAAGCCGGTGGCCAGGACGGCCGCGTCGCGCAGGGCCGGGTCGGCCAGCATGCGGGTGACGGCCCGCTCGGCGGCGGCCGGGCCCATGCCCGTCCGCAGCACCGTGACCGGCCCGTCGGCCCCGCCCCGGCCGCCCGCGCGCAGGGCGAACTGCTCGATGCCGAGCGCGCAGGCGATCAGCAGCGGGACCGGGGCGGGCTGGGTGCTCATCAGCTCCCCTCGGCCTCGGCGAGCGGCGTGCCGGCGCTGCCCCCGCGACGTTCCCCGGACTCGGTGAGCGGTGTGCCGGCCCCGCCGCCGCGGTGTTCCCCGGTCCGGCCGCTCCCCCGGAGCCGCTCGGCGAAGGGTTCGCCGTGCAGATAGCGGCCGAGCGCGGTGAGCGGGAACACCTGCCGGTAGAGGTGGTAGTTGATCGAGAAGTCCCACGGGAAGCCCGTCCCCGTGAAGTACGGCTCGTCCCAGGAGCCGTCCGCCCGCTGGGTCGCGGCGAGCCACTCGATGCCGCGTTCGACGGCCTTGGACTCCCGTTCCCCGGCCGCGAGCAAGGCCATCAGCGCCCATCCCGTCTGCGAGGCGGTCGAGGCGCCCCGGCCGCTCCACTCCCTGACGTATTTGTAGGAGCGCAGGTCCTCGCCCCAGCCGCCGTCGTCGTTCTGGACCGACTCCAGCCAGGCGACCGCCCGCCGGATCGCCGGGTGCGCGGCGGGAATGCCGGCGGCGGTCAGGGCGGGGACGACGGACCCGGTGCCGTAGACGTAGTTGACGCCCCAGCGTCCGAACCACGAGCCGTCCGGTTCCTGCTCGGCCAGCAGCCACTCGATGCCGCGGCGGGTGCGCGGGTCGTGGGCGAGTCCCTCGACCGCGAGCATCTCGACGACGTGCCCGGTGACGTCGGCGGAGGGCGGGTCGATGACCTCGCCGAAGTCGCAGAACGGCAGCCGGTTCGGGAAGGGGCTGGTGTTGTCGACGTCGAAGGCGGCCCACGCGCCGTTCCTCGACTGCATGCCGAGCGTCCAGCGCATGCCGCGCGCGGCGGCCCGGTCCAGCCGCTCCGCGTCGGGGTGAGCGATCCGGCGCAGCGCGAGGATCACCTCGGCGGTGTCGTCGATGTCGGGGTAGTTGTCGTTGTGGAACTCGAACGCCCAGCCCCCGGGCGGCATTCCGGGCCGCTTCACGGACCAGTCGCCGGGCCGGACGATCTCCTCGCCCAGCATCCAGTCGGCCGCCTTGACCAACTGCGGGTGATCGGCGGGCAGTCCGGCGTCGACGAGGGCGATCGCGGCCAGGCAGGTGTCCCACACCGGAGACTGACAGGCCTCGATCATCCGGGCACCGTCCTCGCGCCACACGGCGAACCGGTCCAGGGACGCCAGCCCCTCGCGCAACACGGGGTGTTCGAGGTCGTAGCCGAGCAGGTGCAGGGCGATGACGGAGTACACGGCGGGGGGCTGGATGCCGCCCCAGCAGCCGTCGTTCTCCTGCCGCTCGATGATCCAGCGGGCGGCGCTGTTCATGGCCGCCTCGCGCAGTCTGCGCGGGACGGCCTTCCGCAGGGCGTGCAGGCCCTTGTCCATCCGCTGGAACGCCCCGTCCCAACTGAACGGCGACGCCAGGGGCTTGGGCGGATTGGGCCGGTCCGGGTCGGTGTGCAGCTCGTCCAGCGGAAAGGGCGCGGGGCGTACCGGCCGCTTCGCGGAGACGATCGTCAGCGGGACGATGGTCTGCCGCGCCCAGCAGCCGAAGTCGTAGATGTTGAGCGGCACCCACTTGGGGAAGAAGACGAGCTCCGGCGGGAGTTCGGGCAGGTCCTCCCACTTCCACCAGCCGAACAGGGCCAGCCAGATCCGGGTGAAGACCCGGGCTTCGGCGATGCCGCCCTGCGCGCGGATCCAGGCGGAGGCCCTGGCCATGTGCGGGGCGTCGGGGGCGTCACCGGCGAGGCGGAGGGCCACGTACGCCTCGATGGTGGTGGACAGTTCGCCCGGCCCGCCGTAGAAGGTGGCCCAGGTGCCGTCCTCGCCCTGCTCGCCGCGGATGAAGAGGGCGGCGGCCTGCGTGGTCTTCTCGTCGCGGATGCCGAGGAACTGACGGAGCAGCAGGTCCTCGGCATCCATCGTGACGTTGGTCTCGAGGTCGCCCTTCCACCAGCCCTCCGCGTGCTGGAGGGAGAGCAGGAAATCGGTGGCACGCCGGGCGGCGCGTGCGGCGGCTTCCGGTACCCCGGCCGCCCCGGGGGTGTGCGCGTCGGTGTCGCTGGCCGCGGCGGCGCGGGGTGGCAGGGCCCCGGTGCTTCCGTCGGTCGTCGCTGTCATGGCTTCCCCTTCGTGCAGTGGTGCAAGGTGTGCAGCTGCTGTGGGTCCGCCGTCGGCCGGTGCTCCGTGATGACTCGCGGCACCGGCCGGCGACTACGCGAGGGTTATTCGGCCGATAGTGATCATCTCTTCCGTACGACGACGAAGTCCGCGAGCGCCGTGAACTGCTCCCGCACCCGGTCGGGCATGTCGACGGCGTCGAGGGCTTCGATGGCGATGGTGTGCTGACGGCGTGCCTCGTCGGCGGTCCACTCGCGACCGCCGGCCTCCTCGATGAGGGCGGCGCGGGCCGCGAACTCCTCCTCGGAGAAGTTCTGGAAGTCGCTGCTCTTGGCGTCGGCGGCGAGGATCTCGCCGAGCCGCTCGGAGGCCGGGCCGCCCGCCGCGAGGGCGGCCACGACGGGCAGGGACTTCTTGCGCTGGCGCAGGTCGCTCCAGGTCTGCTTGCCGGTGGAGACCGGGTCGCCCCAGATGCCGAGCAGGTCGTCGACGGCCTGGAAGGCGAGACCCAGGTGGTAGCCGTACTTCTCGAGGGTGTCGGCGGTGTGGTCGTCGGCGCCGCCGAGGACCGCGCCGATGGAGCTGGCGCAGGCGAGCAGGGCGCCGGTCTTGTTGCCCTCCATCTCCAGGCACTCCTCGACGCTGACGCGGTCGCGGTGTTCGTAGGAGATGTCCTGGGCCTGGCCGTCGATCAGGGCGCGGGTGGCGGTGGTCAGGCGGCGGGTGGCGCGGCCGGCCTCGACGGTGCCGAGTTCGAGGAGCACCTCGTTGGCGAGGGCGAACAGGGCGTCGCCGACCAGGATGGCCTGGGCGGGGCCGTGCACCTTCCACACCGTGTCGCGGTGACGGCGCTGTTCGTCGCCGTCCATGAGGTCGTCGTGGAGGAGGGAGAAGTTGTGGACGAGCTCCACGGCGACGGCGCCGGGGATGCCGGTCTCGGGGGCGGCCGACATGACCTCGGCGGACAGCACCGCGAGGGCGGGGCGCACGGCCTTGCCGCCGTCCCCCTCCGCGGGCCTGCCCTGGGCGTCGATCCAGCCGAAGTGGTAGGCGGCAACAGTGTCCATGGGAGGTGCCAGGCGGTCGATGGCCGCCCGCAGTACCGGAGTGGCCAGGGTCCGGCCGCGCTCCAGCAGCGCGGTCACGTCCACCGCCTCGGCAGTCTTCGAGGCCGGGGGCACAGTGGGCACAGTCTCTCCTCTTGTTGCGGTACCGGGGGTGCGGGGGCCGCCTGCCGCGCCGGCCTGGGCCGGCATCATGCCGCCTCCTCGAACTCGAAGAGGGCGTGCGGACGGGGCCGGCCCAGGGCGCCCAGCACGGCGTCCGCCGCGCTCACACCACTGCGGACCGCACTCTCCATGGTCGCGGGCCACCCGGTGGCGGTCCACGATCCGGCCAGGTAGAGGCCGGATGCCTGGGTGCGGGCGCGGGGCCTGAGGCGCCCGACGCCGGGGGTGGGAGCGAACGTGGCGGTGCGCTCCCGGGTGACGAAGAAGTCCCTCACGTCGGCGCCGCGGGCCAGGGGCAGCAGCCGCTCCAGCTCGGGCAGGTACCGCTCGCGCAGCACGGCCACGGGCGCGTCGATCTCGTCCTGGGCGACCGACTGCGACAGGGCGAGGTACTGGCCCTCGCGCAGCCCGGACGCGTCGGTCCGGTCGAAGACCCACTGCACGGGGCTGCCCAGGGCGGCGAAGAACGGCCGGCTGAGGACCCTGCGGTCGTACACCACATGGACGTTGAGGATCGGCGCGGTGCCGATCTCCAGGAGCCGCTCGGGCGCGTCGAGGGCGCCCGCCGGCAGCAGGTCGTGCGCCTCGCGCTGCGGTACGGCGAGGACCACCGCGTCGGCCTGAAGCGTCTCGCCGGGGACCTGGACGGTCCACTGCCCGTCCGCGGTCGCGCAGACGGAGGTGACACGGGTGCGGAGTTCGGTGCGGACACCCGCGGAGTCGAGTGCCTTGCGGGCCAGCCGGTCGTGCAGGTCGCCCAGCGGGACCCGGGCCCAGCCGATGTCGGCCGCGCCCGGGTCGGACAGCAGACCGGTCTTGAAGACCATCGCGGCGAGCGCCAGGGAGGCGTCGGAGGCGACCGCGTTGAGGGTGGCGATCCCGACCAGGTCCCACAGGGCCTCGACGGCGCGCGGCGACTGGCCGTGCGCGGCGAGCCAGCTGCCGAAGTCCTGGGTGTCCAGCGCCGGGTCGGCGAGGTCGAGCCCCTTGAGCGCGAGTGCGGCCCGGCCCACCTTGGCGCGGTCGGCGAGCGAGAGGTGCGGGTAGGAGGCGAGGCTGCGCCCGAGGTGCAGCGGCACGGGCAGGGCGTCCCTGCGCAGCCTGCCGAGGCGGCGCCCCTCGGGCCGGGCGAGGTCCAGGACGGGTACGTCGAGCCGGTCCTGCAGCGGCGCCAGCGCCGCGCCCTCGATGCGGTCGAGGAACCAGCGGTAGGCGGTGCAGCAACGCAGGTAGACGTGCTGGCCGTTGTCGACGGTGAGATCGCCGCGCTGGAAGGAGAAGGCCAGACCGCCGAGCCGCGGCCTGCCCTCCAGCAGGGTGACGCGCACTCCGGCGTCGGCGAGCGCGAGCGCGGTGGTGACACCGGCGAGCCCGCCGCCCACCACGACGGCGTGCCCCGCCTGTGCGGCCGGCCTCCCGGACCGGGTGCCGTGAGTCATCGCGCCCCCTCCCCCAGGGCCGAGGCGTGCTGTTCGAACGGTGCACGACCGGCCGTCTCCGTCAGGGACGCGGCCCCGCGCCGGAGGGTTGCCCGCCGCTTTGTGCCGACGGCGGCCTCTGTGTCCCTCACGCACGCCTCCTGACGGTCCGCCGGGTCACGTGCCGGGCGTCGAGACCCGACAGGCCGCGCACGGCGACGTAGGCCTTCTCCCGCCCGGGCAGGGAGACCCGGCCGCGCAGCACGGCGTCCGGGTCGCGCTCGATGCGGTCGAGGAGGCGGCGGTAGATGCCGGCCATGGCGGCGACACAGGCGCCGCTGCGCCGGTCGAGCATGGGGAGCAGCCGGTAGCCCTCGGCGAACAGGGCGCGGGCCCGCCGCACTTCGAAGTGCACGAGGCCCGCGAAATCGGAGCCCTCCGGCGGCCGCGGGCCGCTGAAGCCGGCCGAGCAGCCGAACTTGGCGAGATCGTCGGCGGGCAGATAGGTCCGCCCGCCCACGGCGTCCTCGCGGACGTCTCTGAGGATGTTGGTGAGCTGGAGTGCGAGCCCGAGCGTGTCGGCATACTCCGGCGCGCGATCAACGCCACGCGCCCCCGGTTCCGTGCCGAACACGCCGAGCGAGAGACGTCCGATGGCGCCCGCGACGCAACGGCAGTAGACCTTCAGGTCGTCCCAGGTCTCATAGGTCTCGCCGCGGACGTCCATCAGGACGCCGTCGATGAGCTCGTCCAGGCCGACGAGCGGGATCGGGAAGTGCCCGCCCGCGTGCGAGAGGGCGACCGCGACCGGGTCGGTGTCGTCCTCCCCGACCTCGTCCTCGCGGATCCGGGTGAGCAGCGCCCGGGTCTCCTCCAGCCTGGCCGTCTTGACGTCGTCGGCGAGCGCGCCGTCCCCGATGTCGTCGACCCGCCGCGAGAACGCGTACAGCGCCGACATCGCGCGGCGCTGCGGCGTCGGCAGCAGCCGGATGCCGTAGGCGAAGTTACGGGCCTGCCGCCCGGTGACGGCCTCGCAGTAGCTGTAGGCGGCGAGTACCGGTGGGGACGCGTGTGGTTCCGACTCCACGGTCCGGATCACCCCTCTCCTCGCAGAGTCACGCCCACCTCACGCAGCAACCGGAGCTTGCCGGGCTTGGGCGGGCCGGGAAGTACGTCGTACTCGGCGGCGGCGATCGCGTGGACAGCCGCCCTTCCCCCCGCCACGAAGCCCGCGAGCAGCAGTTTCAGCCTGCCGTGGACGCTACCCACCAGGGGGGCGCCTTCATTCAGCAGATCCCGGGCCCTTTGCGCTTCGTACGCGATCAGCGCACGGACGGACGCTCCGGCGCGGTTCGTGGCGAGATCCGCTTCCTCGACGTGGAAGCGTTTCATGTCGGCGGCGGGCAGATAGACGCGGTCGCGGCCGAGGTCCTCGGCGACGTCCTGCAGGTGCTCGACGATCTGGAGGGCCGTGCAGATCATGTCGGAGCGGCGGATCCGCTCGGGCGTCGAGGTACCGGTGACGGCGAGGACCAGGCGGCCGACGGGGTTGGCCGAGAGCTCGCAGTAGGCGAGCAGGTCGTCGTACGTCTCGTAGCGGCCGACCAGCTGGTCCTGGCGGTTGGCGGCGATCAGGCCGAGGAACGGCTCGGGGGTCAGCGAGCAGCGGCGCACGGTCGGCTGGAGGCGGCGCAGCAGGGGATGGCGCGGGGTCGCGTCGAAGACGCGGCGCAGGTCGGCCTCGAAGGCGTCCAGCAGGACCAGGCGGTCGTCGGCTGCGCGCGGGGAGACGCCGAGCAGGCGGGCGTCGGCGCCGCCGGGGGCGAGGTCGCCGTCGCCGATGTCGTCGACCAGGCGGGCGAAGCCGTAGACGGCCATGAGGTCGGTGCGCCAGGCCCGGGGCAGGAAGAAGGGGGCCACCGGGAAGTTCTCGCCGGCGGCCTTGTCGAGCGTGCCGCGCTCCGCATCGACGGGGCGCGCCGTGCCGGTTCCCGTCACCGTGGGCTGCCCGGCCCGGGGACGGCACGTGCTGCGTGGAGCTGGGGAGTTTCCGTAGCCATCGCCGTCACATCTCCCGTTCTACACTGCCGACCCAATACACACTATTTCGGACACGCCGCCCAGCCGTCCGCACGGTGGTCCGACGGGCGGTGTCGCGCATTATTGCCCTGATTGCCGTGTTTCGGGACCGGTACAGCTTACGTTGTACAACGCGACACGGTTCGCCGGGGCGTTCCGACACATCACGAGAACACACCGATTGGCCCCAAGATTCCTGAGATGGGCCGGAGTTGACGTTTCCTTTGCAGACGCCGGGCCCCGCCGGAGCAGTTCCGTCGGGGCCCTGGCCGAATCCGGACTACTTGCCCGTGAACTTCTCGTACTCCTTGAGCACCTCGTCGGTGGGGCCGTCCATGCGCAGCTCGCCGCGCTCCAGCCACAGGACGCGGTCGCAGGTGTCGCGGATGGACTTGTTGTTGTGGCTGACCAGGAACACCGTGCCGGCTTCCTTGCGCAGCTCCCGGATGCGTTCCTCGGAGCGCTTCTGGAACTTGCGGTCGCCCGTCGCGAGCGCCTCGTCGATCATCAGGACGTCGTGGTCCTTGGCCGCCGCGATGGAGAAGCGGAGCCGGGCCGCCATGCCGGAGGAGTACGTGCGCATGGGCAGGGTGATGAAGTCGCCCTTCTCGTTGATGCCGGAGAAGTCGACGATGTCCTGGTAGCGCTCCTTGATCTCCTCGCGGGACATGCCCATGGCGAGGCCGCCCAATATGACGTTCCGTTCGCCGGTGAGGTCGTTCATCAGGGCCGCGTTGACACCGAGCAGCGAAGGCTGGCCGTCGGTGTAGACCTTGCCCTGCTCGGCGGGGAGCAGGCCGGCGATGGCCCGCAGCAGGGTCGATTTGCCGGAGCCGTTGGAGCCGATCAGACCGATGGCCTCACCGCGGTACGCCACGAAGGAGACACCGCGCACGGCGTGCACCTTGCGTACGCCCCGCTCCTCGCCACGCTTGACGATGCGGCTGAGGGCGGCGGTGGCACTGCCCTTGCCGGTCTTGGCGCCGTTGACGCGGTAGACGATGTGGAGGTCGTCCGCGACGACGGTGGGGATGCGTGCGTCCTGTTGCTGCTCAGCCACGGCCGTACCTCTCCTCCGCCTTCCAGAAGTACACGAAGCCGCCGATGGCGAAGAGCACGGCCCAGCCGCCCGCGGCCGCCCAGACGTGGTCGGGCATGTACCTCGAGTCGTACTCGTCGATGAGGGCGAAGCGCATCAGGTCCATGTAGATCGCGGCGGGGTTCCACTGCAGGACGTTCGCGATCCACTGGGGCTTGTCCTCCAGGAAGATCGGGATGGAGAACATCACCCCGGACGCGTACATCCACGTCCGCATCACGAACGGCATCAGCTGCGCGAGGTCGGGGGTCTTGGCGCCCGCCCGGGCCATGATCAGCGCGAGGCCGGTGTTGAAGCAGAACTGCAGGACGAGCACCGGCACGATCAGCAGCCAGGACAGATCCGGGTAGTGGCCGAAGCCGACCGCGACGGCGAACAGCACGATCATCGAGAACAGCAGCTGCTGGAGCTGCTGCAGCGCGAAGGAGATCGGCAGCGAGGCGCGGGGGAAGTGCAGGGCCCGGACCAGGCCGAGGTTGCCGGAGATCGCGCGTACGCCGGCCATCACCGAGCTCTGCGTGAAGGTGAACACGAACACGCCCGTGACCAGGAACGGGATGTACACCTCGCGGGGCAGGCCCCGGTCGGCCTCCAGGAGCAGGCCGAAGATGAAGAAGTACACGGCCGCGTTGAGCAGCGGCGTGGCCACCTGCCACAGCTGGCCGAGCTTGGCCTGGCTGTACTGGGCGGTCAGCTTCGCCCGGGAGAAGGCGAGGATGAAGTGCCGCCGGTCCCAGAGCTGACGGACGTACTCGATGAGGGTCGGCCGGGCGCCGCTCACGGTGAGCCCGTGCTTGGCGGCGAGTTCCCTCGCCGTGAGGCCCTCGTCGGGCGCCGCGGGCGCGCTCATCGCGACCGTGGCGTCGTGCGTTGTCTCACTCACTAGTGGAAACTTTCGTCTTCGAGATGCTCGGCCTGTACCGGGTCCGGCATGAGCCGGGGCCAGGGTACGGCCCGGGGGCTCCCGGGTTTTCCCGGATACGAGCTTGTCAGATGACGGGGGGCCGGCCCAGCCGGGTCAGCCGCCACACCGTACGCCACTTCATGGGCCGGCGGGGGCCGCACGAGGTGGTCCAGCCCTCACGGAATCCGCCGAACCAGGCCCGCAGCGCGCTGCGGGAGGGGCGGCGCAGCAGAGTGAGCAGCAGCCACACGCCGAGGTAGACGGGGACGAGCGGCGCGGGGAGGTTGCGGCGGGCCAGCCAGACGCGGTTGCGGGCGACCATGCGGTGGTAGACCGCGTGCCGCGAGGGAGCGGTCGTCGGGTGGTAGAGCACCATGTCGGACCGGTAGTCGATCATCCAGCCCGCGTCGAGGGCCCGCCATGCCAGGTCGGTCTCCTCGTGGGCGTAGAAGAACTCGTCCGGGAGGAGGCCGGCGTCGGCGAAGACGCGGGTGCGGACGGCGTTGGCGCCGCCGAGGAAGGTCGTCACGCGCGAGGAGCGCATCGGGTCGGCGGCGCGCAGCCGGGGGACGTGGCGGCGCTGGGTGACGCCGGTCTCCGGGTCGGCTATGCGGAAACTCACGATGCCGAGCTTCGGGTCGGCCTCGAACGCCTTGCGGCACAGTTCGGCGGTGTCGTGGCCCGCGAGCAGTCCGTCGTCGTCCAGGAAGAGCAGGACGTCGACGTCCCGGCCCGCGGGGCCGAAGGCCTCGATGCCGACGTTGCGGCCGCCGGGGATGCCGAGGTTCTCAGGCAGCTCGATGGTGCGCACGCCCTCGGGGACGTCCGGGACGGGCGAGCCGTTGCCGACGACGACCACCTCGACCCGGTCGCCGTCCTGCTTGGCGACGGAGTCGAGGAGGGCGCGCAGCTCCTCGGGCCGGTTGCCCATGGTGATGATGACGGCGCCGACCTTCATGCCGCTCACTTCAGCCTGCTCGAGGCGAGGATGGACACGAGGTGCAGCAGGGTCTGCACCAGCGCGATGCCGGCGAGCACGGCGACGCCGAGCCGGGAGAAGAACAGGTCGCCGCGGATCTGGTCGAGGATCGCCAGCGCGAGGATCAGCAGGGACGCCTCGATGCCGAGGATGAGGCGGTGGAAGTTCAGGGCGGCGGCGGCCTTGCGGGCGAGCGCCATGCCGGAGGAGCGCATCTCGGCGGCGGCCTCCTTGACGGGGGGCAGGCCGGCCTGGTGCCGGGCGACGCCGACGAGGTCGGTCTCCGCCTTGATCAGGACGGCGCCGAGGGCGGCCAGGGTGCCGAGGAAGGCCCACAGCCAGTCGATGCGCCCGCCGCCCCACACGTCGGCGGCGCGCAGGCCGAAGCCGGTGAGCACCGCGGCGTCGGTGAGGTAGGCGCCGACCCGGTCGAGGTAGACGCCGTTGAGGGAGTACTGCTTCTTCCAGCGCGCGATCTCGCCGTCGACGCAGTCGAGCAGCAGATACATCTGGACGCACACCACGCCCAGTACGGCGCCCGCGATCCCCGGCACGAGCAGTGCCGGGGCCGCGAGCACACCGAAGACGGTCATCAGGTACGTGAGCTGGTTGGGCGTGACCCTGGTGTTGACCAGGTAACGGTCGACCCGCAGGGACACCTCACGCATGTAGAGGCGTCCCATCCAGTGCTCACCGCTGCGCCGGTCCTTCACCCCCGGGGGGTGAACGACGGGGCGGAGTTCAGCTACCGATGGCCTTGACATAGTCGGCGTAGATGTCCTTGATCTGTTCGGTGTTCAGGTCGAGGTGTTCGAGGATGGTGTAGCGGCCGGGGCGGGTCTCCGGGGCGAACTCGACGGCTTTGACGAACTCGTCCGTCGTGAAGCCGATCTCGTCCGGCAGCACGGGCAGGCCGTGCCGGCGCAGTACCTCGGCCATGTACGCGGACTCCTCGTGCGCCTCGCGCAACCACATCGCGAAGGCCGCGCCGAGTCCGCACTGCTCGCCGTGGGAAGCGGCGCGTTTGGGGTACAGCAGGTCGAAGGCGTGGTTGATCTCGTGGCACGACCCCGAGGCCGGCCGCGAGTCACCCGAGATCGACATCGCGACGCCGGTGAGGACGAGCGCCTCGGCGAGCACCTGGAGGAAGCCGTTGTCGCCGACTCCCGCCGGGTGCCGGAGCACCGCCTCGCCCGCCTGGCGGGCCATGGCGGAGGCGAGTCCGTCGATCTTCTCGCCCTTGACGCGGTTGGCCAGTTCCCAGTCGGCGATCGAGTTGATGTTGGAGATCGCGTCACCGATGCCCGCGCGCACGAAGCGCACCGGGGCCTCGCGGATGACGTCCAGGTCGATGACGACCGCGATCGGGTTCGGCACGCCGTAGGAGCCGCGGCCCGCGTCGTTGTCGAGGGTGGCGACCGGCGAGCACAGGCCGTCGTGCGCGAGGTTCGTGGGCACGGCGACCAGGGGCAGGCCGACGCGTGCCGCGGCGAACTTGGCGCAGTCGATGATCTTGCCGCCGCCGAGGCCGACGACCGCGTCGAAGTGGCCGGCCTTTATGTCGCCGGCCAGCCGGACCGCGTCGTCGAGGGTGCCGCCGCCGACCTCGTACCAGGTGGCGCCGGGCATGCTCGGCGAGATGCGCTCGCGCAGCCGGGCGCCCGAGCCGCCGCTGACGGCGACGGCGAGACGGCCGGAGTGCGAGATGCGCTCGTCGGCGAGGACACAGGCCAGGTCGTCGAGGGCACCCGGGCGGATGTCGACGACGAGCGGCGAGGGGATGAGCCGGGTCAGTACTGGCACGCGATCTCCCGTCCGCGGGCGAGATCGTCGTGGTTGTCGATCTCCACCCACTTGACGTCGCCGATGGGCGCCACGTCGATGCGGAAGCCGCGGTTGACCAGTTCCTGGTAGCCGTGCTCGTAGAACTGCTGCGGGTCGGTCTCCCAGACGGCCTTGAGGGCGTCGGCGAGCTCGGGGGCGGCGTCGCCCTCGATCAGCGTGACGCCGATGTACTCGCCGGTGGCCTCGGCCGGGTCCATCAGCTTGGTGATCTTCGTCATGCCCTTCTCGGGGTCGACGACGACCTTCATCTCCTCGTCCGCGAGCTGCTTGACCGTGTCGAGGGCGAGGATGATCTTCTTGCCGTCGCCGCGGGCGGCGAGCAGCGTCTTCTCGACGGAGACCGGGTGGACGGTGTCGCCGTTGGCGAGGATCACCCCGTCCTTGAGGGCGTCACGCCCGCACCACAGGGAGTAGGCGTTGTTCCACTCCTCGGCCTTGTCGTTGTCGATGAGGGTGAGCTTGAGGCCGTACTTCCGCTCCAGGGCCTCCTTGCGCGCGTACACGGCCTCCTTGCGGTAGCCGACGATGATCGCGACCTCGGTGAGACCGATCTCGGCGAAGTTGCCGAGGGTCAGGTCGAGGACCGTGGGTTCGCCTTCTATGCCCGCGGGGCCCACCGGCACCAGTGCCTTGGGCAGGGTGTCGGTGTAGGGGCGCAGACGCCGGCCGGCGCCGGCCGCGAGCACGAGGCCGATCATGCGGTTTCTCCTTCATCGTGTACGGCGGGTGCGCCGCCCTGGTGGGCGCCGACCCAGAAGCGGATGCTCTCGACGAGCACCACGAGGGCCACAGCCCCGGCCAGTGCCGTGAGCGCGACCTTGAACTGCGAGGCGGTGAGCAGCGCGGCGAGGACGGTGACGAGCAGCGTCCGTCCTTCGTGTCCTCCGATGGAGCGCACCAGCCAGGCCGGGGGTGCTCCGGCGTCGCCGCGGATGCGGTAGACGGTGTCGTAGTGATGGTAGGCGACCGCGGCCACCAGCCCGAAGGCCGCGGGAAGGGCTCCGTTCACGTCCGCCTTGGCCGCCAGGACCAGGACCGTGCCGTACTCGGCGGCGCGCAGGAACGGAGGGACCAGCCAGTCGAGGGCGCCCTTCAGGGGGCGGGCGACGGCGAGGCCCGAGGTCACGGCGTAGCCGAGAGCCGCGACGACCGGCCAGGGGCCGCCGAAGTCCGTCAGCGCCGCGGTGAGGACGACAGCGAGGCCACCGAGCAGGGCGATGACGGGGGCGGCGAAGCCCGGCAGCCCGCGGGCGGGCTTCTTGAGCGCCTCCGCGAGGCCCTGGGCGAGGGGGCCGCTGTCGGCGAGGTCGGCCAGGGCGCCGGCCGCGCGGTCGGTCCGCCTGGCCTTCCGCGTCAGGGAGCGCAGCACCCGCCCCGCCGTGGTGTACGTCGCGGCGAAGGCGCAGCCGCCGAGCAGCGCGTAGAAGGTGATGCGGGGGGTTGTGACCGCCGTGAGCACGGCGATCATCGCCCAGCGCTCGCCGATGGGCAGGACGATCATCCGCCGTACCCACACCGTCCAGCCGACGCTGTCGAGCTTGTCCGAGAGGGCGGCGGTGGGGCTGGCCAGCGACAATTTACCGAGCGCGGTGGCGTCGTGGTTGGCCTCGTTGAAGGAGAAGTCCACGACGTGCCGGCAGGTCTGCAGGACCATGGCGCCGAGGGCGAGGGCCCATACGTCGTCGCCACCCCGGGCGGCTCCGAGGGCGAGCCCTGCGTAGTAGGCGTACTCCTTGGCCCGGTCGAAGGTGGCGTCCAGCCAGGCGCCGAGCGTGGAGTACTGCAGGGAGTAGCGGGCGAGCTGGCCGTCGGTGCAGTCCAGGACGAAGGACGCGATCAGCAGGACCCCGGCCGCGACGAAGCCGCCGCGGGTGCCGGTGGCCGCACACGCCGCCGCTATGAGGGCGGTGAGCAGGGAGGCCGTGGTGACCTGGTTGGGGGTCAGGCCACGGCGGGCGCACCAGCGGGCGATGTAGCGGGAGTAGGGGCTGATGCAGTAGGTGGTGAAGAAGCCGTCGCGGGCCTTCACGGCCGACTTCAGGCGGACGGCCTCGTCGTCGACGTCCGCCACCGCCTGCCGTGCCTCGTTGCGGGCCTGGGGATCGGCGGGGACGGCGGCGACCAGGCTGCCCAGCTCGGGGCGGTGCACGCCGGTGCCGTCGGCGTCGAGGGCGGTGAGGATGCGGTCGGCGAGGCTGTCGACCAGGGTGGTGCCGCCGCCGGCGGAGTTCTCCCGGGCCATCGCCCGGGTCAGGGCCTGGCGCCCGGCCGACTGGGCCGTGACGGCACCGGGGATCCCGGCGAGCGGGAAGCGGGGGTCGGTGAGGCCGAGGCGCAGCGCGTGCACGTGCCCCACGAAGCGGGCGTCGACCAGGGCGACCCGCTCGTCGCCTGGCACCTCGGCGAGGAGGGTCTCGGCCTCGGCGGCGTCGGCCGCGATCCGGAGGTCGAACCCGAGAGAACGCAGGTCGGCCTCGATCGACGATCCGGGGACCGGCTGGCCGGTGAGGATGGCGGTCGACAACCGAATTCACTCCCTGGGTACCGACGCGTCCGTGCCGGTGATGTGCATGGTGGGGGCGCCTTCTCCGGTGGCTCCCGGGCGGCATGTCGGCAGAGGCTATCGGATGCCGGGAAGGCCACGTTCACCGCCCGTTCGGCGGATGGATCGACATGGTTCGCACAAGCCCCTGCCGCGATCATCATCGTGGATCCGGGGGCCGCCCCACAAACCGCGCCCCTCCTATGCGGACATCGGGGACATTGCACAGGCGGTCATCGTGTCCGCATAGGGTGGGCGACCATGACGTGGCTGATCACCGGCGGTGCCGGCTATATCGGAGCACATGTGGCCAGGGCCATGGCCGAGGCCGGGGAGCGCGTCCTCGCCCTGGACGACCTGTCGGCCGGGGTGCCCGCGCGGCTCCCGGCAGAAGTCCCGCTCGTGCGGGGTTCCTCACTGGACGGGGAGCTGCTGAAGCGGGTCTTCGCCGAGCACGGCGTGACGGGTGTGGTGCACCTCGCGGCGCGCAAGCAGGTCGCCGAGTCCGTGGCGCAGCCCACGCGCTACTACCGGGAGAACGTCGGCGGTCTGGTGACCCTGCTGAACGCGGTCGCCGAGGCCGGCATCGAGCGCTTCGTGTTCTCCTCGTCGGCGGCCGTGTACGGCGACCCGGGTGTGGACCTCATCACGGAGGACACGCCCTGCGCCCCGGTGAACCCCTACGGCGAGACCAAGCTCGCCGGGGAGTGGCTGGTGCGGGCGGCGGGCAAGGCGCACGGGATCTCCACCGTATGTCTGCGCTATTTCAACGTGGCGGGCGCCGCCGCGCCGGAGCTCGCGGACACCGGTGTCTTCAACATCGTCCCGATGGTCTTCGACCGGCTGACGCGCGACGAGGCGCCCCGGATCTTCGGCGACGACTACCCGACCCCGGACGGCACCTGCGTCCGTGACTACATTCACGTCGCCGACCTGGCCGAGGCGCATCTGGCGGCGGCCCGGCGACTGGCCGGCGGCGGCATCACGGGCGACCTGACGGTCAACATCGGCCGCGGCGAGGGCGTCTCGGTCCGCGAGCTCATCACGGTCATCGGCGAGGTGACGGGCGACCGCCGGCCCCCGCTCGTCGAGGAGCGCCGCCCCGGCGACGCCCCGCGGGCGGTGGCGTCGGCCGCCCGGGCGGCCGAGGAGCTCGGCTGGACGGCCCGGCGCGGGGTGCGCGAGATGACCGAGTCGGCCTGGCGCGGCTGGCTGCTGCATCACGGCTCCTGACCCTCCGAACCGCCCTGACCTGCGTATCGTTTCCGCAGGTCAGGGCACATGACAACGGTGTTCAGTGCCGCGTTGCACATACCCCCTCCCCGTAGTTCACTGGGGTGCCCGGGCACGATCACGCGGACACAGGAGGCGGGACTTCTCATGGGGGCTGGGCACGATCACGGGCACGCGCACGGCGCGGCCGGCGGTACGGCGACCTCGGCGTACCGCGGCAGGCTGCGGGCGGCCCTGGCGATCACGCTCGGCATCGTGGTCGTGCAGATCGTCGGCGGCACCCTCGCCGACTCGCTCGCGCTCGTCGCGGACTCGGCGCACATGGCGACGGACGCCCTGGGCCTCGGCATGGCGCTGCTCGCGATCCACTTCGCGAGCCGTCCGCCCAGCGAGCGGGCCACCTTCGGCTACGCCAGGGCCGAGATCCTCGCCGCCCTGGCCAACTGCCTGCTGCTGCTCGGCGCCGGCGGTTACGTCGTCTACGAGGCGGTCCAGCGCTTCATCACACCCGCGGGGACCGAGGGCCGGCTGGCCCTGCTGTTCGGTGTGATCGGCCTGGTCGCGAACCTGGTGTCGCTGTCGCTGCTGATGCGGGGGCAGAAGGAGAGCCTGAACGTGCGCGGCGCGTTCCTGGAGGTCGCGGCGGACGCCCTCGGGTCGGTCACGGTGATCGTCTCGTCCGTGGTGATCATGCTCACGGGGTGGCAGGCCGCCGACCCGATCGCCTCGCTGGTGATCGCGCTGATGATCGCGCCCCGGACGTGGAAGCTGCTGCGCGAGACGCTGTCGGTGCTGCTGGAGGCCGCGCCCAAGGGCGTCGACATGGCTCAGGTGCGGTCGCACATCCTCGCGACGGACGGCGTGGAGGACGTCCACGACCTGCACGCCTGGACGATCACCTCCGGCATGCCCGTGCTGTCGGCGCACGTGGTCGTCAGCACGGAGGCCCTGAACGCGATAGGCCACGAGAAGATGCTCCACGAGCTCCAGAGCTGCCTCGGCGACCACTTCGACGTGGAACACTGCACTTTCCAGCTGGAACCGGTCGGGCACGCGGAGCACGAGGCGCGGCTCTGCGACTGACGCGGGTGGCTTCCGGGGTGTGCGAGGCAGGTGGGGCGCACGCCAAGGATGTGCGCCGGGGAACGCAACCCTCCGCCGTACGCCCGCGTCCTGAGCCCCACAGCTCCGGTGGGGACGATTTTCCGCCGGTCCGGCCGGGCACGATCATCTACCGGGTCCCTTTTCCGGTGTCGGACCGGTACCGGCCGCGGTCCGCGTCACCGCGCGGGACATGCGGGCGTGCCGCGAAGTGCCGGGAGTGCCGGATTCGTACGGCAGACTTGGGGCGCGAAGACCGATGTGAAGGATGGGTATGCCGATCACACCTGCTACCGCGACGCACAACCCGTCGAGCGGCACCGCGGACGCGATTTTGCTGGAACTGGTCGACGAGGACGGCGTGACGATCGGCACCGCGGAGAAGCTCGCCGCCCACCAGCCGCCCGGACAGCTGCACCGCGCGTTCTCCGTGTTCCTCTTCGACGAGTACGGCCGGCTGCTGCTCCAGCAGCGCGCGCTGGGCAAGTACCACTCCCCCGGTGTGTGGTCCAACACCTGCTGCGGCCACCCCTACCCCGGCGAGGCGCCCTTCGCGGCGGCGGCGCGGCGCACCTTCGAGGAGCTCGGCGCCTCCCCCTCCCTGCTGGCCGAGGCGGGCACGGTCCGCTACAACCACCCGGACCCGGAGTCCGGCCTGGTGGAGCAGGAGTACAACCACCTCTTCGTCGGCATGGTGCAGGCCGTGGTGCGGCCGGACCCGGAGGAGGTGGCGTCGACGGTGTTCGTGACCCCGCCGGAGCTGGCGGAGCGGCACGCCAAGGACACCTTCTCGGCCTGGTTCATGACCGTCCTGGACGCGGCCCGGCCGGCGATCAGGGAGCTGACGGGTCCGTCCGCCGGCTGGTGATCGCGGCGCCGGCGGGACGGGGGGTCAGGCGAAGCGCGCGGGTTTGAGCGGCAGGGCGGCCCAGATCACCTTGCCGCCGCTCGCGGTGTACTCGACCTCGCACAGGCCGCCCGCCTCCCGGGTGACCTCGCGCACCAGGAGCAGTCCGCGCCCGCCGGTGCGGCCGTGGTCGGTCTCCAGGGCGGTGGGCCGGTACGGATGGTTGTCCTCCACGGACACCCGGAGCCACTCGGCACCGACGGCCAGCTCGACGGCGACCGTCGGCGAGAGCACCGCGGCGTGCTTCACGGCGTTCGTCACCAGCTCCGAGACGATCAGCAGCAGCCCCTGGGCCAGGTCGTCCGAGACTGGCACGCCCTGCCGCAGCAGCAGGTCCCGCACGGCGTGCCGCGCCTGGGGGACCGAGGCCTCGACCGCGGGTGCGGTGAACCTCCAGACCCCTTCGTACGGCAGCGGGTCCGCGGGCCCGGGTCCGAGGGGCGCCGCGCCGTCCTCTGGGCGTGGGCCGGACCCACGCCCGTCGTCGTCCATCGTCCGGTCGCCACCCTCGCGCTCGATTGTCGCCACACCCCGAGTGTTGGTAACGATGCGCCTCGCACCCCGGGACTGAACAGAAGTCAGCAACTATCGAGCGCTTCTGACCGTTGGCGTATGACACGGTCAGTTGTGGGACTGCTCCTGTCCTTGTTGTGCTGTCTCGGCGAACTATTCGGGTTGTACGGGTTTGGCATCCGGATAGCATCCGGCGCATGGAACCGCAGCTGGAGCACCGCGTGACCGACTCGGTCGCGACGGTCGTCATACGTCATCCCGCCAAGCGCAACGCCATGACGGCCGCGATGTGGCGCTCCGTGCCGCCACTGCTGGAGGAGCTCGCCGGGGATCCGGAGGTGCGGGCGCTGGTGCTGACCGGTGAGGGCCGGACGTTCTGCGCCGGGGCCGACATCTCGACGCTGCGGGGCTCGCCGGAGGAGGCGCAGGGCCTGGCCGTGCGGGCCGAGGAGGCACTGGCCGCGTTCCCGAAGCCGACGCTGGCCGCGATCCGGGGGCACTGCGTGGGCGGCGGTGCCCAGCTGGCGGCGGCCTGCGATCTGCGGTTCGCCGAGGAGGGGACGCTGTTCGGTGTGACGCCCGCGAAGCTCGGCATCGTGTACCCGGCGTCCTCGTCCCGGCGGCTGGTGTCCCTGGTGGGCCCGGCCACCGCCAAGTACCTGCTGTTCTCCGGGGAGTTGATCGACGCGCAGCGGGCGCTGCGCACCGGGCTGGTGGACGAGGTGCTGCCGGAGGGCGAACTCGGCAAGCGGGTCGCGGAGTTCACCCGGGTGCTGGTGTCGCGTTCCCAGCTGACGCAGGCGGCGGCCAAGGAGTTCGCGGACGGCCGTACGGACCGGGACGCGCACTGGGCCGGGCAGGCGCGCGGGAGCGGCGACACCGCGGAGGGTGTCGCCGCGTTCCTGGAGCGCCGGCAACCGCGGTTCGGCTGGAGCGTGCCCACGTCAGGATGACGCCGGAGTGCTCGCGGCACACGCAAGGACCAGTAGCCCACCTTTCCTGCCATCCGGTCCAGGGCCATGGAGTACATACCAAGCGGTTGGTAACCTGCCGGGCATGACGACTGCCGCTCTGGAGCCGCGCGCCGGCCGACGCTGCCACAACATGCTCAACTCACTGCACTCGACGCACTACTTCTCCCCCGACCTCGGGCGGGAGCTGGGCGCTCTCGGGGTCACCCATCCGCGTGCCGTGAACTTCGCCGTTCGGGCCGCCGCCTTCGGTCCGGTCGGCCCCGGCCCGGTGGCGGCGGCCTTCTACAACTACAAGTACGAGCTGGTGGCCCGGCACGTGCCGGCGGTGTGGGAGACCGCCGCACCCGCGCAGGTCCTCGCGGCACGCGCGCGTGCGGTCGACGCGACCCTGCGCCGCCTGCTCGGCGAGGAGGCCCTGGCGTCGGCGGAGATGGCGGAGGCCGCGCGGCTCGCGCTGCGCGCCGCCGAGGCCTGCTCGCGCGCGGCACGGCCGCTGTACGCCGCCCACGCCGACCTCCCCGTCCCCGAGAACCCGCACCTCGCCTACTGGCACGCGGCGACCCTGCTGCGCGAGCACCGGGGCGACGGGCACCTGGCCGCCCTGATGTCCGCGGGTCTCGACGGCCTGGAGGCGATGGTGACCCACACGGCGACGGGCAAGGGCATGACCCCGAAGTGGGTGTGCGCCACCCGGGGCTGGAGCCGGGAGGACTGGGACGCGGCGACGGAGCGGCTGCGGGACCGCGGACTGCTGGACGCGTCCGGCGACCTCACCGAGCGGGGCGTCGCCCTGCGCCGGGAGATCGAGGAGGAGACGGACCGCCTGGACCGCGCCCCGTACGAGCACCTGGGTGCGGAGGGCGTGGCACGGCTGACCGAACTGGGCGGGGTGTTCGCGCACGCGGCGCTGGTGGCCGGGGCGTACCCGGCCGATCTGATCGGCAAGGGTGACGCATAGTGACGCGTCCCTGAGGTACCCGCTCTCCACCGGCCACCGCGGCCGGGAGTGGAGAAAGGGGAATTTCGTGTTCCGTGCTATCGCAGACGTGCTGCGCCAGATCGGCGGCGCCATCGCCACCGTCGTGACGCTTCCCTTCCGGGCCCTGGCCCGGCTGTTCGGCGGGGCCTCGTCCTCCACCCGCAGGGCCTGACCCGGACCACGACCTGCCGGGTACCGCCCTGATCCCCGGGTGTCGGCGCCACCTGCCACAATTGCCGCGCAACCTCAGTGGAGAAGGCGGTACGGGATCGTGACGACACCCGGGTCCATCGGGTCCATCAACGCAGTGTCCATCGAAGGCAGGATCGCCGAGGAGCTCGGCGTACGGGAGCGGCAGGTCAGGGCCGCCGTGGAACTGCTCGACGGCGGTTCTACGGTGCCCTTCATCGCCCGCTACCGCAAGGAAGCGACGGAGATGCTCGACGACGCGCAGCTGCGCACCGTCGAGGAGCGCCTGCGCTACCTGCGGGAGCTGGAGGAGCGGCGGGCGGCGATCCTGGAGTCGGTGCGCGAGCAGGGCAAGCTCACCGAGGAGCTGGAGGCGAGCATCCGGGGCGCCGAGACGAAGGCGCGCCTGGAGGACATCTACCTCCCGTACAAGCCCAAGCGGCGCACCAAGGCACAGATCGCCCGTGAGGCCGGACTCGAGCCGCTGGCGGAGGGGCTGCTCGGCGACCCGTCGGTCGAGCCCCTCGCCGCGGCCGCCGCGTTCGTCGACGCCGACAAGGGCGTCGCCGACCCGCAGGCCGCCCTGGACGGAGCCCGGGCGATCCTCACCGAGCGGTTCTCGGAGGACGCCGACCTGATCGGCGAACTGCGCGAGCGCATGTGGGTGCGCGGGCGGCTGGCCGCCAAGGTGCGGGACGGCAAGGAGGAGGCGGGGGCCAAGTTCTCCGACTACTTCGACTTCGCCGAGCCGTTCACGGACCTGCCCTCCCACCGCGTCCTCGCGATGCTGCGCGGCGAGAAGGAGGAGGTCCTCGACCTCGTCCTGGAGCCCGAGGAGCATACGGACGGCCCCTCCTCGTACGAGGGGATCGTCGCCCACAAGTTCGGCATCGCCGACCGGGGCCGACCCGGTGACAAGTGGCTGAAGGACACGGTCCGCTGGGCGTGGCGCACCCGCATCCTCGTCCACCTCGGCATCGACCTGAGGCTGCGGCTGCGCACGGCCGCCGAGGACGAGGCGGTGCGGGTCTTCGCCGCGAACCTGCGCGACCTGCTGCTCGCCGCCCCCGCGGGCACACGCGCGACGCTCGGCCTGGACCCCGGTTTCCGTACGGGTGTGAAGGTCGCCGTGGTCGACGCGACCGGCAAGGTCGTCGCCACGGACGTCATCCACCCGCACGTGCCAGCCAACCGGTGGGACGAGGCCATCGCCAAACTGGCCCGGCTCGCGAAGGAGCACGCGGTCGAGCTGGTCGCCATCGGCAACGGCACGGCCTCCCGCGAGACCGACAAGCTCGCCGGGGAACTGATCGCCAAGCACCCCGAGCTGAAGCTCACGAAGGTGATGGTGTCCGAGGCCGGGGCGTCGGTGTACTCGGCGTCCGCGTTCGCCTCCCAGGAGCTGCCCGACAGGGACGTGTCGCTGCGCGGCGCCGTGTCGATCGCCCGCCGGCTCCAGGACCCGCTGGCCGAGCTGGTGAAGATCGACCCGAAGTCCATCGGCGTCGGCCAGTACCAGCACGACCTGTCCGAGGTGAAGCTGTCGCGCTCGCTGGACGCGGTGGTGGAGGACTGTGTGAACGGCGTCGGGGTGGACGTCAACACCGCGTCGGCCCCGCTGCTCGCCCGGGTCTCCGGCATCACCTCCGGGCTCGCCGAGAACATCGTGGCGCACCGGGACCAGAACGGGCCTTTCAAGGCCCGCGGCGAGCTGAAGAAGGTGACGCGGCTCGGCCCCAAGGCGTACGAGCAGTGCGCGGGCTTCCTGCGGATCCGCGGCGGCGACGACCCGCTGGACGCGTCGAGCGTGCACCCCGAGGCGTACCCGGTGGTCCGGCGCATGGTGAAGACCGCCGGGCAGGAGGTCGCCTCGCTCGTCGGCAACACCGGGGTGCTGCGCTCGCTGAAGCCGCAGGACTTCGTGGACGAGACGTTCGGTCTGCCCACCGTCACCGACATCCTGAAGGAGCTGGAGAAGCCCGGCCGCGACCCGCGCCCGGCCTTCAAGACGGCCGCCTTCAAGGAGGGCGTGGAGAAGATCTCCGACCTGTCGTCCGGGATGATCCTGGAGGGCGTCGTGACGAATGTCGCGGCGTTCGGGGCGTTCGTCGACATCGGCGTCCACCAGGACGGTCTGGTGCATGTCTCGGCGATGTCCAAGACATTCGTGAAGGACCCGCGGGACGTGGTGAAGCCCGGCGACATCGTCAAGGTGAAGGTGCTCGACGTCGACATCCCCCGCAAGCGGATCTCGCTGACGCTGCGTCTGGAGGACGAGGCGGCGGCCTCGCAGGGCCAGGGCGGCGGCTCCGGTGAGCGTCGGCAGCGGGGCGGGCGTCCGCCGCAGCAGCGGCAGGGCGGGCGTGGCGGTGGCGGCGGCCGTGGTGGCGGTTCGCGTCAGGCGCCTCCGCCGGCCAACAGCGCGATGGCTGACGCGTTGCGTCGGGCGGGGCTGGCGGACCCCAAGGGCGGCAAGCGCTGACGGCTCCGCCGTGGGGGCCGTGGGGAGCTGCGGGGCCGTTGTGGCCGGTCGCGCAGTTCCCCGCGCCCCTGAAATGGTGAAGGTATGTCTGCCATCACCTGGGAAGTGTTCGCGAGCCGGGGGTTCGAGACCGCCTGGCCCGAGCAGGGGGACGGCGTGTTGCGGGCGCGCGGGCGGGCCGTCGGTATCGAACCCGAGCCGTACTGGGTCACGTACGAACTCGACACGGCCGACGGGTTCGTGACCCGTGGCCTGCGGGTGACGGCCGAGACCGCGGGCGGACTGCGCACGCTCGACCTGCGGCACGACGGTCACGGCCGGTGGACCGCGGACGGCGAGCCGCTGCCGGACGTCGGCGGAGCCCTCGACTGCGATCTCGGGCTGTGCCCGCTCACCAACACCATGCCGGTGCTGCGGCACCGGCTCCACCAGGAGCCCGGCGAGCGGGAGTTCCTGATGGCCTGGGTGTCGGTGCCGGACCTGGCCGTGCGCCCGTCGCGGCAGACGTACACACATCTGCGGCCGGGGCACGTCCGCTTCTCCTCGGGCGACTTCCGCAGCGATCTGGAGTTCGACGAGGCCGGGTTCGTCGTCGACTACCCGCAGCTGGCCACGCGGCTGACGGCCCGTTAGCGCTCCGTCACCTTGCCGTCCGCCACCTCCAGGCGGCGGGTGACGTGCACCGCGTCCAGCATGCGGCGGTCGTGGGTGACCAGCAGGAGGGTGCCCTCGTAGGCGTCGAGCGCCGACTCCAGTTGCTCGATGGCGGGCAGGTCGAGGTGGTTGGTCGGCTCGTCGAGGACCAGGAGGTTGACGCCCCGGCCCTGGAGCAGCGCGAGGGCGGCGCGGGTGCGCTCGCCCGGGGAGAGGCTCGTCGCGGGGCGCAGGACGTGGTCCGTCTTGAGGCCGAACTTGGCCAGGAGGGTGCGGATCTCGACCGGTTCGGTGTCCGGGACGGCCGCGCGGAAGGCGTCGAGCACGGACTCCTCGCCGTGGAACAGCTTGCGGGCCTGGTCCACCTCGCCGAGCAGGACGCCCGAGCCGAGCGCGGCGTGCCCGGCGTCCAGCGGGACGCGGCCGAGGAGGGCGGCGAGCAGCGTGGACTTGCCGGCGCCGTTCGCGCCGGTCACCGCCACCCGGTCCGCCCAGTCGATCTGCAGGGAGACGGGGCCGAGGACGAAGCCGCCGCGGCGCACCTCGGCGTCCCGCAGGGTCGCGACGACGGCGCCCGAGCGCGGGGCCGACGCGATCTCCATGCGCAGCTCCCACTCCTTGCGGGGCTCCTCGACCACGTCGAGGCGCTCGATCATGCGCTGGGTCTGGCGGGCCTTCGCCGCCTGCTTCTCGCTGGCCTCGCTGCGGAACTTGCGGCCGATCTTGTCGTTGTCGTTGCCCGCCTTGCGGCGCGCGTTCTTCACGCCCTTGTCCATCCAGGAGCGCTGCGTCTGCGCGCGGTCCTGGAGGGCCGCCTTCTTGTCGGCGTACTCCTCGAACTCGTCGCGGGCGTGCCGGCGGGCGACCTCCCGCTCCTCCAGATAGGCCTCGTAGCCACCGCCGAAGAGGTTGATCTGCCGCTGGGCCAGGTCGAGTTCGAGGACCTTGGTGACGGTGCGGGTGAGGAACTCGCGGTCGTGGCTGACGACCACCGTGCCGGCGCGCAGGCCGCCAACGAAGCGTTCGAGGCGCTCCAGGCCGTCGAGGTCCAGGTCGTTGGTCGGTTCGTCGAGGAGGAAGACGTCGTAGCGGGACAGGAGCAGGGAGGCCAGACCCGCGCGGGCCGCCTGGCCGCCGGACAGGGACGTCATCGGCTGGTCCAGGCCGACGGCGAGACCGAGGCCGTCGGCGACCTCCTCGGCACGTTCGTCGAGGTCGGCGCCGCCCAGGCCGAGCCAGCGCTCCAGGCTGGTGGCGTAGGCGTCGTCCGCGCCGGGTGCCCCGTCGACCAGGGCCTGGGTGGCCTCGTCCATGGTCCGCTGGGCCTCGGCGACGCCGGTGCGGCGGGCCAGGAACGCCCGGACGGTCTCACCGGGGCGGCGGTCCGGCTCCTGCGGGAGGTGGCCGACGGTGGCGGTCGGCGGGGACAGGCGCAGCTCGCCCTGCTCGGGTGCGGTGAGTCCGGCGAGCATCCTGAGCAGGGTGGACTTGCCCGCGCCGTTGGCCCCGACCAGGCCGATCACGTCGCCGGGCGCGACGACGAGGTCGAGTCCGGTGAACAGGGAGCGGTCGCCGTGGCCGGCGGCGAGGTTCTTGGCGACGAGGGTGGCAGTCATCAGAGCGCCGATCCTAACGGCCGGGCCGCTCAGTGGGTCACGGCCGCCACCAGGACGCTTCCGGAGGTGCGCGCCACGACGAAGGACCGGCCCCTGACGGCCTTCGCGTCGAGGGCGACGCGGTGGCGGCCGGTTTCGAGGACCCCTTCGAAGATCTCGTGGGTGTGGGAGCGCGAGAGCCGGTCGAGGCGGTACGCGGTGAGGGTGACGCGGCAGGTGGAGGTGACCTCGATGTCCGCGCCGGCGTCGGTCGCGGTGAGGCCGGTGAGGCGGCGCCGGTCGGCCGGGCTGCGGTCCAGGGCGTGTTCGATCTGGGCGACGAGGAGCGGGACGATCGGG